>JBKJRD010000028.1:0-3632 GCA_046594885.1 Methylotenera sp. | reverse complement strand
GTTTGATTGTAGATGGCAAAAAAGAAAATGTTTTATTGCGTGATTATCAAATGCACCCAGTACGTAATACTATTCAACATATTGATTTTCAACGTGTTTCAGCCTCTGAAAAAATCCACGTTAAAGTGCCTTTCCACTTCTTAAATGAAGATGTTGCGCCAGGCGTTAAGCTAGGCGGCGGCATTGTGGCGCACATTTTAACTGAGGCTGATGTGAGTTGCTTACCAAAAGATTTACCAGAATTTATTGAAGTGGATGTTGCCGCGCTTGAGTTAGGCGATTCTGTGCATTTATCCGCAATTAAATTGCCAAAAGGTGTGGAGTTCGTGCAATTAGCGCATGATAACGATGCAGCGGTTGCGGCGATTGCTAAAACTCGTGGTAGTTTGGCTGATGACGCGGCAGATGCTGCTGTTGCAGCAGATGCAGCGGCTGAATCTGCTGCAGAACCTGCTGCTGAATAATCGTTTATCAATCTGATTAAACGCGTGCTTAAAATTAAGTGCGCGTTTTTTATTTTGTATTTTTATTTAAGCCAACACTGTTAAACTAAAAATTATGGACGGTATTAAACTTTTTGTTGGCCTAGGTAATCCTGGCGATAAATATATTGCCACGCGCCACAACGCGGGCTTTTGGTGGATAAATCAAATCGCTGCACAAACCAATACCAAGTTAACATTAGATGCGAAAATGTTTGGCTATGTAGCCAAGTTAAATCATCAAAAATCCAATCAAGATAAATGGTTATTAAAACCCAATACTTTTATGAATGGCAGCGGCAAATCAATCGCCGCACTCGCCAATTACTACAAAATATTACCTGCTGAAATTTTAGTGATTCACGATGAGCTAGATTTACCAGTAGGCAGCGTTAAATTAAAATTTGGCGGCGGTCATGGCGGCCATAATGGCTTAAAAGACACGCATGCAGCACTTGGCTCAGCGGATTATTGGCGATTGCGCATTGGTATTGGTCATCCTGGTGACCGCAATGAGGTGATCAATTACGTGCTTAAAGCGCCTTTGAAAGATGAACAAGCGGCAATAGACGAAAGTATTTACCAAAGCGCTAACTTATTAGATGTATTAACTGCAGGTGATTTTGAGCATGCAATGTTAAACTTGCACACTAAAAAATAGTGTCACCAAATTATAATATTTAACTAAATGGCTGTTTTTTGCACCTGTATTTTAAGCGAAGCTTTAAAAAAATACATGGCGGCAAGAATGAAGTAGCGCAGACAGTACATTTAGTACGGCTCGCTAATGAAAACGCAGCCAACTCAGTAATCGCTTAAAAGACAGACTGGAAAAACATGAAGTGCGGAATTGTTGGTTTACCCAATGTTGGAAAATCTACCTTATTTAATGCCATTACCAAAGCAGGCATTGCGGCAGAAAATTACCCATTTTGCACCATTGAACCTAACGTGGGTATTGTAGAAGTGCCCGATACGCGCTTGCAACCGCTGATTGATATTGTAAAACCGCACAAAGTACAACCCGCTATTGTTGAATTTGTGGATATTGCGGGCTTGGTCGCAGGTGCTTCGAAAGGTGAAGGCTTAGGCAATAAATTTTTAGCCAATATCCGCGAAACCGATGCGATTGCACACGTAGTACGCTGTTTTGAAGATGCAAATGTAATTCACGTTTCAAATAAAATTGATCCGCTATCTGACATTGAAGTGATTAATACCGAGCTTGCGCTGGCCGATATGGAGACGGTTGAAAAAACCATGCAGCGCGAAAGCAAAAAAGCCAAAAGTGGTGATAAAGATGCAATCGCGCTGATGGCGGTGCTCGATAAAGTACTGGCCTGCCTGAACGAAGCCAAAGCTGTGCGCACACTAGGCTTGGATGCAGACGAATTGCAACTGCTCAAACCGCTATGCCTCATCACCGTAAAACCTGTTATGTATTTAGCAAACGTAGATGAAAAAGGCTTCGAGAATAACCCGCTATTAGAAAAAGTTAACACCCTTGGCAAAGCAGAAAATGCGCCTGTGGTATGCATTTGCGCAAAAATTGAAGGCGAAATATCTGAATTAGACGATGAAGACAAATTGTTATTTTTAAGCGAGCTCGGCCAAGACGAACCTGGCTTAAACCGCGTCATTCGTGCTGCTTACGATTTGCTTGGCTTACAAACTTATTTTACGGCTGGTGTGCAAGAAGTGCGCGCTTGGACAGTGAAAAAAGGCGCTACGGCCCCACAAGCGGCAGGCGTTATCCATACCGATTTTGAACGCGGTTTTATTCGTGCAGAAGTGATTCAATATGACGAATACGTGAAAAATAAAGGTGAACTAGGTAGCAAAGAAGCTGGCAAAATGCGCCTAGAAGGCAAAGAATATATTGTGCAAGATGGCGATGTGATGCACTTTAGGTTTAATGTTTGATCAACGAAATTTAAAATAATAATCGCGTAAATGTAAGTACTTAATCATACGAGTATTTATTAACTAAAAATAATGGTTAAGTTTACTTAAATAGAAGCTATTTTTTTGACAAAATGTCGCCAAAACACTAGAATTGCGCCCTTGTCTAAAGTTTAATTAATTAAATTTTATATTCAATCTAATTAAAAGTTTTAAAGGTGATGTAGCTCAGCTGGTTAGAGCACAGGATTCATAATCCTGGGGTCGAGGGTTCAAGTCCCTCTTTCACCACCAATAGATACGCCCCTTTCGAGAGATTGGGGCGTTTTCTTTTGTTCGCCGTGGCACACTCATGGCACATTTCAAAAAAAACTTAGTACTAACCTTAAGCTTTTGTCAAAACCAATAAAAGCATCATGTAACTGGCGTAATGAACCATTTAGCTTAAGGTTACGGCATAAGTGTGAAGCTAAACTAAGGTGCGCTGATTCAATCATCATTGTAGGGAAATCGAACATGTCCGTATCTGACGATTAAAATTGCTAGAGCAATAAGTAAAATTGAGCCAGAAAGTGCAAACATTCGAAGCGCATCAATTTCTTTAATATCAAGTACTAAAAAGCGCGCTAGGGCAATGATGCCGATATAGAGCGGGTAACGTACAGGTAAATTGCCAGTGCCTAAATAGTGGTTGAGCATAGATATTACTTCTAAATACAAAAAAAGTATTAGTAAATCCCCCACCGTAATAGCACCCGTACTCAAGATTAGTCTGATTTCTTGATAAACGCCAAATACTGTCGCTAGACCTATTATTATCAATACTATTTGGCTGACAAAACCTAGGCCTCTTTGGGTCAGCATAGTAAATTTATTGGGTGTCATTATTAGCTTTCTATTGCATTAAATCTTGAATTATTACATATCAGTGTATTAAATTGAATTAATAACTAATCCATCATTTAATGTAAGTTTCTAAATAAGATACGGAGATATTGCAAAGGTGAAATAATTTAGAATTTTCTATGTTAAATATTTTGTAATCACAATTATTTTAAATTTCTAATTTTAATTATTGATGGGGTTATAGCAAAATTTTAATCAAAATGTGCCATAGATGTGCCATAAAAATTTATTTTAATATTAGTTTATTATAAAACATGTAGTTATATACTATAATCACTTGATAGTATATCTTGTGTTGCTATATATTCTCAATTGTTTTACACTATTCTTAGTTATTTAAGG
>JBKJRD010000094.1:0-11789 GCA_046594885.1 Methylotenera sp. | reverse complement strand
GCCAATGATAGTATGCTCTTCGCATGCGAAAGTAGGTCATCCTCAAGCTCTTTATATCGCTGATGCCGTTAAGGTTTTAGCTAGCAAAAGCCTCCCATTGTGGAGGCTTTTTGCGTTAAAGGTAATCAAGTTAACCGAATAGAGTTTGAAGTAATTGAGCGCAATTGTTTACGATTGCGTATTTTGAATCCAAGCAGTCCAAATCCAGACATCATTAATGCAAGCGCGCCCGGTACTGGAACAGCACTAACCTCAGTAATCGCAGCACCAGCTTCAATACCTAAATTAGCCGTCGTTTCAAATCCATATGAATTCAGTAGGGATCCAACGAATTGAGCGTATCCATAATGAAAGTCTTCATCAATCTGAACTCTTAAACCAATAAATGTTGGCGTGCTAGAGAATCTAATAACAGTCGGATCTACAAAAGCAGTATATTGAAAAAACTCATCATTAAATACTAATGAGCCACTACGAACGGGGTCAAAGAAGCTAGTTGGTTCAAGACCAAAAAGCGTTGTTGACGTGACAGCTGCCGAACCTTGTGTGCTGATACTGACAGGACTAAAAAAATCACCATTATCAGTTAGTGTGAAAGTTGATCCGCCAAAACCAAAGCTTGTTGACGTACCATCAAAGTTGACGTCATCATCACTACCGACTACCGAAGCAAAGCAAGAAGGCGCAGAAAGTAAAAGCGTCAGTGAAATAATACTTAAATGAGATTTAATTGCATTTTTCATAGAACTCCTTAAGGTTGTGAGATAAAAACATATCTAGAGAGAATCTAATGCGATCAAGCTAGATTTAAAAAATTATAATAATTTTATTTAGGCGTCTGTACGATACCTAACACCCAGCAATAAAAAGGAAACTGCTGTGGAATACAAATTGATGTTAAATGAATGGGTTTGCATTCCAATTGCTACGAATAATGGGTATAATATTGCAATAATTTGAATGGGCTTTTTGCCCATTTTTTGTTTCTGCAGGATATACAGTGTTAAAGGACATGTGGTAATGCAAGATTTGCATGGCTTAATTGATAAAACGGTGGCTCAGCTCAATTTTGAGCTGGTTGATCTCGAAATTTCGAATCGCGGTAAATTGCTACGGGTGTTTATTGATAAGCTTAACCCAGTTGATATTAAAGATAGTGTCAATATTGACGATTGCGTATTGGTGAGTAATCAGCTTGGTAAGGTGTTAACAGTCGATCATGAAATTGATTACGATCGATTAGAAGTTTCTTCAGCAGGTATGGATAGAGTGTTAAAAAAAGAAAAAGATTTTGCACGATTTACAGGTGAGCGTGCGCAAATAAAATTGCGTGTGGGTGTTAAAGACTTAAGTGAAAGCGCAGTTGAAACAACTTTACCGCGTAAAACGTTTCTGGGTATTATAAAAGGGTTTGAAAACGGCTTTGTGTTAATTGAGTGTGATGCAATATTGTATCAATTGGCTTTCAGTAATATTGATAAGGCGCGACTAAGTCCTATATTTTAGGCCCTATATTTTAGGAAGTAGCCTTTAAGCTGTATTTTTGTAAGCTAAATAATGGTTAAGTTAAAAAGAATTAAATAAATTTAAAGTTGGAGATTGTGATGAGTCGTGAAATTTTATTATTGGTAGACGCTTTAGCTCACGAAAAAAATGTGAGTAAAGAAGTGATTTTTACTGCTTTAGAGTTAGCTTTAGCCTCGGCTACCAAGAAAAAACATCATGACGATGCAGATATTCGCGTCACCATTGATCGCGAAACAGGTGCGTATGAGACATTCAGACGTTGGCAATATGTAGAATATGATTTGTTAGAAAATTCTGCTTACCAGTTTGATGAGGAAAGCGACCATGCTAAAGACCGCGTCATTGGTGACTATTATGAGGCGCCATTAGAGTCGATTGAGTTTGGTCGTATTGGGGCGCAAGCGGCTAAACAAGTGATCTTACAAAAAGTGCGAGAAGCGGAACGTGAGCAAATTCTTGAAGACTTTTTGGGTCGTAATGAGAATTTAGTAACGGGCGTGATCAAGCGTATGGAAAAAGGTAGCGCGATTATCGAAGTAGGTCGTATTGAATGTTTATTACCGCGCGAGGCGATGATTCCAAAAGAGAATTTACGTGTTGGTGACCGCGTACGTGCTTATTTGTCACGTGTAGAACGTGGCGGACGTGGCCCACAATTAATTTTGTCACGTATTGCACCGGATTTTTTAAAGCGTTTATTTGAATTAGAAGTGCCAGAAATAGAAGAAGGTTTATTGGAAATTCGTGCCGCTGCGCGCGATCCTGGTTTACGCTCTAAAATTGCGGTTAAAACTAACGATCAGCGCTTAGATCCAGTGGGTACTTGTGTCGGTATGCGTGGCTCACGCGTGCAAGCGGTAACAGGCGAGCTAGCTGGTGAGCGTGTAGACATTATTTTATGGAGCATGGAGCCAGCACAATTTGTGATTAATGCGATGGCGCCAGCAGAAGTTTCATCTATCGTGGTGCATGAAGATGCGCACAGCATGGATGTTGTGGTTAACGAAGAGCAATTGGCGTTAGCCATTGGCCGCAGCGGTCAAAATGTGCGTTTGGCTTCTGAGCTAACAGGCTGGACACTAAACATTTTAACTGAAGAGCAAGCGGCTGAAAAAAATCAAACCGAATACGCCAATGTCAGCCAGTTATTCATGGAAAAATTAGATGTCGATGAAGAAGTAGCCGATATTTTGGTGCAAGAAGGTTTTAGCACCTTAGAAGAAATCGCATACGTGCCACTGGCTGAAATGGCTGAAATCGATGCGTTTGATGAAGATACGATTAATGAATTACGTGCCCGTGCACGCGCCGCTTTGCTGACGGAAGCCATTGCTAAAGAAGAAAAAGTTGAAGAGGCCAGTGCCGATTTATTGACCATGGACGGTATGGACGCAGAAACTGCACACTTACTGGCTTCTAAGGGTGTTTCAACCCTGGATGATTTGGCTGAATTAGCGCTAGACGAATTGCTTGAAATGACCAATATGGATGCAGAGCGGGCTAAAGAATTGATTATGACCGCGCGCGCGCCTTGGTTTAAATAATACTTAACACTTAATTTGGCCTCAAATTATGTGTTAAGTGAATCATGCAAAATGTTGAATATAAGTAGTAGAAAAATAGAGAGATTGGAGCAGTAAATGGCACAAACAACCGTAGCACAATTCGCCGCAGAGCTAGGGCTGCCAACTGCCTTGCTGTTAGATCAACTTAAAAGCGCAGGCGTCATTAAAGCTGCATTGGAAGATAAGCTGGAAGAATCGGACAAAACCGCGCTGTTAGATTATTTACGCAAAGAACATGGCGCGGAACAAGCACCTAAAAACAAAATAACCTTAACACGCAAATCAAATACAGAAATCAAGAAAACTGATAGCTCTGGGCGCGCGCGCACTATTCAAGTAGAAGTGCGTAAAAAGCGCATCTTAGAGCGTCCGGAAGATGCTGAAATGCCGCCTGTGGCGCAGGATTTGCAGCAAAACTCGTCAGTTGAAGAGTTGCCTGAAGAGATAAAGCTTATAGAGCCGGTGATTATTGAAATGGCTACTGAAGAAGTTGAAGAGCCGGCGGTTAAGATGATTGAAGTAGAAGAGCCAGTAGAACTAAAAGTAGAAACGCTTGTGGAAGAAAACATCACTTCAAAACCAACCACATTGAAAAAACAGGTGTTAACGCCTGAACAAGTGACAATTCGTGAACAAGAAGCTAAGCGTCATGCCACTTTAGCTGCAATGCAGGCAGACGATGTTCGTAAAAAACAAGAGTTAACACAGCGTCGTTTAGATGAAGAGGCCAGAAAACTAGCCGAAGTGGAAGCAGCAAAAGTAAAAGCCGCCAAGTTGACAGAAGGCACGCTTCATAAGCCTGCTGCAAAAGAAGGTGCTGCTGCAAAGCCTGCTGCTGCAAAAGACGCTAAAAAAGTGAAAGGTAATAATAAAGAGTGGACCGATGCCGAAAATAAAAAACGTGGTTTAAAAACGCGTGGCGCGGTCACAACTGGCTCTAATTGGCGCTCACCAAAAGGTAAAAATAGATCGCATCACGATGATGATACAGAACACGCATTCACTGTGCCGACTGAGGCGATTGTCTACGAAGTGTTGGTACCTGAAACGATTTCAGTGGCCGATTTAGCGCACAAAATGGCGGTTAAGTCAGGCGAAGTCATTAAAAAGCTCATGGGCATGGGCATGATGGTGACGATTAACCAAGTGCTAGACCAAGAAACCGCGATTATTTTAGTAGAAGAAATGGGGCACAAAGCTTCTGCTGCTGCACCTAATGACCCTGAAGTGTTTTTAGAAGAAGCTGAACACGCGCAAGCGGTAATGGAAACGCGCCCACCAGTGGTCACTGTAATGGGTCACGTTGACCATGGTAAAACGTCATTACTAGATTATATTCGCCGTAGCCGTGTGGCTTCTGGCGAAGCGGGTGGTATTACGCAGCACATTGGCGCTTATCACGTTGAAACGCCACGTGGCATGGTGACTTTCTTAGATACGCCAGGCCATGAAGCATTTACCGCGATGCGTGCGCGTGGCGCCAAAGCCACTGACGTGGTGATTTTGGTGGTTTCTGCTGATGATGGCGTGATGCCGCAAACGATTGAAGCGATTCACCACGCTAAAGCCGCGGGTGTGCCACTGGTTGTGGCGATTAACAAAATTGATAAGCCTGATGCTGCGCCAGAGCGCGTTAAGATGGAATTGGTTGCGCAAGAGGTGGTGCCAGAGGACTTTGGTGGTGAAGTGATGTTCCGCGAAGTGTCCGCTAAAACAGGTAAAGGCATTGATGAGTTGTTAGAAGCAGTATTGCTGCAAGCCGAAATTTTAGAGTTGCAAGCACCAAAAAATACACCGGCCAAAGGCTTGGTAATTGAAGGCCGTTTGGATAAAGGCCGCGGTCCTGTAACTACGGTTTTAGTGCAATCTGGTACGTTAAAACGCGGCGACATGATATTAGCCGGCAGCACGTTTGGTAAAGTGCGCGCCATGTTAGATGAGTCTGGTAACGATATTAAAGAAGCTGGACCATCGATTCCAGTTGAAATTTTAGGTTTATCTGATGTGCCAAGCGCAGGCGAAGAGGTGATTGTATTAAATGACGAGCGTAAAGCGCGCGAAATTGCCAACTTTCGTGCTGGCAAGTTCCGCGATACTAAACTAGCCAAACAGCAAGCGGCCAAACTTGAAAATATGTTTGATCAAATGGCTGAAGGCGAAGTGCAAACCCTGAACTTGATTATTAAATCTGATGTGCAAGGTTCATATGAGGCCTTGGCTACCAGTTTACAAAAATTATCCACTGCTGAAGTAAAAGTACATATTATCCATACAGGCGTGGGTGCGATTTCCGAATCAGATGTGAACTTAAGTGCGGCTTCAGGCGCAGTTTTAATTGGCTTTAATGTGCGCGCTGATACAGGCTCGCGTAAATTGATTGATAATTTGGGCGTTGATGTACGCTACTACAATATTATTTATGAAGCGGTTGACGAAGTAAAAGCGGCTTTGGGTGGTATGTTGAAACCAGAGCAAAAAGAAAGCATGATTGGTACGGTAGAGATTCGCGAAGTATTCCGTATTTCAAAAGTGGGCTCAATTGCAGGTTGCTATGTACAAGACGGCATGATAAAACGTAACTCACGCGTTCGCGTATTGCGTGCCAACGTGATTATTCACACCGGTGAATTGGATTCATTGAAACGCTTTAAAGATGATGTAAAAGAAGTGAAAAACAACTTTGAGTGCGGATTGTCATTGAAAAATTACAACGACATTGAAGTGGGCGATATTTTAGAGGTCTATGAAATGGTTGAAGTAGCGCGTACGTTATAACTTAAAAATCTATCATGATACGTCGTTGTAAACCAAAAAATCTTCACTTGGTTTGAGTGCATATATGCCAACTCGTATGCCGCGCTCAATTTTTTGACTTGCGCCTAGCCTGGCATAAAACTTTGCGCTATTAGAAATTAGTACGGTAAGGATTAATATGGCAAAAGAATTTTCAAGAGCAACCCGCGTTGCCGAACAAATGCAGCGCGAGCTGGCGGATTTGCTGCAGTTTGAAGTAAAAGATCCGCGCGTTGGTATGGTGACTATCACGCAAGTGGAGGTGACTGGTGATATGGCGCACGCCAAGATTTTTTACAGTGCAGCCCAAGCCAGCGATAGTGTTCAGCAAGGGCTTGAAAAGTCAGCAGGTTTTTTACGCACACAAATCGCTAAACGTATGTTGTTACGTACGGTGCCGCAACTGCATTTTGTCTACGATGCTTCGATTGATAATGGCATAAAAATGGCGCAGCTGATAGATGCTGCGCGCGCGACCGATAAAAACCAAGATTAATTCAACCCTAAGTTGACATACTAGCTTTGCAATTTAAACGCACTAAGCGCGCTATTCATGGCGTTTTGTTACTAGATAAGCCGCTCGGCTTTTCATCTAATCAAGCCTTACAAAAAGTAAAGCGGCTATTTTCTGCCGCCAAAGCGGGCCACACAGGCACGCTCGATCCGCTGGCAACTGGTTTGTTGCCCATTTGCCTGGGTGAAGCAACTAAATTTGCGCAATATGTGACCGATGCCGACAAAACCTATTTTGCCACGATTCAATTAGGCGCAACCACCACAACTGGTGATGCGGAAGGCGAAGTGTTAACCACCTCACCAGTTAAAGTTAATCGCGCTGAATTTGAATTAACCTGTCAACAGTTCGTCGGTGAAATAAGCCAAATGCCGCCGATGTATTCTGCGCTTAAGCATGAAGGAAAAGCGTTGTACGAATATGCGCGAGCGGGCGTAAATATTGCACGTAATGAGCGCTTAATCACCATACAAAGTATTCATGTTGACACTCTAGAAAGCGCTGTTGCTGAAATAACTGTTAGCTGCAGCAAAGGTACTTATATTCGCACGCTGGCTGAAGACATTGGCGCGGCACTTGGTTGTGGCGCGCATTTAATTGGCTTGCGCCGCACAGTAACAGCTGGTTATTCATTATCAAAATCCATCAAAATCGAGCAGTTGCAAGCGTTAACACAAGCGAATCGTGATGCACTTTTATTGCCAGTTGATTCGGCTATTGAGCATCTTCCAAAGGTTGTGCTCAATGCTAATGCTGCCCATTCTTTGATGCAAGGTCAAACAGTGTGGCTAGCTGGCAATATGCATCAAGGCGATTTGCGCCTGTACGATGAACAGAATCTGTTTTTAGGATTGGGTTTTTTACAGCAAGATGGCAAGATTGCGCCTAAACGCATGTTACAGCGTGCGAATACTTAACCATTAAAATCAGTCAAAAAGTGTAATTGAATGAATGGCTTGCGTAGCATAAAGGGCTTGTTAATAATGGTTAAGCAGGTTAGAATATTGGATTATTCGTAAAAGAATGTACTAGCGGGTTAAAGCTTTTTAAGCTGCTTATACATTGTCGCTAACTAGTCTTAAATTTAAGGAAATAAAGATGGCCATTACAGCAGCAGATACCGCAAAAATCGTAGCAGAATATCAATTAAAACAAGGTGATACAGGTAGCCCAGAAGTGCAAGTTGCATTGTTAACTAACCGTATTACCTATTTAACCGAACATTTTAAAGCCAACAAAAAAGACAATCATTCACGTCGCGGTTTGTTAGCAATGGTGAGTCAGCGTCGCCGTTTGTTAGATTATTTAAAAGGTGAAGATGTTAGCCGCTATCAAACATTGATTGGGCGATTAAGTCTTCGTAAGTAGTTGTTTTAAAAGTTTAAATCATTATTTTTTTTGTCGCTACATGTAATGCCAAAAATTTGTGTAATGCCGAAAACTTGAAGTAATAAAGCCGATTGCATGGTGATATGCGTCGGCTTTTTTAATGGGTGTAAAAGCCTTTATTGATTATCACAAAAAGTCGTTAGTAGAAGTTGTTGTTATTGGGTAGTGAATAACAACTAATTGAATTGAAAAGCATAGAATAGAAAAGGAAGTTTAATGTTTAATATTACAAAGAAAAGTATTCAGTACGGTGCGCACACGCTCACTTTAGAAACAGGTGAAATTTCACGTCAAGCAGATTCAGCGGTTTTGGTGAGCTACGGTGATACAGTTGTGTTGGTTGCAGTAACCAGCAAAAGTGAAGTCAAACAAGGCCAAGATTTCTTCCCGTTAACGGTCGATTACATGGAAAAAACCTACGCAGCAGGTAAAATTCCTGGTGGATTTTTCAAACGCGAAGGCCGTCCTTCAGAAAAAGAAACACTGACGAGCCGCTTAATTGACCGTCCATTGCGTCCTTTATTCCCAGAAGCGTTTTATAACGAAGTGCAGGTGGTTGCAACGGTATTATCAAGCGACCCAGAAGTTGATGCTGATATTCCAGCCATTATTGGCGCATCAGCCGCCATGTCATTGTCAGGCATTCCATTTTTTGGCCCACTAGGTGCAGCGCGCGTGGGCTATATTGATGGCGAATATGTATTAAATCCATCAAAAACAGAGTTAGAAACATCGCAAATGGATTTAGTGGTTGCAGCAACTGAGACTGCGGTAATGATGGTGGAAAGTGAAGCCAAAGATTTATCTGAAGAAATCATGCTGGGCGCAGTGGTTTATGGCCATGAGCAAATGCAAGCCGTGATTAAAATGATTAACGAAATGGTGAGTGAAGCTGGTAAAGATGCTTGGGATTGGGTTGCACCTGCGCCTGATACTGCATTAATTGAAAAAGTGGCCAACTTGGCTTCCGCAGACGTGAATGCTGCGTTTCAAATTAAGGCGAAAGGCGCACGTTCTAGTAAATTAGACGAAATTAAAAATCGTGTCATGGCAGAGTTAATTACAGAAAACACATCTACAGCGGAAGCCAACAAAATTAAAGGCGAGTTTTTTAATTTAGAAGCCAAAACTGTACGTAGCCAGATTTTAAATGGCGAGCCGCGTATTGATGGCCGCGATACACGCACCGTTCGTCCAATTAGCATTCGTACTGGCGTGTTGCCACGTACGCATGGCTCAGCCTTGTTTACCCGTGGTGAAACGCAAGCTTTGGTGGTTGCAACGCTTGGTACAGGCCGCGATGAGCAAGTGATTGATGCATTACAAGGCGAGTTTAAAGACCGTTTTATGTTGCACTACAATATGCCGCCGTACGCCACTGGTGAAACAGGCCGTGTGGGTACACCAAAACGCCGCGAGATTGGTCATGGCCGTTTAGCCAAGCGTGCATTAATTGCAGCCTTACCTGATAAAAGCGATTTTGATTACACCATGCGTGTGGTTTCTGAAATTACTGAATCTAACGGCTCAAGCTCAATGGCATCTGTTTGCGGTGGATGTTTAGCATTAATTGATGCAGGCGTGCCAATGAAAGCGCATGTGGCTGGCATTGCCATGGGCTTAATTAAAGAGGGCAATCGCGTTGCGGTTTTAACCGATATTTTGGGTGACGAAGATCATCTAGGCGATATGGATTTTAAAGTGGCTGGTACAGTTAATGGCATTACTGCGCTACAAATGGATATTAAAATCACTGGTATTACCGCACAAATTATGCAGGTAGCGTTGGCACAAGCCAAAGAAGGCCGCACGCATATTTTAGGCATTATGAAAGATGCGATGGCGAACGCAAATCTAGAAATGTCGGCTTTTGCACCGCGCATTATTACCATGAAAATTAATCCAGATAAAATTCGCGATGTGATTGGTAAAGGCGGCGCAGTGATTCAAGCCTTAACGAAAGAAACAGGCACTAGCATCGATATTGAAGATGACGGTACTATTAAAATTGCTTGTACCAGTGCAGAGCAAGGCGAAGAAGCACAGCGCCGCATTGCACAAATTACCGCTGAGGTTGAAGTCGGTCAAATTTACGAAGGCCCAGTGGTTAAGTTATTAGATTTTGGTGCTGTAGTCAGCTTGTTACCGGGTAAAGATGGTTTGGTGCACATTTCACAAATCGCCCACCAACGTGTAAACGCGGTGAGTGACTTTGTAAAAGAAGGCGACATTGTTAAAGTGAAAGTGGTTGAAATTGACGACAAAGGCAAAGTGCGTTTAAGCATGAAAGCCTTGATTGATGCACCAGCGAAAGAAGATGCACCGCAACAATAATATGTGCAAATAAAAAACCCGCGCAAGCGGGCTTTTTTATTGTTCGTCAATTATTCGCGATTTTTTAGTGTTAAGTAAAGGTTAAGTATGTAGCAATCCGCTACTTTGCAACTTGTCTTTCGCGCATTTCATCCAGTGTTTTGCAATCAATGCAAAGCGTAGCAGTAGGGCGTGCTTCTAGGCGTTTTAAGCCAATTTCTACGCCACAACCCTCGCAATAACCGTATTCATCGGCATCAATATTGCGTAATGTTTCATCAATTTTTTTGATTAACTTGCGTTCGCGGTCACGATTGCGCAACTCTAAAGCCATATCAGATTCTTGGCTGGCACGGTCGTTGGGGTCAGCAAACATGGTGACTTCATCTTGCATGGTATGCACGGTTTTGTCGATATCATGGCTTAAATCAGATTTCCAGCTATTTAAAATAGCGCGAAAGTGATTTAGCTGATTTTTGTTCATGTATTGCTCATCAGGCTTAGGCTGATAAGGGGTAAATGATTTGGTAAGGGTTTCTGCCATATTTTATCCAGCTACTTTTTATAATTAAATCAGTTGCTTAAGAAAGTTAACACATAAAATTTGTTAAATTTTCAATCGCGCGAGTGTACTCCTATTGTTATAGATATGCAAAAGTTGATTTTCAATTTGCATTCACGCGCTTTTCGCTTAACTCTAAAGCCAGCAAAGTATTTTCCATCAAAGTAGCAACCGTCATTGGGCCAACGCCACCAGGCACCGGCGTAATAAAACTTGCGCGCGTTTTTGCAACTTCATAATCTACATCACCGCAAATTGTGCCATTTTCAAGACGGTTAATACCAATATCCACCACAATTGCACCCGGTTTAATCCAATCACCTTTAATTAAACCTGCTTTGCCGGCCGCCGCCACAATTAAATCAGCGCGTTTGACGTTATCTGCCAAGCTTTTGGTATGGCGATGACAGCTGGTTACCGTGCAACCTGCCAGCAGCAATTCAAGCGCCATTGGGCGGCCAACGTGATTAGAAACGCCAACCACCACAGCATCCAAACCCACTAAATCAATATTGCTTGCTTGCAGCATTTTAATCACGCCAAATGGTGTGCAAGAGCGCAGTGTGGGTTGGCGTACTGCTAAGCGACCAATATTGTAGGGATGAAAGCCATCGACATCTTTATGCACAGCGATATGCTCAATGAGTTTAGTTTCATCAATATGATGCGGCAGCGGCGATTGCACCAAAACGCCATCAATGCTCGAATCGTTATTAATATCGTCAATTAACGCTAATAACTCAGCCTGCGTAATTGTGCTAGGCAAATGATGCGCGATAGATTGAATGCCCACTTTTTCGCAAGCCAAACGCTTATTGCGCACATAAATTGCCGATGCTGCATCTGCACCAACCAACACTACGGCCAAGCATGGCGCACGCTTGCCCGCGCTTAGTCGCGCATCTATGCATAATTTAATGCGCTCAAGTAATTGCTCCGCAATGGCTTTGCCGTTGATAATTTGTGCTGTCATTCGCTTAATTCAAATAAAAGTTTAAAATAAAACCAGATTTTAACATATTAGAATTGACCAAAAGGCGGTATTGCGCTATATTTCTGCCTCTTCGGCGTGTAGCGTAGCCTGGTAGCGCGCCTGCTTTGGGAGCAGGATGTCGGGAGTTCGAAT
>JBKJRD010000032.1:0-11863 GCA_046594885.1 Methylotenera sp. | reverse complement strand
GGTAATAATCAGCAAAGAGAAAAATAGCGCTGGGCCTACTTCACAAGCTGCGTCAATAATCACTTTAATACGCTGCGCGTTATTGGGTTCGCCATGATTATCTTTAAAATGCTCAAGTTGCCGATGCGCGTTTTCGATCATCACAATCGCCGCATCTACCATGGCGCCAATAGCAATGGCAATACCACCCAGTGACATGATATTAGCATTAACGCCTTGATAATACATGACAATAAAACTGACTAATACGCCAATCGGCAAAGCCACAATCGCGACTAATGCCGACCTAAAATGCCACAAAAAAACCGCGCAAACCAAAGCTACTACAATAAATTCTTCAATCAATTTATGCGTTAAGTTATCAACTGCACGCTTAATCAGTTGCGATCTATCGTATGTAGTCACCACTTCTACGCCTTCAGGCAGGCTCTTTTTCAGGTTAGCAAGCTTGGCTTTTACTGCATCAATCACTTCTAATGCGTTTTGCCCTGCGCGCATCACAATCACGCCACCTGTCACTTCACCTTCACCATTTAGCTCGGTCACGCCGCGCCTCAATTCTGGGCCAATTTGAATGCGCGCCACATTGGATAAAAAAATGGGTGTGCCATTTGCATTAAACTGCAGTGGGATATTTTTAAAATCTTCTAAATTCTCTAAGTAACCACGAGCGCGCACCATATATTCTGCTTCTGCCGTTTCAATCACCGCGCCGCCCGTTTCTTGGTTTGCCGCTTGCACGGCAGAAACCACTTTTGATAGCGGAATGCGGTAATTGCGTAACTTGTCAGGGTCAACTTGTACTTGATACTGGCGCACCATGCCGCCCAAAGTAGCCACCTCTGCCACGCCAGGAATGGTTTTTAACTCAAACTTTAAGAACCAATCTTGCAGTGCGCGCAACTCACCTAAATCGCGCTTACCAGTGCGGTCAACTAAGGCGTATTCATAAATCCAACCTACGCCAGTGGCATCTGGCCCTAAACTGGGATTAGCGCCTTTGGGTAAACGCGCAGAGATTTGGCTTAAATATTCCAATACGCGAGAACGCGCCCAGTATTGGTCTGTGCCATCGTTAAATAATATATAAACAAAAGAATCACCAAAGAAAGAGTAGCCACGTACGGTTTTAACGCCTGGCACCGAAAGCATGGTAGTGGTCAGTGGATAAGTGAGTTGATTTTCGACAATTTGTGGTGCTTGCCCTGCCCATTGCGTGCGAATAATCACCTGCGTATCAGACAAATCAGGAATCGCATCTAATGGCGTTTTGAACATCGCAAAAACACCCCAAGCCACTATCATGAATGTCGCCAATAATATTAAAAGGCGATTGTTAGCAGACCAGCGTATCAATTGAGCAATCATGGTTTTGCGCCTTTCATTTCGTCTTTCATATTATTTTTAGCATGATTATTTTTGTCACTACCATGCATAGTGTCTGTTTTTTCGAGGTGCTCAATCACATATTGTGCTGGCCTATCGGGCCTATCTGGCGCATCTGTTTTTAAATCAAATTCCACCTCATCACCTGCTTTTAACTGACTTAATTGCTTATTGTCTTTCACATCAAAGCCCATAATCATTGATGGCCAACCCAACTCTTTAATCGGCTCATGATTCAAAGTCACCTTGCCCGATTTAGCATCAACATCCACCACTTTGCCGCGCCCTTTAGGCATTTTTTCACTAGCCATCGCCCTATCCTTCATAGGTTTATCCATCGTCATTTCCATTGCTTTATCTTTTTGTACCGCACTGTTATTAGATAGCCTTGCCAACACCCCAGATAACGATGCTTCCGAGTCAAGCAGAAACTGACCTGAGGCAACAACCTCTTCTCCCTCAGCTAGACCGCTGAGTATTTCAGTCTGGTTATTGCGCTCCTGCCCTGTGGTTATTTCTACTGGGCGGTAGCCGTTTACTTCTTTTACTATCACAACTTTACGTTTGCCTGTGGCGATAATACTTTCAGATGCCACTGACAGCGCATGGTAAGTTTGCCCAGTGAATATTACGTCGCCATACATGCCAGGTCTTAAACGATTTTGCGCATTCGGTAGTTCAATACGCACTTGTAGTGTTCTAGAATCTGCATCCAGGATGGGATATAAGTAGCTAACTTTGCCTTTAAAAATTTCAGCTGCTAGGCTTTGCAGTTGCACTTCTGCTTCCAAGCCAATTTTTAATCGCCCAGCGTCTCGCTCAGGCACTTCTGCCAGCAACCATACTTGCGATAAATCGTTAATTTGCATCAGAGAGGCGCCTGACATGAGTTGCGCCCCCTCACGCACACCCAATTCAGTAAGTACACCAGAAGCGGGGGCATAAACACCAAATCTTGTACTGGCCTTACCCGTTTTGGTGATAACTTTTATCTCATTCTCAGTCATGCCCAGCAACTTAAGTCTGTTTCGGGCCGCATTTTTTAATGCACCATCCGCATCTACTTGATTAAGCGAAATGAGCGTTAAGTATTCTTGTTGCGCCGCCAAAATTTCGGGTGCATAAATTTCGGCGATTTTTTGGCCTTTACTTACAGGGTCGCCCAAGGCTCGCACGTAAAGCTTTTCTACAAAGCCTGGCATACGGGTTTGTACAGCATAAAAGCGTCGCTCATCCACTTCAATACGACCAATGGCTGATAATGCTTCGCCAAAATTCTGCATACGTACTTTTTCTATTCTAATGCCTAAGTTTTGTGCCGTTTGTGATGAAATTGCTACGCCGCCCTCTTCACCATCGCTACCCTCATTGGCATATTTTGGCTCTAGCATCATATCCATAAATGGCGATTTACCTGGCTTATCAAATTTTTGCCCTGGCACCATTGGGTCGTACCAGTATTTAACGGATTTGCCGCTATCATCTTGTACCACACCATTTTTATCGGCCATTGCCATGTCGCTTTTCATGCCATCTGAAGATTTACCTGCCATGCTACTTAACATATTTTTTTGGCCAAAAAACCAGCCTAGGCCAGTAAATAAAGCCAATAAAACAACCAATATCACCATGTGAAGTCGTTTCATGATGCGCTCCCTATATCCAGATTATTCAGCAAGTAATTTAATTTGACGGCTGCGCGTTGGCGGTCAGTTAGAATATTCCAGTGATCAATCTCAACATCAATTAAATTTCTACGTGTTTCCCATACCTCGGTTAAAGTTTGTTTGCCAGCGCTGTAAGCCGCTTGCGCAAGACTCAAACGCGCTTTGGCAACAGGAATCAACACCGTTAAATGCTCGTTTTCACGCGATTCTGCGGCTTGTGCGTCTGCCATTGCATTTTCAAGTTCGGCAGCCAATTCACGCCGCTTATCTTCTGTTAACTTTCGGGCCTTTTCTAGCAGCACCAATTTTTCGGCGGTACGTTTATCTTGCCGATTGGCTCGATCCAGCTGCAAATCGATTGCCACTTGAAAAGTCAGCATATCGCTGCGGCCTGCAAAACGTTTACCATAGCCAACTTCCCAACTCCAGTTGCGCTCTAGGTTGGCTTTTGCTTGCTCAATCTCAAATTGGGCAACTTTTTCAGTTTGTTGAGCATTGATTAATAACGGGTGTTGATCTATTTGCTTTTGCAAATTTTGAGTGTTTACATCACGCGTCATCACTGGCAATTCAGATGAGATTGACCGTGCAGCCGAAACACCTAACCAGCGCGCCAAACCAGCTCTGGCTTTGCGCTCATCACGTAAGGCAAAAATACGTTTTTCAGTTATTAACGATATTTCTGTATCCATTTGCAGTACATCGCTACTTTTTGCAGCACCCGAACTTACGCTTGCCGCCAAGACTTTTCGTTCAGCCAACATGTCATCGATAATGCGCTGATATAGCTCACGTTTTCGCTGCGCCTCGTAAGTATCTAGCCATGCAAAAGCAACATCTCGCTCAATAGATCTTGCCATCGCCAGCTGCTCAGTTTGATATTGACCAGCCTCTGCCGTTATGCGGTTGGCGGCGGCTTCACGCTTTTTAAGCGGAACCATCTCTTGCGAAAAACCAATATTGGCCATGGTTTGGTCATCACGGCTCAAGCTCAGTGCATCGTTGGTTGTAACTGGAAGATTAATAACCCCAATTTTTATCTTAGGATCAGGCAATTGGCTTTCTGCCACTGCTGCCTCACGCGACGAAATGGCAGCATCGTTAAATGATTGCAATAATGGTTGATTTTGAGTTGCCAGTTGAATGGATTCAGCCAAGCTTAATGGCTGCTCTGCATGCACAACAAAACTAATGCACAACAAGCAGCTACATAGCAGGCATTTGTCTACACGTGGGATATTCATAAAACACTCCTAAATGCTTAAAAATAGCGTCACGTCAGTTATTTCAGACGTGACAAATTATCGTTAAGAAAGGAGTATGGGTGGGCGTTGCAGGTTGGGTTGTGTAATTGAAACGTAGGTTTGAATACTGAAATGAAAAGTTTGCGCTAAGTTAACGGCAAAAATAGATTGAATTTTTGCATGTATTGCTGTAAGGCCGCATAAACTTGCACATAGACTTGCGCAAGTGGATTTACAAGCGGATTTGGACTTTGATGATTGTGTATTTTTTACTGCCATGTGTTCATGACACGACATAACAGCAAATGGTTGGTTGACTGATTGCTCTATCGATTGTTGCATATTGCTTACGTTAAGATCTGCATGATTAGACTGCATGATACTGTTACAAATCAGCATATTAGCGGCTGCTAAAGCCTGTATTGGCATTAAAACCAACAATAAACAAGCCATATAATAAGAAAAGCGTTTCAACATGCGATTAGGATAGCCAATTAATAGTGTTAGTTCAAGTATCACTTTTAGCAGCTTGTTTTACAGTGGCGTTATAGCGAATATCTACCACTTCAAATACTTCTTCACTTTTTGGCGTAATAACACGTATAGTATCGCCCAAGCCTTTTCCCAGCATAGCTTTAGCTAGTGGAGATACCCAACTGATATACCCTTTGGTTGGCTCTAGCTCATCTTTACCGACGATACGATAGACATGTTCACTATCGTCAGCTAAATTAAACAGTGTCACCCAAGCACCAAAAAATACTTTTTCCAAATGTTGCTGCAAACTGCTATCGACAATTTCGGCTAAATCCATTCGGCGCATTAAGTGGCGACAGCGGCTATCAATTTGGCGCAAACGACGTTTGCCGTAGATGTAATCGCCATTCTCACTTCTATCACCGTTACTGGCTGCCCAAGAAACCGTGCGCACCACTTCTGGCCGCTCAACTTTATACAAGGCATGAAATTCTGCCTGTAAAGCAGCAAAACCTTGCGGGGTAATGTAATTTTTTTCGTCTGTACTACTCAATTAAAATCCTGCCGTCAAAAGCTAACCAATCAATATTGAAATCAATTAAACGGCTGATTAAATGCATCATTATTTAACAACTGAATATTTTTCACAAAATAAGACGTTTCACCAAAACAGCTACTCGGAATCCATTTGTGTTCTTCATAAGTGATGCGTACGCGCTTGCCCATACTATTATTGATTTTCTCAACCAGTGATTTATCTTTTACGGTAAATAAAAATTTTTCAGCTTGCGTGCCTGGCATGGAAACCAGCACCAATTCGCCCTCAAAAGTTTTACAGACATAGCCTTTTTCAGAGAGTTTTTGTACATAACCCGCGCGTTCACCAGTGGAATAAACCCAATTGAGTACAGCCCAGGTATACAAAGCGAATAATACGATAGGGATAATGATGACTAGAATGAGCATTTTGAAGAATTGAGCCAATTTACTTAACATCGTTTTACCTCTAAAAAATGGTGGGTGGTAATGCGTTTATGCGGCTATTTTACTGCAAGTTCGCCTACAATAACGACATGTTGAATTTAACACCGCATTTAATCCTATGCACTACCGCGCGCCTGAGTCGTGGCTTGCAACTGTATCATCAGCGACAATTATCGCTTAAACAAACACAATGGCAAACGCCAAAAATCCTGACGTTGCAGCAATGGTTAACACAATTGATGCAGCAAGCTATTTTAATCAATGAGATTGAAGCGCAAACTTTTGCTGTTATCCATCTGAACGCCATCAGCGAAAAAATGCTCTGGCAGCAAGCGATTGAATCTTGCATACAAAAACATGAGTTAGCCGCTTTGTTCGATATTGCAAGCCTAGCAGATGCGGCAATGCAAGCGAATCAATTGTTGGTTGAATGGCAAGTAAGCGATGCGCAGCTAAACAGTTATTTTCAATCGGTAGAGACACGGCAGTTTTTGCGCTGGCGGCAGGCTTTTCGACTATTGTGCAAAAAAAATAATGCGCTTGAATGTGCAAGGCTACTCGCGTTGCAGGTAGATTATATTGCTAACACTTCATTCTCATTACCTGCAACGATTGAACTGGCGGGCTTTGATCGCACCACACCACTTGAGCAGCAACTAATCAAAAACTTAAGCGCAAAAAATGTCAGCGTCACTTTTTTACAAGCGCAACAAAATGCTTTGCCAGCGCAACAAATAGCTTGCGATGATGGTGATGCGGAATGTCGTGCAGCAGTCGCTTGGGCTAAACAAAAGTTAACCCAAAATCCGCAAGCAAATTTAGCCATTATTACGCCTTTATTAGGCAATATCCGCAGCAAATTGTCTGATTTATTGGATGACACTTTTCACGCTGAAACTTTGCATCCTAGCTTGTACGAAACACCACGTATCATGGATTTTTCGATTGGCGCAGCGTTAAGTGAGCATCCGTTAATCAACTCAGCTTTGCGTTTATTGCGCTTGGCAGTGAGCAGGCAAAACATGGCACAATCTGAATTAAGCGCGCTTATGCTCGATGTATATTGGGGTGCAGCAACAGAATTAGATGCGCGCAACTTACTAGACGCGCAAATGCGCAAAAATTTAAGCAGTCAGGTTAGCTTGCAATCGCTTATCCAGTTGGCTGAAAAGTTTGATAAGAATACAAAAGGCAGTCAATCACTCACACAATGTTTAAGCCATTTGCAGCTATTGCAAAACGCTCAAACACAATGGCGCACTAAAAACTCTCCTGCTTTTTGGGCGGCACAATTTAGCCAATTATTAACCCATGTTAACTGGGCAAATACGCGCAGCTTAAGCAGTTATGAATTTCAAGCGCAGCAAGCATGGTTAAAAGCTTTGCAACATTTGAGTGCATTAGAAGCGTTAACTGGTGCAATTACCGTGGCAGAAGCTGCGCATCAATTGCATCAAATTTGCGTGGGCAGCATGTTTCTGCCTGAAACCACTGGCAATCCACGCATCCAATTATTAGGTATGTTAGAAAACAGCGCAATTGCGCTAGATGGCGCGTGGGTATTGGGGATGAACGATCAGCACTGGCCGCCGCCAGCCAAGCCAAACGCCTTGTTGCCGATTAAAATGCAACGCGATTTAAACATGCCCAATGCTGATACCGATATTCAAGCCGAATTTGCACAAAAAGTGCAGCAGCGGTTGTTAAGCAGCGCTAATGAAGTTGTATTTTCATGGGCAAAAAAAGATGCCGATCGTGAATTGCGTGCTTCTCCTTTGTTAAGTCAGTTAGCTTTTACGGATGCTATTGACAGTATTAGCACGATGGCTGAAATGCTTAGCACAAAAAAAATACACGAAAACCTTTTGGAACGCATTGATGACCAGATCGCGCCAGCCATCACCTTAACCGAAAAATTGCGTGGCGGCAGCGCACTATTTGAGGCGCAAGCCATTTGCCCTGCCTGGGCTTTTTATCAATATCGTTTAGGTGCAAAATCGCTGGAAAGCCCAACTGACGGACTTGATAATCTTGCGCGCGGCAACTTAACCCATGCGGTATTGCAACAATTTTGGGGTCAATGTAGAACCTCAGCCAATCTTACATCGCTCTCAAATGCGCAACTGGAAGCAGCTATTAAAACAGCCATTGCTGCGGTTTTTAAGCATGCGCGACATATTGAGAATATTCCAAAACAAATCTTGCAGATTGAACAGCAACGATTATTACCATTGATTGATACTTGGTTACAACTTGAAAAACAACGCGCCGATTTCTCAGTCATTGAATGCGAAGCGCAGCATATTTTAACCATTGAAGGCTTGGAAATCACTTTAAGAATTGACCGTATTGATGCGTTAGGTGATGGCGGCTTAGTGATTATTGATTACAAAACGGGTAGTAGTAAACCCAGCCATAGCAGTTGGGCAGATGAACGGATTAGCAAACCACAGATTCCACTTTATGCGGCTTTGGTATTGAAACATGAGCCAGTCGTGGCCGCTTGCTTTGCCAAAGTGGATCTTTTGGCATGTCAATTTAGCGGCGTATCAGAGAAAGATGCTTTACCGAATATCAAGCCATTTTCAGCGTTAAGTAATGGCTCTGTTTTTAAAGAATTTGCCGATTTTGAAGCATTAATCTTACATTGGCAACATAGCTTAACGGCCATTGCAAACGAGGTCAAAAGGGGTGGCGCTTGCGTAAAATTCGAAAATGAAACCGATTTGCTGTATTGCGAAGTCAAGCCACTATTACGTTTACCAGAGCGCGCTTTACAATTTGAACAGCAATCATCGTCATCATAAAACGCAACAGCAAAACATGAACAATTTAACTCAACCAACATTAATTGAGCTGGACAATCAAAATCGCGCGCGCGCGCTGGCGCTTGAAAATTTTATTGTAGAAGCGCCTGCCGGCGCAGGTAAAACAGAGCTACTCACGCAACGTTACTTAAAATTACTAGCCACGGTTGAAGCGCCAGAGGAGATTATTGCGCTCACTTTTACTAATAAAGCTGCGACCGAGATGCGAAACCGCATTTTAATGTCGCTAGAAGATGCGCAAAACAATACGCTTATTGATGCGCCACACAAAAAAGTGACGCGTGAACTGGCAACAACAGCACTGCAACATGCTAAAAATAAAGGCTGGCAATTGTTATCACAACCTGCCCGCCTACGTATTCAAACCATGGATGCCTTGTGTAGCAGTCTGGCGCGGCAAATGCCATTGTTAAGCCGTTTTGGTGGTCAGCCTGTGATTAGCTCAGATGCCGCTGCGCATTATCAAACCGCGGCACAGCTTGCGTTATCACAGATTGCAAAAGAAAATAATCCCAATGCTACTGTGAGCACTGCGCTGCGCTTTATGCACAACGATATTGAAAAGCTGACCGTTTTGCTGGCCGATATGCTGGCAAAGCGCGACCAATGGCTAACATTGGTGGGTGAGCATGCCAATATTAGCGCGGATGAAATTGCACAAAACCTAGCAAATGCACTGGCGCAATTAATTGAACAAAAATTAGTGTTAACTCTAACAGCGGTTCCCAGCTGCGTTCAAATGCAGTTAATGCCTGTAGTACGCTTTGCTGCCAGCCATTTAGAGCCAGATCATGCTTTGCAAACTTTAGCTAATTGGCAAACGCCACTGGGCGCAACGCTGCATGATTTAAGCAATTGGCAGATTTTGGCAGATTTTTTGCTGACTAATGATGGTACTTTTAGAAAAAAACCCAATATAAAAGATGGTTTTCCAGCCAAAGATAAAAATCATCCTGAATATGATGAATATAAGCAGCATTTTGCCCAACTCACCGAATTCATTGGTGAGGCGCAAAGTTTAGACGCGGTGCGTTACCTGCCCAATGTAGATTTGGATCTGATGACGCAAGATTGCGCGACGATTAAAGCCTTTGCGCAATTGTTGCAATTGGCAACTGCGCATTTATGGAGCACGTTTAAAGCCGCCAATGAAGTGGATTTTGTTGAAATGGCACAATCGGCCAGCTATGCGCTGGAAAATGAAACTGGCGTGACCGATTTAGCGCTTAAATTAGATTATAAAATTTCACACTTATTGGTGGATGAATTTCAAGATACCAGCCCTACGCAAATGCGCTTAATTGAGCAGTTAACTTTGGGCTGGCAACCAAATGATGGCCGCACGCTGTTTTGCGTGGGCGACCCGATGCAATCGATTTATCGCTTCCGCAAGGCAGATGTGAGCCTGTTTTTAACCGCCAGTATGCATGGCATTGGGCAATTGCCTCTTACGCCACTCAAGCTTACACGTAACTACCGCAGTTATCCGCAAATCGTCGATTGGATTAACACGACTTTTAAGCCAATTTTCCCTGCAACAGATAGCATTAATCAGGCGGCGATTAGTTACCGTACATTTATCTCCAAAAAAAATGCGCTTGCCAACGCGGGCGTCACCATCCATCCGCTGGTATTGAATGCTGATGAAGAGAGCGAACAGGCCAAATTATTAGAAGCACGTTATGTGGCCGACTTAATTATTTTAGAACAACAAGCGCAACAGCAGGCATCTGAACATAAAATTGTGGTTTTGGTGCGCTCGCGTTCACATTTAAAAGCCTTGGTTTCTGTGATTCGTCGCGATTACAGCCATATTCGTTTTCAGGCAGTTGAAATTGAAGGCTTAAATGACAGGCAAACGGTTTTGGATGCGCTTTCGCTGACGCGCGCGATGTTACACCGCGCCGACCGCGTGCATTGGCTGAATGTATTACGCGCACCTTGGTGTGGATTAACGCTGGCTGATTTGCACGCGCTGGCGCACGACATGCATTTTGCGACTGTTTGGCAATTGATGCAGGATGAAAATCGTTTGCAAACATTAAGCAAAGACGGCCAACAACGTTTGCTGCATGTGCGCGAAATTTTGGCAGAAGCCTTTCAACATCAAGGCCGCATGCCCTTGCGACGTTGGTTAGAAAGTACTTGGCTTAAGCTGGGCGGTGCCAGCACATTAATTAGCACGGGTGACAATCGCGATATTCAAGCTTTTTTTGATTTAGTCGAAAAGACTGCGCGTGGACTTGTAATAGATTTTAACCAACTGGATACGGCGATGTTAAAACTCTACGCCCAGCCTGACATTACCGCGTCGTCACAACTACAGTTTTTAACGATTCACGCTGCAAAAGGCTTGGAATTTGACACGGTGATTTTGCCTGCCTTAAACCGTAAACCAGCCAATAACGATAGCCCGATGATGCTGTGGGAAGAAGTATCTATTGGTCAGCAACGCCAATTGTTAGCAGCGCCGATGTCAAAAAAAATCAAAGCTAAAGCCAGCACCTACGATTTTTTAAAAGCGCTGGAAACCGAACGTATCGATAACGAAACCGCCCGTCTTTTGTACGTTGCCGCTACGCGTAGCATTCAAAAACTGCATTTAATTGCCAGCATTAAGCACAACGAAAAAGGAGAATTAAAGCCCGTTTCTAAATCTTTATTATCACTATTATGGCCAGCAGTTGAGGCGCAATTTTTAGCGGCAACACCCATTGAAAATATGCGAGAACCTGGCATGCGACTGCAAGATTTTGTGCCGAAATTAGTGCGATTAAAATCGCCAAACTTACCTGATTTGCTAAACCATGATTTGCTTGAATATAAAAATTTAGTTAACCCAATTTTTGACTCAAAAAATAGTGTTAAGTCGCCAATGCAAGCGCAAATATTGCCCAATATTGCAGCCGATGCCGGCACATTAGCACATTTGTATATGGACATGATCGCCAACAGCGATTTAGCCACATGGCCTGCAAGCCGCATTCGTGCTTGCGCGCCAGCGATGTATTATTGGCTTAAGCAACAAGGTTATGCCGAGAATTCGATTAAACCCTATGTGGATGCAGTGATAAGCGCTTTAGTTAACACGCTGAATAGCGCAGATTTTGCCTGGTTAATGCAGGCAAAAGACAGTCGACAAACGGAATTAAGTATCACCGCAATGGATGCCTTTGGTGTTCCGCAAGAACACCGATTAGATTTAACATTTGTAGCAGCAGATAAACAGACTGGCTCTTTAACGCGCTGGATTGTGGATTACAAACTGACTTTTATT
>JBKJRD010000014.1:0-98271 GCA_046594885.1 Methylotenera sp. | reverse complement strand
ATGGTGAAATTTGAAGGTGGTGGCGATAAAGCCAATACTGCGCAATATTTGGTACAGCGCGGCATTCCAGTTTGTGCGCACTTAGGCTTTACGCCACAATCGGTTAATCAACTTGGTGGCTACAAAATTCAGGGTAAAACCGCAGAAAGTGCTGCTCGTATTATGCAAGACGCTGCCGCAATGGCAAACGCTGGTGTTAGCTTTATTTTACTTGAAATGGTACCAGCCAGCCTAGCAAAAACGATCACGCAAACCATTAAAGTGCCCACAATTGGCATTGGTGCTGGCGTTAGTTGTAGCGGCCAAGTATTGGTTTTGCAAGATTTACTGGGTATTTATACGGGCCCTGCTAACAAAAAATCGGCTGAATTTAAGTCGCCGCGCTTTGTGCGTAACTTTTTAAAAGATAGCGGTGAAACGGGTGCCAATAGTATTCAACAAGCCGTTCGCGATTATGTATTAGCAGTTAAAAATCAAACATTTCCTGCACCAGAACACAGTTATTAAAACTGTGGCCATTTAAGTGTGTTCACAGCAAAATCTAGTTTTGTATTCATCAATACTTAACCTTCTAAAATGCCCAATAAATATTCATTTTCGTTCAATTAAGCCGCTCTACACGTAAACAACTAATGGTTGTTCACATCCACACAATGGTTTAAGTGAGCCATGCTATTAGCTTAATTTTTATTAATATCCATATAAATCAATACCCTGCGCTCGAAGATTGAGTGGCATAAATTTTGCACCAATCATTACTTCGATCAGTATTTATAATACGAGGAGTATTGCATGGTTAAACAAAACCTAAAGCTAAAAACCATTCCAGCCATTGTCTCAATCGCGCTAATAGCGATTTCATTACGAGTGCAGGCAGCAGATATTGCAGTTGATGCCGTTGAAGTCACGGGGATTTTGCCAGAAAAGTTAGAGTCAGTACCTGGTTCGTTCAATGTGATTGACCAACAAGATCTGATTGAGCGTAGGCCTTTTAGTGTGAGAGAAGCATTAAACAACGTGCCAGGCATTAATATTGTGGGCGAAGATGCGTTTGTGTTAGCGCCAAACATTGGTATTCGTGGGCTAGATCCACGCCGCACTTCACGCACATTGCTGCTTGAAGATGGCATGCCGCTATTTTTAGCGCCGTATGGCGACCCATCGGCGCATTATTCAACACCCTTGCAACGCGTTAACCGTATTGAAGTAGTCAAAGGTTCAGGTCAAATACTGTATGGCCCACAAACGATTGGCGGCATGATTAACTTCGTCACCAAGCCAGTTCCAACCAAAGGCTTTGCGGGCAGCGTACAAGCGAGCGCAGGTAATAACGACTTTACTGGCTTGCACGCAAATGTGGGCTACGGCGATGAGCGCGGCGGCATTATGCTAGACGCGCTGCAAAACAAAGGTGATGGCATTCGCGATAATCACGAGTTTGATGCGCAAGAATTCACGCTTAAAGGTCAATTAAATTTAACCGATCGCCAAACATTGATTGCTAAAGTCGGCTATTACGAAGAAGACTCAAATATTTCTGAAACAGGCTTAGGCGAAGTGGATTATGCCAGAGATAAATTTCAAGCGCCTTCGGGTAACAATGATCGTTTTGAGCATGAGCGTAAATCTGCTCAGCTACAACATATTTTCCAGCTAGGCGATACTACTAAGTTAAGCACCCAAGCGTATTATTCAGATGCGTTTCGCAGTTCATTCCGTCAAACAGACGCACCTGGTGGCTTTGACGATGAGAACCCTGGTAGCTCAACTGGGATTACAGAAATTGAGCGTTGCCCAGTGAGTAATGAAGCAACCGAAGCCAATGCAGAGCAATGTGGCGGTCGTCATCGTCCCCGTAGCTATACCTATTATGGCATTGAGCCGCGTTTAGATTTCCAACATAGTTTATTTGGTTTGCAAAGTGATGCCGTGGTTGGTTTGAGATTGCATCAAGAAGACATTAAGCGTCGTCAGTTCCGCGGTAACGACGCGCGCGCGCAAAGCTTATCATTCTTAAAAGCCAATGCAGAACAACCAGGGACTGCAGGTGCGGTAGCTGATTTCCGTGAAGATATTCGCATTGATGTCGATGCAAAATCTTACTATGCCCAAAACACATTTTACGCAGGCGACTGGTCATTTACACCGGGCGTGCGTTATGAAGATTTGAAAATCAAAACTACCATTTTGCAAGCTGAAGGTGATGCAGGATTTGCTAGCAGCACAAATCGACAAACTGAAGTATTACCTGGCTTTGGTATGGCATGGAACGGTATCGCTAACACTACGGTATTTGCAGGTGTACATAAAGGTTTTGCACCACCACGTCCAGACCGTGACATTGACGAATTTGCCATTGCCAACACCAAGCCAGAAACCAGTATTAACTGGGAAATCGGTGTGCGCTCAAGCTTCTACAAAGGTGTCAGTTTTGAATCTACTTTGTTCCACACACAAGTAGAAGATGTGGTAATTAACGACGGCAATGGTAGCTTTATCAATGGTGGAGAATCAGAACAAACTGGTTTAGAGTTTGCTGGTCGTGTGGATTTTGGCACGATTTACGACACGCCACATAATATTTACTTGCAAGGTTCGTACACCAACGTATTTAAAGCAGAGTTTACCAAAGACGGTTTAGACGCAGATGACGGCATTATCGATGGCGATCGCTTACCTTATGCGCCACGGCATATTGCATCATTGAGCGTTGGTTATGCGCATCCAGTAGGCTTAAACGCGCGTGTTGGTGTGGATTATGTCAGTCGTCAAGAAGCTGATCCATTCTCACGTGTTTTACAACCAGTAGATGCGGCATTATCAGGCTTGTCTGGCGATATTCCAGCTTATACTTTGCTCAATATGTCGGTTAACTTTAGACCAGTTGGTTCAAAAGCCAGCTACTTTATGAGTGGTTATAACTTAGCCGATAAAGAATATTTAGCATCCCGTGTGGATGGCATGGCGGTAGGTCGTGGTCGCCAAGTCGTTGCAGGCGTGCGCTACAAGTTTTAATCTGTCAGAAATATCTTGCTGTTTAAAAAGCAATGCACTAGGCAAAGTGCGTTGCTTTTTTATTGCTGCCAACTTATTGATTTTCTAGCCATTGATACAGCGCAGGGAGGATGTTGTGGTTTAAAATAGCAACATGCAAATTATTACCTCAAAAAAAGCGTTAAGTATTGCGCTTAAAAGCCAAGATAATATTGGATTTGTGCCCACAATGGGCAATTTACATGCGGGTCATCTGCATTTGGTAAAGCTTGCCAAACAACATGCCAATTGCGTTGTGGTGAGCATTTTTGTCAATCCGCTACAATTTGGCGCCAATGAAGACTTCGGCAATTACCCACGCACCTTAGAAACCGATTATGAAAAGCTGAAGTCGGCTGGTTGCGATTTTGTGTTTACGCCTACGTTAGCAGAAATGTATCCGCAAATGACGCAAAATTCGTCCAGCGACATTCATTTAAACCAAACCATGATGGTTCAACTGCCTGCTATTGCTAACCTATTATGCGGCGTGAGCCGCCCTGGGCATTTTGCTGGCGTTGCTACCGTTGTGACGAAACTATTTAATATGGTATCGCCACAAGTGGCGGTCTTTGGGCAAAAGGATTTTCAGCAGCTGTTTATAATGCGCGAGCTGGTTAAGCAATTTAATTATCCGATTGAGATTATTGCAGGTGAAACCGTGCGTGAGGCGAGCGGTTTGGCATTAAGTTCGCGCAACGGATATTTAACAGCTAATCAAAAACAGCAAGCAGCGCAACTTTATCAGGCTTTGCAGACCATCGCTTCAGCCATTAAAGCCAATAATCTGGCTTATATTACGTTAGAAAATAATGCGGTAAATCAGCTTAATGCACTTGGCTGGCAAGTCGATTATATTGCGGTGCGCTCGGCGTTAACACTTTTACCGGCCATCAATGCTGATAAACAATTGGTGATATTAGGTGCTGCAAAAATTGGTAATACGCGTTTAATTGATAATATCGCGTTAACACTTTAAAAGATTAGGCTGGCAAAAAATATAAACATTTTTGCGATAAGTATTTGAAAAGACTATAATACGCGTCCTTTTGGAGAAACACCCATCCATGCAAAGAACCATGCTTAAATCAAAGCTGCATCGCGTACATGTCACGCATAGTGAGTTGCATTATGAAGGCAGCTGCGCGATTGATGAAGCGCTGCTTGAAGCCGCCAACATTAGTGAATATGAGCAGATTAATATTTATAACGTAACCAATGGCGAACGTTTTATCACCTACGCCATTCGTGCAGAGCGCCATTCTGGCATTATTTCAGTCAATGGCGCGGCGGCACATAAAGCGCATCCAAAAGATATTATTATTATCGCTAGCTTTGCGCATTACACAGCGGCAGAGTTGCAAAACTATCTGCCACAATTGGTGTATGTAGACGCGCATAATCGTATTTCAAATCAAACCAACGCAATTCCTGCACAGGCGGCAAAATGACAAAAGATACAAAAGCAAGTGACCTAGAGGCGAGTTACCTAGAAGGCATGAAATTTGCGGTAATTGACGCATTAGAAGACATCAAAGGTTTTGATATTGCGGTGATGGATGTGCGCAAACTCACCAATATGACCAGTTACATGATTGTGGCAAGCGCGACCTCTAGCCGCCAAGCCAAAGCCATGGGCGACAATGTGCGTGAAAAAATCAAAGAAAAAGGTTATCAAATTCGCGGTACCGAAGGCGAAAAAGACGGCGAATGGGTGTTGGTGGATTTAAATGATATTGTGGTGCATATTATGGTGCCAGCCACCCGCGCTTACTATAATCTAGAACAACTATGGGGCGATGCAGAAGCACGTCGCGGACATATTAAAGCCACTTAATTGCAAAATTAAGCTTTTTTGACTTATTAACTTAACACCTTGAAACTGCGTATTATTTCAGTGGGGCACAAAATGCCGAACTGGGTTGAAACGGCTTGCGCAGAATACATCAAACGCATGCCGCGCGAGGCCAGCGTTGAAATTGTGGATATCAAACCCGAAAAACGTGCGGCTGGTAACAGCACTGAAAATATTCAACTCATTGAAGCTAAACGCATTTTAGAGGCCGTTGGACGTGATTATTTAGTCGCATTGGATGAGCGCGGCCAAGAAATCACCACCTTGCAACTTGCCGATAAATTTTCAACTTGGTTAATTGGTGGCAGAGATGTTGCACTGGTAATTGGCGGCGCAGATGGTTTGCATGCGCCTATCAAAGAAAAAGCAGATTGGCTGTGGGGCTTATCTAAACTCACGCTGCCGCATGGCATGGTGCGCATTTTACTCAGTGAGCAGCTATATCGCGCGCACTCTATTATTCAAAACCATCCCTATCACCGCGAATAAATCCTAGCCTAATTGGCACATTAAGTGCTTGATATACTGATAAGGCATATAAAAGCTTATTTTTATGGCAAAAATGCCCCAAAAGTGTGAAGAATGAATCTTTTAGCATCTTTTTGAAACAGTTTTTGAGATAAGGGATTGCAGCATGGACAACAAAAGTTTTGCCTTATTATCTAAATTTTCGGTATCTGCCAGAAAAATAATAGGCGCAGTGAATCCCGCCAGACTCATTAAAGATAGTGAATATTGTGCCGAAATTTTTCAAAAAGCATTTGAATTAGGCGATGAAGAGTTGATTACATTAGCGCTTGAAGTGCAAACCATGCTTGGCATTATTAGCGAAACCGCGCCGCCTGCAAATTCGGCAAAAGCTGCCCCCACCAAGTCAGTAGTAGTGGCTGAACAAAAATATATGTTTGGCGCCAGAAGTTAATTCACTAAAAGTTGATTAAATTGAACCGTTAAGTACGTCGCTTTAATTTATATTTCCTCAGCCACTCAATCAACATAAGGTTTTGTTAAACTAGACAACTTACTGACTGTCTTTAATACGCATGACTTATTCAAAATCTTTAGTCTGGTTTAGACGCGACTTGCGCGATTTTGACCACGCCGCGCTCTACCATGCGCTTAAAACTTCTCAACAGGTCTTTTGTGTGTTTGTATTTGATACCGAAATCTTAGACCTTCTGCCCAATAAAGCAGATAGACGCGTTGAGTTTATTTGGGAAAGTGTGAAAGAGCTAAAAACCGCACTGCAAAAAAATGGCGGTGATTTAATGGTTAAGTATGGCCTTGCGCGCCAAATAATCCCTCAAATTGCCTTAGATTTAGAAATAAATGCTGTTTTTACCAATCGCGATTATGAGCCCAGCGCAGTGGAACGTGACAACAGTGTTGCTGCAGATTGTGCAAAAAACAATATCGCTTTTCACCATTTTAAAGACCAAGTGATTTTTGAAAAAGACGAAATATTAAGCTTAAGCAACAAGCCTTATTCTGTATTTTCACCGTATCGAAACGCTGCACTAAAAAAATTAAACGATTTTTATGTAAAGCCCTACCCAGTTGATGCGTATATTCAGCAGTTGGCTAAATTATCAGCCAGCGAATTAATCAGTTTAGAATCAATGGGTTTTAAACACACCAATCTAAGTGAGATGCGCTTGCCAACTGGCATGAGCGGCGGCGCAGCCCTGTTTGCAGATTTTGAAAATCGCATGCATCAATATAAAGATGCGCGTAACTTTCCTGCCATCAAAGGCGTTTCTTACCTTTCTGTGCATTTGCGCTTTGGTACAGTATCCATTCGTCATTTAGCACGCACTGCTAAAAATATGGCCAATGCAGGCGCAGCTAGTTGGCTTAACGAGTTAATTTGGCGCGATTTTTACTTTCAAATTTTGTACCACAACCCGCAAGTGGCTTTAGGAAAATCGTTTAAAGCAGATTTTGAACATTTGCCGTTTGCAAACGACGAGCGATTATTTAAAGCATGGTGTGAAGGCAAAACAGGCTACCCTTTGGTAGATGCCGCCATGCGCCAAATCAACACCACAGGCTATATGCACAATCGTCTGCGCATGGTGGCCGCCAGTTTTTTAGTCAAAGATTTACTCATTGATTGGCGCTGGGGCGAACGCTATTTTGCTGAACACTTAATTGATTTTGATTTTTCGGCGAATAATGGCGGCTGGCAATGGGCGGCCAGCACGGGTTGCGATGCACAGCCTTGGTTTAGGATTTTTAATCCCATCACGCAAAGTGAGAAATTTGACGCAACTGGCAAGTTTATTCGTAAATATGTGACAGAACTAAGCCAACTTAGTGATAAAGAAATTCATGCGCCTTGGTTAATTGCGCCCATTCGACAGCAATTAATCGGCGTTATTATCGGCAAAGATTATGCTTTTCCTATTGTTGACCACGCGACACAGCGCGCGTTAGCCTTGAGCTTATACAAATCTTGCCAGCCTGAGAAGCCAGAAATAGATATTGAGGCATAATGATTGCTTACAATTTTTAACATAAAATATGGGTTAAGTAACCTAGTTCAAGCGTTGTTTTTGCACCACTTTAAATTAGCAAAATACAGCCAACTATTATATCTGTGGACAATGCAGGTGCTGTCGGCCATAATATCGGTGCAGTATTTGGTAAAAATATGTGCCAAAATAGCGAATAAAACCAATATCATTAAGTGAATATGACAATGCATTTAAAATTAAATAGTTTTTTAATCAGTTGCCTATTAGCTGTTTTAGTCAGTGGCTGCGCAACGACCAATAAAGACCCTCTTGAAAGTGTCAATAGAGGTGTTTACAAATTTAATGACGTGACTGACAAGGCTGTATTGAAGCCTGTAGCTAAGGTTTACAAGGCAATTACACCAACACCCGTGCGTAAAGGTGTGAATAATTTCTTTAATAACTTAGGCTCTATTACAACCGTATTAAATGATCTACTACAGTTAAAATTCGCTCAGGCGTTTACCGATGCAGGTCGCTTTGTCATCAATACCACATTTGGTTTAGCTGGTTTTATTGATGTTGCAGGTATGGATAAAATACCCAATCGAAAAGAGGATTTTGGTCAAACATTAGGTTATTGGGGTGTGGGTAATGGCGCTTATATCGTGTTGCCACTATTAGGGCCAAGCAGTTTAAGAGATTTTACTGGCCTGGCGTTCGACACAGTGACAACTGATCCGATTACTTACACACATAACATTGGTGAAATTAGATTGCATAATCAATTGCGTATCGCGCAGATTGTGGATAGACGTACAGAGTTATTAGACGCCAAAGACATTGTAGATGACGCTTCACTTGACCCATACGCTTTCACACGCGACGCATATTTACAGCGTCGGCAAAGTTTGATTGCAGATGGCGCTGTTACCAATAATGCTGATGATGGCTTTGAGTTGGCAGATGAAGACAAACTAGAGTAATTAACGCTAAATATAAATAATAAAAAGCTGTAGACAATAAAAAGCCCTTCGATTTGAGGGGCTTTTTATTGTCTGACGCAAATTATCAAACGCTTGATTCTCCAGTTGCCACCGTCATGTTCTCAATTAAAATTGAGCCTGTCAGCTTTGAACTATTCTCAATCACATCGCTACCAATCGCCATAATCTGATTGAGCATCTGCTGCAGATTACCCGCGATTGTAATTTCCTCAACTGGATAAGCAATCACGCCATTTTCCACCCAAAAACCTGCTGCGCCGCGCGAATAATCGCCTGTCACCATATTCAGGCCATGACCAAGCACTTCAGTTACCAATAAACCAGTGCCCATTAATTGCAACAACTCAGCAAAATTCTGCCCTGTTGATTGCACAATTAAATTGTGACTGCCACCCGCATTGCCTGTGGTTTGCATGCCTAATTTTCGCGCCGAATAACTAGATAATATATAACCTTGCAGCACGCCGTTTTCAACTAAATTTCGTGCATGCGTGGCAACACCTTCACCATCAAAAGCGCTACTAGCAATGCCTTTTTTTAGGTGTGGGTTTTCGATGATATTTAAAACATTTGATGCTATTTTTTTACCTAGACTATCCAGTAAAAAAGACGATTTTCGGTACAGACTGCCACCTGATACAGCGCCAACTAATGATGAAATAAGGCCTGATGCCAGTGGTGCTTCAAATAATACTGGATATTGCCCAGTTTGAATACTGCGCGCGCCTAAGCGCCTAATGCTGCGCTGACCAGCTAAATTGCCCACATAACCAGCAGAATCCATATCCCTATAATCACGCGCGCTGCTGTACCAATAATCGCGCTGCATATTATGGTTATCTTCAGCAATCACAGAACAACTGATGCTGTGGCGCGTGCTGGCATAACCACCGACAAAACCATGGCTATTAGCATAAGTAAAAATGCTTTCGGAATGCGAAACGCCGGCACCTTCTGAATTGGTAATGCGTGCTTTATCCACATCGAGTGCGGCAGCTTCGCATGTTTTTGCAATGTCAATCGCTTCATCCACGCTTAACTGCCACGGGTGATACAAATCTAAATCCAGTAATTCTGTTGCCATTAACTGCGCGTCCGCCAATCCGCAAAATGCATCTTTTGCCGTATATTTGGCAATATTACAAGCGGCCTCAACGCTATCTTTTAACGCTTGTGGACTTAAATCTGAACTACTGGCATGGCCTTTTTGTTGTCCAAAATAAACCGTGACTGAAATGCCTTTATCACGGTTATATTCAATATTTTCAGTCTCACCCAAACGCACCGATACATTTTGCCCTACACCAAAGCTCACTTCGGTTTCGGCAGAGCTCGCACCTGCTGATTGTGCTAATTTCAACACATCTTGCGTCAATTGCTTTAAGTGTGATAAATCGATAATGGCATTATCCATAATTGGCTTTGATTAATTCATTTGTGTAAAACTGTTATCATACCGTAGCTCATCTCAAAGCCCTTAAAAAGTGAACGAAAAAAACCATTTACCTGAAGACCTAAGCGCGCCTATTAGCAAAACAAAATTAAAGGCCGAGGCAGACGCGCAACAAGCCATTGGCAAAAAGTTGATTGATTTATCTAAAGAGAAATTAATTAAACTTAATTTGCCAGAAACTTTATTTGAAGCGGTAATAGAAGCAAAACGCTTAACTGCAAATGGCGCGGTGCGTAGACAATTGCAATATTTAGGTCGCTTGATGCGCGATGTAGATAGCGCGCCGATTGTTGAACAATTGCAAGCGTGGGAAGGCAAAAATACGCAGGAAAATGCGCGTTTTCACACCATGGAACGCTGGCGCAGCCGTTTAATTGCTGAACCCAATGCTTTGCAAGAGTTTTACAGCCGATTCCCAACTGCCGATATTCAACAATTACGCAACTTAATTAGAAATGCGCAACGTGAAGAAGCCGCACAAAAACCGCCCAAAAGTAGCCGCGAATTATTTAAATATATTCGTGAATTAAGCGAGCTTGATACCGCAACGCAAGACGATCATGACGCAATAACGGATTGAGATCAGCAGTAAACTATTAGGATTAAAGATGGCAACTTCTAACAAAAAGCAAACCAAAAACGATTCTGGTGTGATTTATGCGCCGTGGGAAAAAACATTCGCGCGTGTCTTAACGCCGATTGAAGAGTTCATTCATCATCAAACAGCCAGTAGTATTTTGCTGGTAGTGGCGACTGCATTTGCGTTATTTTTGGCTAATAGCAATGCGTTAAGTGCAGCATATCAACATCTATTGCATATCCCTTTTAGTGTTTCTTTGAGCAATTGGACGCTTTCAATGAGCTTGCATCATTGGGTCAATGATGCACTAATGGCCATATTCTTTTTTGTGGTTGGCATGGAGCTCAAGCGTGAAATATTAGTCGGCGAGCTTTCAGACATTCGTCAGGCTTCATTGCCCATTATTGCTGCCATTGGTGGCATGGTAGTGCCAGCACTCATATATCTAGCCTTTAACCCCAGCGGCGCGGCAATGCAAGGATGGGGCGTGCCAATGGCAACTGACATTGCTTTTGCAGTGGGTGCGCTGGTTTTACTGGCTAAACGCGTGCCAAAGTCGCTGGTTACTTTTTTAATCGCGCTGGCCATTGCTGACGATTTAGGTGCGGTTTTAGTCATCGCCATTTTTTATACTGAACAAATTGTCATGCATTGGTTGGTTATTTCAGCAATTTTAGTTAGCTTGTTGTTATTGCTTAACTTTTCGGGTGTGCGCAATGCCATCCCCTATTTCATCATCGCTGCTATTCTTTGGTATGCCATGCTGCAATCCGGCGTTCATGCTACGTTGGCTGGCGTGCTCGGCGCTTTTACAGTTCCAGCGCGCTCAAAATATAACCCCGCACTTTTTCTCAGTAATATCAAAGAGCAAATTAGCCATTTTGCCAGTCATCAAAAAGCGGGGGCAAGCTTAATGACAAACGATAAACTGCACTCTATTGTAGAAACAATTGAAGATAGTGTGATGGGCGTGCAAGCACCACTGCAGCGGCTTGAACAATTATGGCATATTCCTGTTGCATTTTTGATTATTCCAATTTTTGCTTTTTTTAATGCAGGCATTAGTATTCAGTTAGACGCTTTGGGACAAACCTTTTCTAACCCTGTGATGTTGGGCGTGATGTTAGGTTTGCTGTTGGGTAAATTTACGGGTATTACGGGCGCGTGCTGGTTGGCTTTGAAACTCAATATTGGCAGGCTGCCAACAGACGCGCGTTTTAGTCAAATTGCCGCTGTTTCTGTGTTGGCTGGCATTGGGTTTACCATGTCTATTTTTATCTCAGAGCTGGCATTTAAGGGGCAAGCGGATTATTTATTGATGGCAAAAACAGGGGTTATTTTTGCCTCATTAGTTGCCGCTACTGTTGGTTTTTGTTGGTTGTGGATGCTTGGAAAACCAAAAACTTAACCCATTTTTTGGGTTAAGTTTTGATCAGCAATCATCATCGCTTATTGCTGGTGTTGTAGGTTAATTTCGCGAATTAATCTGCGCCATTGCCATGGCTTTTTCACCGTTGCGCTCATATTCCACAGCCACTTGTTTGCCTTGGTTTTTTTGCACCACAGCAGATAATTCTGCTGCTTTGTTTAAAGGATTGTCTGCCAATTTAAGCAAAACATCGCCACGCAACAAGCCTGCTTTTGCCGCAGGCGAATCTTTAATCACCGCAATCACTTTTAAGCCTTCAATCTCAGTTGCTTTTTCTGCCTCTTCTGATTCTTTTAAGGCCAACTTAATCACATGCACACCCAACAAAGGCGCAGGTAATTTTGCCCAATAGCTTGCATAGTATTTATAGTCAGTCGGCGCATCTGCTAGGTCTTTCTCTGTCAACTCTTTGCCAATTTTTGCCGACTCTTTAATTAATTGCATTTTACTAGCGGCTGTTTTGGTCGAGCCGTATTTACTATAAACCAATACGGTATCTGCTTTTAATGTTTTCGCATGTTGCAACGCCTGCTCTGCTGGCACATCGCCCGCCGTAAAACCTGAAGAACCCATCATGTCATAGCCGCTTTCTAACATACTGATATCATCATCTTCTTTGTGGTTGCTGACATACATTTTGGTTTCTGGGTTAGATTGTATCGATTTTAAATTGCCACTGTTTTGTGCCTTATAGTTTTTTTCATACCAGTTTTCGGCTGCGTTTAGTTGTGTTACCGCAAAAAAAGTGGCTAAACTTAACAAACAAATCAGCATCATTTTTGGCTTTAAGCTAGGTTTTTGTGCCACCTTAACTTGCGCTTGAGCGACGGTTTTATTTCTTGAATGATTGCTAAAATGCACCATGGAATAATCCTCTACAGTTGAAAATGTTATGATTAATGCTTAACGTAATTAAATTTATACGCAAATTTACAGACAGTCAAATGACAAAAGAATTCATTAAAATCGGTTTAGTCTCTATCAGTGATCGTGCATCGAGCGGTATTTATGAAGATAAAGGCATTCCTAGCTTAAAACAATGGTTAAGTAGCGCGGTAACAACGCCAATCGAATATCAGAACCGATTGATTGCCGATGAGCAAGATGAGATCGAGCAAACGCTGATTGACTTGGTTGATTACCAAGGTTGTCATTTGATTTTCACGACTGGCGGGACAGGCCCAGCACTACGTGATGTAACACCTGAGGCGACACTCAATGTTGGCGATAAAACCATGCCAGGCTTTGGTGAGCAGATGCGCCAAATTAGCTTGCATTTTGTGCCAACTGCGATACTTTCACGCCAAGTCGCTGTGATTCGTAAACGCTGTCTGATTGTTAATTTACCCGGCCAACCAAAGGCAATCGCGCAAACTTTAGAAGGATTAAAAGACGCGACTGGCCAGCAACTGGTACATGGCATATTTGCCGCTGTACCCTATTGTTTAGATTTAATTGGCGCGCCCTACCTAGAAACAAACGAAGCTATCGTTAAAGCTTTTAGGCCAAAATCTGCGCTAAAGTCAATTTAAATATGCCAAAATTAATGCCAAAACTGCCATCTGCCATGCCCTATTTATTTACATTATTATTGATGATTGTCACTTATTTAATGTTAATTGAACTTCCACCTCATCAAGGCGGCTGGCCGTATTGGGATAAAGTGCAGCATATTTTTGTGTTCACGGCGCTGGCTTTGTTGGGGTTTGCCAGCTTTACCAAAATATTGGTTTGGATAAGTGCATTTTTGATTATTTACGGTGCGGCGATTGAGCATCTGCAAGGTGCATTAACGCTGACACGTTTAGCCAGTGTTGGCGATTGGCTTGCAGATATTGTTGGGATTATGCTGGCTACTTTGGTTTGGTTAATGCTTAAAAAATATTTTGTGCAGCGCGCTATGGTGTTGATATGACAGCTGAATTCAATCTTATTCAGCAGCATTTCACCCGCCCGACAGTACAAACGGATTTAGGTATCGGTGATGACGCTGCTTTAGTTTCAGTATCACCAGGCATGCAGCTAGCCATTTCGGCTGATATGCTGGTAGCAGACACTCATTTTTTTGCTGATTGCGACCCTTATCAATTAGGCTGGAAGTCGCTAGCAGTGAATGTTTCGGACATGGCAGCAATGGGTGCGCAGCCAAAGTGGGTAACGTTGGCGATTGCACTACCGACTATTAATGAGAAATGGTTAGCACTTTTCAGCCAAGGTTTTTTTGATTGTGCGCAGCAATTTGGCATTGATTTAATTGGTGGCGATACCACACGCGGCGCGCTTAATATCAGCGTTCAAATCATGGGTGAAATACCCGCTAATAAAGCCATTAAACGTAGCGGCGCACAAATAAACGACGATATTTGGGTCAGCGGTCAACTAGGCAGCGCCGCAGTTGGGCTAGCGCATTTACAAAAATCACTTGAACCCAATAGCGACTCACCAATAGATGTCAAATTAAGCGCAAATGACCTAGCTATATGCTTAAAAGCGTTGCATATGCCAATTCCACAAGCGAGCTTAGGCTTAAGTTTGAGAGATATTGCAAGCAGCTGCATCGATATTTCAGATGGTTTATTAGCCGATTTAGGTCATTTATTAAACGCTTCTCACTGTGGTGCAACGCTCGACTTAACGGCAATTCCGTGCATGAATTTTCTAAAAACTAAACTAGATAATTCCGCTATACAAAACTATGTATTAGCCGGTGGTGATGATTACGAGCTGTGTTTTACTGCGCCAAAAACCGCAAGAGAAACCATTATTCAGATCAGTCAAACTTTAAATATAGCGTTAAGCTTGATTGGCAAAACGCATGCCGAAAAAGCGCTCAATGTGATGCACAATAACCAAAAAATAACATTAGAAAAAAAAGGCTACAGCCATTTTGCCTAAATTAACACAGCCAAATTTCAAATTACTTTTTGAGCACCCAGCCCATTTTTTTTCACTCGGGTTTGGTAGCGGTTTAGCGCCAAAAGCGCCTGGCACATTTGGCACGCTAATCGGCTTGCCAGTATTTCTACTCATTATCCATTTCACATTAATCACACAGTTAAGCATTATTTTATGGCTATTTTTATGGGGTATTTATTGCTGCAATAAAACAGCAAAAGCATTAGGCGTAGCAGACCATGGCGGGATTGTTTGGGATGAAATTGTGGCGATTATGTTAGTGCTTACTTTCACGCCTAATCAATGGCAGTGGTGGTTAATTGCTTTTTTGCTATTTCGATTATTTGATATTTGGAAACCGTATCCAATTCGTCAGTTTGATGCGAATCTTAAAGGTGGTTTTGGGGTGATGTTTGATGATTTATTAGCCGCCATTTATACGATTATCAGCTTGAAATTGTTAATGTGGACCCACTTAATTCATTAGCACAAGATTTAGGCATTGCGCTAAAAAAACAAGGCCTAATACTAGCGCTGGCAGAATCTTGCACGGGTGGCATGCTTGCGCAAGCAATCACCAGCATAGCTGGCAGCTCTGCTTGGTTCGACCGCGGATTTGTGACCTATAGTAATCAGGCAAAAATCGACATGCTTGGCGTTAACAATCAAACATTAATGCAATTTGGCGCAGTCAGTGAGCAAACTGCGCAAGAAATGGCGCACGGCGCACTTAAGTTAAGCCTTGCGCAAATCAGTGCCAGTGTGACAGGAATCGCTGGCCCAGATGGTGGAACATTAGAAAAACCTATCGGCACGGTTTGTTTTGGTTTTGGGCTAAAAAATAGTGTTAAGTCGACGACACAACACTTTGCTGGCAATCGAGAATGCATTCGCCAGCAAGCATCTATTTATGCTTTAGACTATCTGATTATTCAATTGCGAACATATTAACGGTGTCCGCGGTGGTTTCCATGGCCGCGATGACCATTATTGCCACGACCATTCCAACGATTGCCATGGTGACGCGGTTGATGGCCATAGTGTTGGTAGCCATAAGAAATCGCTGGCGCATAGTGATAAATACGTGGCGCTGAACGATAATATACGACTGGTTCGTTATAATAGACAACAGGCGGTGCGGCATAGTAACGAACAGGCTGGTGGTAACCATAACCACCGACATTGATGCCGATATTGAAAGAATCGTGCGCGAATGCGCTTGAAATTGAAGCTGCGCCAATAGCCATAACAACAACAGCGGAACGTAAAATTTTCATCATAAACTCCGTTTAAAAATAGGTGTTACGCCATTAAAAACGCATTAAGTTGCAACTCGTTGACTTTAATTTTTTCGCTGCCATCCACGTAAAATATTGTGATGAGCCATGCGTTAAGCTTACGTTTGCAGGCAAAATATGAAATAATGACAAGTTAATTTAGTAATAAAAATCAAAGGTAAAATACATGGATGACAACAAAAGTAAAGCACTCGCCGCCGCACTTTCACAAATTGAAAAACAATTTGGCAAAGGCTCCATCATGCGTATGGGCGATGCGGATATTGGCGAAGACATTCAAGCCGTTTCTACTGGTTCGCTTGGTTTAGATATTGCCTTAGGCATTGGCGGCTTGCCGCGCGGCCGTGTCATTGAAATTTACGGTCCAGAATCTTCAGGCAAAACAACGCTAACATTATCGGTGATTGCAGAAATGCAAAAAGTAGGCGGCGTGGCGGCGTTTATCGATGCTGAGCATGCGCTCGACCCGCAATACGCGGCTAAATTAGGTGTTAATGTGCCTGATTTACTCATTTCGCAACCCGATACTGGTGAGCAAGCGCTAGAAATTGTGGATATGTTGGTGCGCTCAGGCTCTGTGGATATTGTAGTAATCGACTCGGTTGCGGCGTTAACGCCACGCGCTGAGATTGAAGGCGAAATGGGCGATTCGCACATGGGTTTGCAGGCGCGGTTAATGTCGCAAGCTTTGCGTAAATTGACTGGTAATATCAAACGCACCAACACGATGGTGATTTTTATTAACCAAATCCGCATGAAAATCGGCGTCATGTTTGGCAGCCCAGAAACCACTACTGGCGGTAACGCGCTTAAATTCTACGCTTCTGTGCGTTTGGATATTCGCCGCACTGGTGCCATTAAAAAAGGTGACAAAGTGACTGGCAGTGAAACACGCGTCAAAGTGATTAAAAACAAAGTAGCGCCGCCATTTAGACAGGCTGAGTTTGACATTATGTATGGCGAAGGTATTTCACGTCTGGGCGAAGTGATTGAGCTAGGTTCCAACCTCAAATTTGTTGAAAAAGCAGGCGCTTGGTATAGCTACAATGGCGAAAAAATTGGGCAAGGCAAAGAAAATGCCAAAGAGTATTTACGCGAACATCCAGAAATGGCTGCGGAAATTGAAGCCAAAATCCGTGCGAATGCTAAACAATTGGCAGACGGCATGACTGCGCCTAGAACTGAAGACGATTGATTTTAACTTAACGCAAATTTTAACTTAAAAATTGCATGTTTAAAAAATCCAGTACGACTGAAAAAACGCTGCGGCAGCGCGCACTGGAATATTTAGGCAAACGAGAGTACGCATACAAAGAATTAGGCCTGAAACTTAAGCCCTATTTAGATGAAAATGCAGATGCAGACAGCATTACCGCCATTTTGGATGATTTTAAAAGCCGCGGCTGGTTAAGTGACGCGCGTTTTACCGAGCAAATGGTGCACGCACGCAGAGCCAAGTTTGGTAGCAGTAAAATTGTGCATGAACTGCGCGAAAAAGGTGTAGATGGCGCATTGATTGAAGGCGCAATTGAGCAATTAAAAGAAACAGAACTGAGTAGTGCGATAGAAGTTTGGCGTAAAAAATATAAGCAAGCGCCTGTCAATCGTGATGAATGGGCAAAACAAGCCCGCTTTTTGCAAAGTCGCGGATTTGATTTTGATGTAATCAAGCAAGTAATGAGTACTGTGCAAGAAAATGATGGTGATTAAATAGTAACTGTCATCGTTGTTCCCACATTTGCGGAAACCTATTTGAAAACTATATTAATTTAAGCGTTAAGTTTAAAAGTAATAATTTGCTAGAACTGAAAAATGACCATTAAAACCAGCAATTCACACTCCGTTTCTGGCAAACCGCCCACTACTAACGAAATCCGCCAAGCATTTTTAGACTTTTTTGCGTCCAAAGGCCATGAAATTGTTGCTTCTAGCTCATTAGTGCCGCACGGCGACCCTACCCTGTTATTTACCAACGCAGGCATGAACCAATTTAAAGATGTGTTTTTAGGCTTTGATAAACGCAGTTACACGCGCGCAACCAGCAGCCAGAAATGTGTGCGCGCTGGCGGCAAACATAATGATTTAGAAAATGTAGGCTACACCGCGCGCCATCATACTTTTTTTGAAATGCTGGGCAATTTTAGCTTTGGTGATTATTTTAAAGTAGAAGCCATTAGCTACGCTTGGGAATTGTTAACCGAAGTATTTAAGCTGCCCAAAGAAAAACTCACCGTTACTGTCTATGCCGATGACGACGAAGCCTATAACATCTGGCACGATAAAATCGGCGTACCAACAGAACGCATTATCCGCATTGGCGATAATAAAGGCGCACGTTACGCATCTGATAACTTTTGGATGATGGGCGACACAGGCCCTTGCGGGCCGTGTACCGAAATATTTTACGACCATGGCGAGCATCATTTTGGCGGCCCACCAGGCAGTGCTGATGAAGATGGCGATCGCTTTATTGAAATTTGGAATAACGTATTTATGCAATTTAACCGCGATGAAGCGGGTGTGATGCATCAATTGCCAAAACCAAGTGTGGATACTGGCATGGGTTTAGAGCGTATTTCGGCGGTATTGCAACACGTACATGCCAATTACGAAATCGACCTATTTACAACGTTAATTGCCGCAGCTGCACGTGAAACTAAAACAACTGACTTAAATAATCCTAGCTTAAAAGTATTGGCTGACCATATCCGCGCCTGTTCATTCCTAATCGCCGATGGCGTGATTCCAGGTAACGAAGGCCGTGGCTACGTATTGCGCCGCATTATTCGCCGAGCCATTCGCCATGGCTATAAATTAGGCACACGCAAAGCATTTTTTCATAAAATGGTGGCTGATTTAGTGGCTGAAATGGGTTCTGCTTATCCTGAATTAATGACCAATCAAGCACGCATTACCGACACACTTAAGCTCGAAGAAGACCGCTTTTTTGAGACGATTGAGAATGGAATGGCGATTTTAGAAAGCACATTAAGTCTAAAAGATAAGGTAGCTGAGTATTTCACAAATAAACTGCCAGGCATTTGGGCTAGTTCTCCACTGCCTTATTATCCTGGTGTCATTGCTAGATATGATTTTACAATTGAACTAAACGGTGAAAATAAAAAGGTATGTTTAGACATTGTTGAAAATCAATCAATTGCTGCTTTACAAGCTATCAAAGAAGATATTTCTAAAATGCATTCTTCTAGTCGGAATTTAGATAAGTTAGAAGTCATTATTGTTAGCGATAATATTTCCGATGAATTTAAAAAGTTAACAGAAATAAATAATGATTTGATACGAGTAATCAATATTTTACCTTCTGCAATTGTTTCAAAGAGGGTTTTAGATGGAGAAACTGCATTCAAACTTCACGATACTTATGGCTTCCCACTTGATTTAACAGCAGATATTTGCCGCGAGCGTGGTGTAACTGTAGATACGGCAGCATTTGACGCAGCAATGACGCGCCAAAAAGAACAAGCGCGTTCTGCGGGTAAATTCAAAATGGCAGCTAATCTTGAATACACAGGCGATAGCACTGAATTTAAGGGTTATGAGCTATTAGATTCTGATGCCAGCATTTTGCGGATTTATAAAGACAGCATTTCGGTTGAGGCTTTATACGAAGGCGAACAAGGCGTTGTGGTGTTAAATAGCACGCCCTTTTACGCCGAATCTGGCGGGCAAATTGGCGATAAAGGCATATTAAAATCAGAGCATGGTATTTTTGCAGTTGAAGATACGCAAAAAATCCAAGCTACTGTATTTGGGCATCACGGCGTATTAAAAACAGGCACAATTAACGTGGGCGATGCAGTTAAAAGCTCAGTGGATATTGCGGCGCGAAACGACACCATGCGTAATCACTCTGCAACGCATTTGATGCACAAAGCCTTGCGCGAAGTATTGGGCGAGCATGTGCAACAAAAAGGCAGCTTGGTGGATGCCGACAAAACGCGGTTTGATTTTGTGCACAATGCGCCCATGACCGATGATGAAATTAGCCATGTAGAAGCGCTTGTGAATGCAGAGATTTTAAGTAACGCCAGCACACAGGCACGCGTGATGGATATTGAATCTGCACAAAAAACTGGTGCCGTGATGCTGTTTGGCGAAAAATATGGCGATGAAGTGCGTGTGTTAGATATTGGCTCAAGCCGCGAATTATGCGGCGGTACGCATGTGCAAAGAACGGGTGACATTGGTTTATTTAAAATAATCAGTGAAAGCGGCGTTGCTGCTGGCATTCGTCGTGTTGAAGCGACAACTGGCAATGGTGCGCTAAAATTAATTAACGCACAGCAAGCGTTAATTACACAATTAGCCAATGATTTAAAAGCGCCCATATCAGAAATTACTAATAAAGTGGCGCAATTGTCGGACCATGCAAAATCATTAGAAAAAGAACTGATGCGCTTAAAATCCAAATTAGCCAGCAGCCAAGGTGACGATTTAAGCGCTCAAGCAATCGATATTGCAGGCATTAAAGTCCTGTCTGCTTTATTAGAAGGCGCAGATGCAAATGCCTTGCGTGAAACAATGGATAAACTAAAAGATAAGTTAAAATCTGCTGCAATCGTGCTAGCCAGTGTGAAAGATGGCAAAGTGAGTGTTGCAGCAGGCGTCACGCCTGACTTAATCGCTAAAATAAAAGCGGGCGATTTGGTGAATTTTGTGGCGAATCAAGTAGGCGGCAAAGGTGGCGGAAAACCAGATATGGCAATGGCGGGCGGCACAGATACAAGCCAATTACCAATAGCATTAGCAAGCGTAAAAGACTGGGTTGTTAATCAGTTAACCCCATCATGATGATAAAAATTGATTCAATTTAAGAGTTAACTATGGCATTAATTGTACAAAAATATGGTGGTACTTCTGTTGCGAATCCTGAGCGAATTCGTCATGTAGCAAGCAGAGTTGCGCGATATCAGGCAATGGGGCATCAAGTTGTGGTGGTGGTTTCTGCCATGTCTGGCGAAACCAATAAGCTAATTGCCTTAGCTAAAGAAGTGATGGCAGAGCCTGATCCGCGCGAATTAGACGTGATGATTTCAACTGGTGAGCAAGTGACTATTGCTATGACCGCATTGGCGTTGATGGAGCTAGGCATTAAAGCCAAAAGCTATACGGGCATGCAGGTGAAAATACTAACTGACGACGCACATACCAAAGCACGCATTTTAGATATTGACGAATACAAGCTTAAACAAGACTTGAATGACGGCTATGTTTGCGTGGTTGCTGGCTTTCAAGGCGTAGATGCCCAAGGCAATATCACGACTCTTGGTCGCGGCGGCTCTGACACCACAGGCGTAGCACTAGCTGCTGCCTTGGGCGCGGACGAATGCCAGATATACACAGATGTGGATGGTGTTTACACAACTGACCCACGTGTTGTGCCTGAAGCGCGGCGATTAAATAAAATCACTTTCGAAGAAATGTTAGAGCTTGCTTCGCAAGGCAGCAAAGTGTTGCAAATACGGTCTGTTGAATTTGCAGGTAAATATAAGGTTAAGTTACGCGTGCTATCTAGCTTTGAAGATGAAGGCGATGGCACTTTGATTACGTTTGAAGAAGATGGCAAGGACAATGATATGGAAAACCCAATTATCTCAGGCATTGCGTTTAATCGCGACGAAGCCAAAATCACTGTGCTGGGCGTGCCAGATAAACCAGGCATTGCCTATCAGATTTTAGGCTCGATTGCGGATGCCAATATCGATGTGGACATGATTATTCAAAATACTGGCGCAGACGGCACAACTGACTTTACTTTCACCGTGCACAAAAATGAAATGAACAAAGCCTTGGCCGTTTTACGCGACAAAGTACAAGGACATATCAGTGCACGTGAGATTAACGGTGATGACAAAATCGCCAAAGTTTCTGTCGTTGGCATTGGCATGCGCTCACACGTGGGCATTGCCAGCCAAATGTTCCGCACGTTGGCTGAAGAAGGCATTAATATTCAAATGATTTCAACCAGCGAGATTAAAATCGCAGTGGTGATTGACGAAAAATACATGGAACTCGCCGTGCGCGTGTTACACAAGGCATTTGAACTAGAAAGTGCTTAAAAATATAAATCAGTTATTAAGCACTGTATTGCCCGACTTTTAATTGATTTTTAAGGTGATTTCCAGTAACATCGCGCCCTTAATTCAGCAACATGAATGATAGCGAAATAGTCATAAACGGAGAGCTGGCCGAGTGGTCGAAGGCACTTCCCTGCTAAGGAAGCATACGGGCTTAAATCTGTATCGAGGGTTCGAATCCCTCGCTCTCCGCCAATATTTAAGTGACATAAATTGATAGTTTAATGTTTAAGAAGTAAGCACTATCACGTATAATGCACAGCTTAATAATTTGAGTTAAGTCAAATGCGCCCATAGCTCAGCTGGATAGAGTACTTGGCTACGAACCAAGGGGTCAGGAGTTCGAATCTCTTTGGGCGCACCAATCAAAAATAAGGCTGATTCCATAAAGGTTTCAGCCTTATTTATTTAATACGTAAATGACGTATCTGGGCAACAATTAGATCTCCAAAATTCTATATGTGTTCCATCGAACAGACTAAGAAAACATTTTCCAATAATGTGAAAAAGTACAATTATTTTTAATAAATAAAAGGAATTTAATCATGGAAAAGTTTAATGCATGGAAAGTACTAGCATTATTGAGCGTTGTTTTCTTCGTAGGATGTTCGACGATGACACCTGATAATAAAGCTGGCAGTAGTAATTCAAATGCTGCTGGCACAAGCAAGGCTGGCAGCGGTGCTGGTACAGGAACCGGCGGCACGGAAACAGATAGCTCTGGTACAGGTAATGCGACAAGCGGTGCTGGTACAGGAACTGGTGGAACAACTAAATAGTGGCTTAAAAGTCTTGCGATCAAGTCGAAATGAATCGCGAATAGCTAAGATATTCTTAAGACATTAAAGAATTAATATTGATTCTTGCCATTGCCCAGCACTTTCATCTTGTGCGCACCATATAAAACAAAGGATTAGCTTAATCGCTAATCCTTTTTTTATTCAATTGCATTGACTTGAAACACCTTTACACCAGTCTAAATCTTACCTTTAATCCTAATTTTAAACAAAAACTTGGGAAATAGCTGAATACACATAATATTTAAATGAATTGTGGTCCTATGTAAGACTGCTGGTAGCAAAGAGTACAAACAATTTTTCATAATCTACATTATTATATTTAAAGTTGTGAATTAAAAATGCTAGAGATTTTTTCTAATACTTTTTCTTGAAGTGGTCTATTTAACCATTGTTCATAAGTGATTTCGGCGGTTTTAGTCCAATCTGATTCAAAAATCTTGGTTTGATATTGGGCAAATTCTGGACTTAGCACATTTAAATTTGCTTCGTCATTTAATCTAAAAGACCGGTTATCAAAATTAGTAGACCCCACCGAAACCATTAAATGATCAATGATAATCACTTTGCAGTGATACATGGTTGGTGAATATTCAGCAATCTGTATATTGGCTTTAAGCATTTCGCCCCAACCAGAACGCGATGCTTTACGGACTAATTCTGTATCAATGTGCTCGCCTGGTGTAATGATGCGAATTTTGACTCCTCTTTTAGAAGCAGCAATCAGTGCTTTTGTTAGAAGCTCACCCGGCACAAAATAAGCACTTGATAAATCAATGGATTCTTGAGCAGCGGTTATGGCCATTAAATACATCAGCACCATTGAATCACCACCGCCACTAGGAGAGCTGCTAAACATTTGTGCAGACATGTCGCCCGTTTTTTTTAATGCTGGAAAATATTTTTCATCATGTAAAACATTGCCATTAGATTTTATCCAGTTATCCATGAAAACTGCCTGCATTTGACCCACTACAGGACCTGTTACGTGAAAGTGGGTGTCACGCCACTCGTTAGGATTTTTTGCATTACCACGCCATTGATCAGCAATGCCTACCCCACCCGTAAATCCGATTTGTCCATCGATAATCAGTAATTTCCGATGTGTTCTGTTATTTAATCTTGCTAAATGACTCCAATGCGGTTTGTGATAGCGTTGAATTTCAACGCCTGCCTCTCTCATTTTATCTAATTGTTTTTGTTCCATTTTGACACTACCAAGCCAATCTAACAAAATATGCACTTTGACGCCCGCTCGCGCACGCTCAGTTAGCGCACTGGCAAATTCCTCTCCTATGCTATCTCCCCAATAAATAAAAGTTTCGAAAGTAATTGTTTTTTCTGCGCCTCGAATTGCTTGCAGCATGTCTGAAAAAATTTCATCACCATTGATGAGCACTTTAACTTGATTATTTTCGATAAATGCAGGGCCCAATAAAGCACTGACTGACCTAGAAAACTGTTGATCTTTAATTGAATAATGTTGATGAAGAATACGTTCTATTTCTTTCTCACCCGTCACAAAATTCATGAAAATTAGAATGGATATAATAGTAATAATGACTGTAATTAAAATTATCTTGATGTTTTTTTTGAAAAAATTCATTTATTCATTTTCATAGTGATTAATCTGGCTTTAGATAAAACATTTAGATTAAAAATTGATTAAAGATGGTTATGCATACGATTGCTTAGCAGCTTTCGATAATTTGAAGCGCAGATTGCTAAGCCAATTCCTACAACATTATGCGCATTCAACTCACATTTCACAATCAAAGATTATCTTAATATTGAGTTAACAGGATTTTCCTGTATAAAATATTTAAGGGAAAAAATTATGGCTACAGTAACAGGTTTGTTTAATGATCAAGATAGTGCGGAGCGCGCTTATAAATCAGCCCTAGATTCAGGATATAGTAGGAACGACATCGATGTCATTATGAGTGAAGAAACACGTGAGCGCTATTATGGCAAAAATACAACGCTTGAGACTGAAGTTGGTAACAAATCAGCTGAGGGCGCAGCGATTGGCGGTGCAATTGGTGCAACAGTGGGTGCTATTGCGGCGGCCGTTGCAGCGGTAGGTACTGTATTGGTGTTACCTGGATTAGGCCTAGTTGTTGCTGGCCCTGTTGCAGCAGCTATTGCAGGTGCTGGGGCTGGAGGCGTGAGTGCTGGTTTAATTGGTGCTTTAGTTGGATGGGCCATCCCAGAAGACACTTTGAAAGAATATGAAACTGGCTTAAAAGATGGTGGAATAGTGATTGGTGTTAACTCTAAAACGGATGAAGACAGAGATAGATTCAAAAGTGATTGGACCTCTAACAATGGTCAACATATCTACGGATAGTTTTTGTACTTGAGTTAAATAGGGCCACTTACCAAAGTGGCCTATTGCTTATAAAATACCATGCCTTTTATCAAACTTAGGCTGACATCGCAAATTATCCAACATACGCAGCTTTAACATTTCATAAGGTTTAACCCACTCAGCAAGCTCATATTACAATAATAAGTGCACCTTATTTTCAACAGCTAATGTTTCTGATACTTGTTATATATTAGCCTCGGTAGGATTTTATTTAATTGACTGATAGGCAAGGAGCTCTTAACACATCACATCAGTTATTCGTGTCTTTTCAACGTTAAGTCTAACAGCAAAAATTGCGAAAATTAGCATCATCTTGTTAACCTCATTCACCTAGTAGTTCGGCTATCGGTTGCAAATGATCAATTCGTTCGCATACTACTTTTAAAATGAAGATGACAGGTATTCCAAGCAACATGCCCCAGAGTCCCCATAACCATGAAAAAAAGATGAGCGATATAAAAACTGCTGCTGAATTCATTTTCGCAATACGACCAGTCATCCAGGTTGTGACAAATACCCCAATAATAGTCGAAATTAATATGGATGCACCTGCAACCATTAGCGCCATGAAAATTGAATTGAATTGCATGTAAGCCGCCATACCAGTTACAGCTGCAGTCGCAACTGGCCCAAAATAGGGAATAATATGCATGAAGCCTGAAAAAAATCCCCAAGCGCCTGCATTTTCTAAACCGATCAATCTATACGCTATCCAGGAAACTATACCAACGATAACATTGGTGATGACCAACATCATTAAATAGCGTTGAATTGATATACCAATATCATCCAATATGTTGACCGTAATTTTTTTACGCGTTAATGTTGGCGCAGTAATATTGACTAATTTACGTTTGAATATATTTCCTGACAGGAGCAGAAAATACGCAAGAAATATCATCGTAATTGTTTCCGCTAAAAAGCCAAATACGCCTAAATATCCACGCCAAAGAAAATCACTGATATTAAATTTAGGTTCCTCAACAATGACTCGCATAGTGGGTTTCTTTTTAGTCGGTATATTTTCTTCGGCTGAACTAGCAGCAGATTCGACCTGAGTTGCAGCCATCTGCATTTTTTGCATATTGGTTAATGGTTGGCCACGCTTACTGATAAATGAAGAGGTGAGTTTGGTTGCAGCTTCTGGCAAACTTGAGATAATTGATTGCACTTGCCCACGCAATGCATAGGCAGAGAAAGCTATACTAGCGATCAACGCCAGAATAACAATTGTTGAACCAATTACTCGGTTAACTTTTATATTTTCGAGATGTAATACAAGTGGATTTAATGCATAGGCTAGAAGCACACCCAGCAACATTGTGATGATAAAACTTTGAGCCCACTGCAATGCATAAATGACTAGAATGGTTGAGATAATAACCAAAGCAACATTCCTGACCTGTAATGCATCGTTGCTGGGCAAAACATTGTTTTCTAACTCCGTGTTGATGGTATTTAAATTGCTATCCACAGAGGTTTCCACAATTGTTTTCCTGTTTTAACGGAACGTAAGTATTTACCACTAAATTTTATATGATTTAAATACGTTAGAAGACATATTTTTATATCATTATTGAATTATTTAATGCCAAATTTAATATAACTTTGCCTTAAACTAATGATAAACTATAATGATGAAAAAAATATCAATTCTAGTTTTACTTTTGATCGTTTTTGCATTGACTGGTTGCCATCATTTTGGCCATCACTGCCCGCCAGGGCAAGCAAAAAAAGGCAATTGCTAAACTACAGCTAATTAAAAGTCGTAATTCAGGCAACATTATAATTTTTGCCTTTCAGCGAGAAATAACTGAAAGTCTTTTTGGTTTAAAGGTTTCGATAAATAGTAACCCTGACCATAATCACAACCTGCCTCGGTTAATAACCTTAATTGAGATTCGGTTTCGATTCCCTCTGCAATGACTTTGATATTTAATTTATGCGCCATTGCAATCATCGCCTCGCACAGCGCATAATCACTTGATCCTGCCGCTAAATTACACACAAACGAGCGGTCTATTTTAATATAGTCAATTGCGTACTGGTTTAAATACGACAGCGAAGAGTAGCCTGTGCCGAAATCATCTAAAGCAATTTGAATACCGTCTGCCTGAAAAGACAGTAATTTTTGTTTTATGCCTTTTGAAGTATCTAAAAGCAGGCCTTCAGTAATTTCTATACAAATATTTTCGCCTGCTAAACCTTGCGATTTTAAATGGTTAATCCAGCCAGCGTTAACGTAATCAGCTGCGCCAAATTGTACGGGTGACTTGTTCACACTCATTTGAAACGGTTGCAGGGTTAATGCTTGCAGGCTTTTTACTTGCCGCACCGATTCTTCAAATACCCACTGCCCAATCTCGTTAATCAAACCAACCTCTTCTGCCACTGGAATAAATTCTAACGGGCTGATAATGCCTTTTTTGGGATGTTGCCATCTAATCAATGCCTCTGCTTTATTAATGGCACCTGTTGCGAGATGCATAATTGGCTGATACATCAGAAAAAATGCTTTATTTTTGATGGCATCGTGCAAATCAGTGATCAGGCGCAAACGCGTATCGGCTTGCTCTTGCATCGATTGGGTAAAATAGTGATAGCGATTGCGGCCCGCTTTTTTGGCGGCATACATCGATTGATCGGCGTTTTTAAGCAGATCCTCACCCGTTAACGCATCATTTGGATACACAGTAACGCCAATGCTGGCCGATAAATAAAGCGCTTCGTTATTTAGCACAAATGGTTCGGCTAATGCGATGAGTATTTTCTGCACAATCTGTTTTTCTAATCCTGGTTCACTTAAATCGCCCACTGTGATGGTAAATTCATCTCCGCCCAATCTGGCAACTGTATCGCTAGTTCTCACACAAGCTTGCAGGCGATTTGCCGCTTGTTGCAAAAGCCGATCGCCCACATCGTGTCCCAATGTGTCATTAATTTCTTTAAAGCGATCTAAATCAATATAAATTAATGCCAGATGCGTATGATTGCGTCGCGATTTTTTAATGGCCTGATCAAGTCTATCTAAAAATAAAGAGCGGTTGGGCAGATGAGTTAACGCATCAAAATAGGCCAAATATTGAATTTTAGCTTCGTTCGCTTTTCTATCGGTAATATCCCTAAAAACCACCGTAACGCCACTTAATTCGCCATTCAAATCCATCAAAGGCGAGGTACTATATTCAACAGGAAAGCTACTACCATCTTTTCGCCAAAACACCTCACTTGTTACGTTGCGTGGTTGAGCATCACTTAATGTTTTATAAATTGGGCAATCTGACACTGGGTACTCGGATTGATCTGCATGATGATGATGCAATGTTTGATGCGCATGTCGACCCAGTAAATCGCCCTGCTCTCTGCCCAGCAATTTAACCGCAGCTGAATTTTCTACTACAATAACGCCATTTAAATCAATCACATGAATGCCTTCAATGGTTGAATTTAAAATCAGCTGGTTTTGCAATTCTTTTAACTTAAACTTCTGTTCAATATCCAAAATATCATGAGTACGGTTGTCTTTAGCTAAAAACTCAAGGGTTTCCATGGCAATCACCGCTAACGCTTGCAGCATGTGTATTTCAGCATCCGAAATAGTGCGTGGTTCAAAGCCAATCACACATAAGGTGCCAATATTGAAATCATCATGCGTTTTAAGTGGCACGCTTGCATAAAACCTAACGCCGCTTTCTATCACCAAAGGGTGATCAGCCGTGCGCGGATCAGACTTTGCATCTTCAATGATATAAGGCGCATCACCCAAAATAAGCGATGAACAAAATCCCAGATTGATGCCATATTCGGTGACTTCGGTACCAAAATGCGATTTCGACCAGACACGGTTTTCATCTACCAAATCCATCAGCGCAATTGGTGTGCCGATCATATTAGCAGCTAATTTTGTTAGCATATCTAGCGAAATATTAGGCTGCGCATCTAACAGGTTATAACGTCTTAACGCAGAAAGCCTGGCCATTTCTTTTTCGGATTCACCCGAATAAAACTGCGTCATTATTTTATTGCTCATTTTTTTAATACACCCAAAACACAACAGAATAGACAGGCCTTATATTAACCTTATCGCGCGCAATAGTTTAGCAAAACTAAACTCAAGTACGTTTAATGCAAGCGACTTAACCCTTTAAATGGCTGCATATTGATAACTTTTTTTGATGCAAAGTGTCATTATTGGCTTGCTTTACATTGCATGTATTCAAACTAAGCTTAATTCAGCTAGATTGAATTAAACTAGACTCAGTTAAACTAGCTAAACAATGTCGGGTCGTAAACATATGCGTTATATTCAACTGGTTTTTGTGCTGTTGCTGGCCTGCTCAATCAATAGCTGTGCGCTGGTTAAAACCGCCTATAACAATGCGCCGCAAGCGTTAAGTTGGTGGTTAGATCATTACTTCGATTTTACGCGCGCCCAAAAAGCAGCGTTAAATCCTGCCTTACATCGCTTACATGATTGGCATCGTCAACAGCAATTGCCTACTTATGTTATGCAGCTACAAGACATACAAAATAGCCTGAGCCAGCCGCAAATAACGCCTAGTTTAGTTTGTGAAAAGCTAGATGAATTAAGCGCAAGTTTTAATCAGATTCGCATAGAATCCATCCCGACGATGATTGAAATGGCGCCTTTATTAAGCAATCAACAATTGCAATATTTTGAACACAAATTAGATGATCGTGCTAATGATTGGAAAGATGATTGGTGGCAAGATTCGCCGCAAGAACAATTGGCGGTTAGGCTTGAGAAAATGCAAGATTATGCTGAAAAAATCTATGGCAGGCTAAATCAATCTCAACTAGATATGCTCAAGCTAAAACTGAATGAAATTCCATTTAAGCCAGCATTAAGCTATGCTGAAATATTAAGACGACACAACGATGCCAAACACATTATTGGCCTATTGCAAAGTCCATCATCCAGTGCCGAGCTTAGTTTTGAAGATAAATCGCAATTGATTAAGGCGGGTTTTGAGCGCTTAACTAATAGCCCAAATGCAGATTATCAACGTTATGCTGACCAGCATAAGCAAAATATTTGCAATACCATTGCTGAGCTGCATGCCAGCACGGACAGCAAACAAAAGCAGCACGCTCAAAATTGGCTAGAGAATTATATTGTGCAATTTAGCCAACTTTCTGCGATCAAACCTGCTACAAGCGCTAGCGCTAATTAACATGCAGACTGAACAGATTTAACCATGCTCAAAAAGTAACCCTTCGACATAAGCTGGCTCAATAGTGCAAACTTAACACTCAATTTTGCTTAACTTTTGGCTTTAACATCATGCAACGCTCAAAACCGTAATTACCAGCGTCTGTGTTATCCGAGGTAAGCGTTGTTTGTTTAGATTCGTAATACTGATTCACATAGCTAAAACGCTTGGAATTGACCGGCTGCATGATGGCAATACCTGTGCTGTAAGTCAGGGTATCGCCATCCACAATTGCAATGGTCATAGCCAAATCTTTACCGTTGGCAATTGCCCGACCGTTATATTGAGTGGCGTTTTCAGTCTCTATGGTGAGATCGTAACTGCCAATCTTGCCACGGCTGTTCGCCTTATTCATGGTGAATGTAACCACTAATTCGTAGCTACCAATTTTTACATTACTCCCTTTGCATGCGTAGACTCCACTATAATTGATACCAGTAAATTTTTTGGGCGCAGCTAGCGCGTTAATCGAGAATAAAGCATGTATTGCAAAAATTGTAATCCCAACTAAAAATCTTTTATGCATATTCATTTCTAACATTTAATTAACCCAAATTGTAACCTAGCGCCTGTCATTTGATGCTTGAAATTTTAAAAACAACTCTTTTACTTAACACTAAAAAAACACCAACTTTATGCATAACTACACGGTTCTCACTACAGTTTTTTTGCTGATATCCAATAGCATCTGATTGATTCAATGATTTTATTCAAAAAAAACTGGATTACGCCTTTATTTTTTACATTGGTGGTCAGCTTAATTCACTTTAGCGCCTGGGCGATATTGAATCGTACATTACCGTTAATCAACGCACCTGGCATCGTCAGCGGCTTTGCCTATAGCGGCTTTCAGGAAAAGCAAAGCCCGCTTGAGAGAAACTTCCCCAGCACCGCTGAGTTATCGGCAGATTTACGCTTAATGAAGCCGTTAACTAGCCGAATACGCATTTACAGCGCATTAGATAACAGCGAAACGACGCCTCTTGCAGCAAAATTAGGTTTTGACATAACCGCAGGCGCTTGGCTAGGCGCAGATAAAACATCAAACACGCGCGAAATCAATGCGTTGAAAGCGCAGTTACTATTTTATTCCAGCATTGAGCGTGCCATTGTGGGTAACGAAGTCTTACTGCGCAACGACATGCCAAAAGCGGATTTGTATGCCTATCTGGATGCTGTTCGTCTGGCAACCGCAACGCCTATTTCTACTGCTGAGCCTTGGCATATTTGGCTAAAAAACCCCGAGTTAGTCCAGCATGTCGATTATATTGCGGTACATTTATTGCCGTATCACGAAGGCTTGCCCGTTGATCAAGCGGTGGATTATTCGTTAGCCAAATATAAGGAATTAATGGCTGCATTTCCACGAAAAAAAATTGTGATTTCCGAAGTAGGTTGGCCCAGCGAAGGCCCTGCGATTGGCGCCTCTATTCCATCCAAAATCAATCAAGCACAATTTGTGAGAGAGTTTCTTGCAAAAACCGCTTATAAAAATTATGACTATTTTTTAATGGAAGCTTTTGACCAGCCTTGGAAGAAAAACATTGAAGGTTGGGCTGGCGCTTATTGGGGCATGTTTTCAGCAGATCGCACATTAAAATATTCTCTGCAAGGTGCGGTACCAAAAGATGTGCGCTGGATTAACAAAGCACTATGGGCGAGTTGTATCGCTTTTTTCCCCATTTTATTTATTGCCTATCGTTTTAGAAACTGGGGTTTAGGTGGCAGAATTTCGCTCGCCATTTTATTGCAAGCTTGCGTCACTATTTTAGTGGTCGCTTGGAATCTACCTGGCGATTATTATTATTCCATCAGAGATTTCAGCGTTTTAATCGCGCTCATCATCGGCATGTTTTTAACCTCGGCTGTTTTGATGATTTATGGCGTTGAGTTTAGCGAAGTGATGTTTAAAAAACGCGGCTGGCGCGTGTATCAACGCGCTAAACCATTGCCCAGCAATGCAGAATTATTGGTGTCGATTCATCTGGCTTGTTACAACGAGCCACCCGAAATGGTGATTGAAACCATTCAAAGCTTTCTGCAATTAAACTACACCCATTTCGAAGTGATTGTGGTGGATAACAATACTAAAGATGCAGCCAAGTGGAAACCGATTGAAGCTTTTATGGCGACTTTGCCAAGCCATTTTCACTTTTATCACTTACCGCAATGGCCTGGATTCAAAGCGGGTGCTTTAAATTTTGCTTTGAGCAAAACCCATCCGCAAGCAGCAGTAATTGGTGTAGTCGATGCGGATTATATTGTGACGCCCGATTGGCTTTCTGATTTAGTACCGCATTTTAGCGAACCAAAAGTGGCGGTGGTGCAAGCGCCACAAGCACATCGCGAATGGGAAAATAACTTTTTTAGACGCATGAGCAATTGGGAGTTTGAAGGATTTTTTCGCATCGGCATGCATCACCGGCACGAACGCAATGCTTTGATTCAACATGGCACCATGACACTGATTCGGCGCGAAGCGTTATTGAACAGCGGCTCGTGGTCAGAATGGTGTATTTGCGAAGATACGGAATTGGGGCTAAGGCTGTTAGAAAACGGTTACGAGCTGCGCTATATTGATGATACTTTTGGGCGCGGCTTAACACCTTCTGATTTTAAGGCGCTAAAATCGCAGCGTTCACGCTGGGCGTTTGGCGCGATGCAGATTTTAAAACATCACATGCCCAAATTGCTCGGTAAATCCACTTTAAGTTTTGGGCAGCGCTACCACTTTTTAACCGGCTGGTTTGCTTGGCTGGGCGATGCGCTACAACTTATTTTCACCATCGGCTCTATTGGCTGGAGCATTGCCATGATTGCCTTTCCTAAAGATTTCTCTCTGCCCGTGAGTATCATGATTGCGCCGATTGTAGCTTTTCTATTCATCAAGGCTGCGCTTGGCCCTATTTTGTATCGCAAAACCATGCACTGCGCATGGAAAGATATTTTTGGTGCTTCATTAGCAAGTTTAGGTTTATCTCACGCTATTGCACGCGGCATTATTATGGGCATTATTCAAAAAAATGGTGTGTTTAAAGTCACCACAAAAGGTAAGTTAACCACTCAAAAACCTGCCATTTTAAGTGCCATCATGGAAGAGTTCGTCTTGCTGATTGCTTTGGTTATTTGCGCGATTGCCATGATAGCGACCAGAGGCATGCAAAATTTTGATGCGCAACTTTGGGTGGCGTTGTTGGCTTTGCAATCACTGCCTTATGTAAGCGCGCTGATTTGTCAGTTGCTTGCGCAAACGTCCGATCCAGAACTAGCCAATGTCATTGAACAAAAGCCGATGATAAACGCTTAAATTTTAAGGCGAGTTTTTTGCCTAATTTTAAGCCTTAAGTACGCCAAAAATTGGCTAAAAAAATAGGTTAAGTGTTTATTCTGCGCTATTTTCTTTCCACAAATTTAAATAGGTTGCCGATTGGTTGAGCAAATCTTTATGCATATCATCCAAAATGCTGGCTGGTGGCAATTCCATATGCTGGTTAATCGCGCTAAAACCTAAACCCAACTTGCCACCTGTTACTTGAAAACCGATCAATTCTAGAATAGTGGGAAATAAATCAAAATGCAGGATATTTTCACGATTTTTGTCTATGGGCGTTATTGAAATGAATCGATTGTAAATGTGCCGCTGTTTGGCACTATCCAGCGCTTTGTGTAAAGGGTTCCACATGGCTAAATGGTCGCCCAAAATAACCACGTTGGTATTCTTCAGGTAGCCGTTTTTTTGCATAAACTGCACAAAGCTCGCCACTTGATTCGCCGTACAGGTAACGATTCCTTTAAATTCAGTTACACCACGGCTTTTACAATAGTTTGAAAAATGCCCATCAGGGCCATGAGTATCGATAGTAGTAATAGTTAAATTAAACGGCTGCGATTTGGCGCGCAATTGTTTGAGCTTGGCTTTAACTTGCACGAACAAATCATCGTCATACAGGCCCCAAGCGTTCATTTCATCATCGCTCAAGCCATGTTTTAACTCTTGTTTTCCATAGATTTCATCGTAGTGATGGTCGCGAAAAAATTTTCCCTTGCCTGAAAAAGCCAACGCGTCGCCGCCCATATAGACATTGTAATAACCAGCATCATGCAAAATATCACCTAAGCAAATCGCATTAGGCAAAAAAGATTGAATTTTTTCGCCTTGATCATTGCCATCGTACAGACTGACATTCTTGAGCGGCAAACCACACTGTGTTGAAGTGATGCCAGCAATTGTCCAATGCGTACCCGGCGCTTGCTTAAACGCATTAAAGCTTGTGCCTTTTAAATCATCTAATGGCTGCAGCAAATTTTTGCCAAATAATGCTGGGTTTTTGTACGTATCCTCTAAAGATTCTACATAAATCAGCACCAAGTTTTTAGGCTTAATTGCTTGCACATGAACACTTTTAGGGTTCACATAATGCTCGCCAAAGTAGTCTTGACCAAATTGGTTATGCACAAAAGTATGCATCGAAAATTGAAATGCAAAATAGCTAAAGCAGGCAATCAAGGTATATAAAGGCGCGCGATGGCCGATAAACCAGTAAAAAACTTTTAAGCTACGTTGATTAAATACTTGCATTGGCTTTGCCAACCAATGCGTTGCACTGTGCACCAAATACAGCGCGATAGAATATTCTAGTAAAACCAAGAGCAAAGAGGCAGTCAACGGCAACAGCAAACATAAATTGACAAAACTTTTGATGATACCAATATCGGTATCGACTAAGCCGTTTGTGCCAAACTGAGCGTGATATAACACTTGTTCTAACGAGGCTTTGCCAAAGTTAGAGGTGACCCAATTGGCAATGCTCACCAGAAACAATGCGCTAAAATAAGTGAGAAATCGAATGGTCGCTCTTAAAAAATGTCTGTATCGATTATGGATAATTTGTTGCTGAGCGAGCATTTGATTGCAATCTTGTTGGCGTTTAAATCACCACAACACAGCGTTGCAGTGATTGTCACAAAATAGTCATTATAACTTTATCCCACTCACTTGGCGCAAAAGGCGGCTATTTGTCATTGCCTGGTCGGCTTAATCAAAGCTGGCTTAAAATGCGCGTTGCTTGCGCTAAGCTTTAAAGCTTAACCCAGCAATTACTGCAATCCGAATAGGTGCTTTGCCCAAAATTGAGTTGATTCAACTGACGCTCAAAGTGCTATGATTAATTTTTTGGAGATTACATGCATAAAATTTTACGCACTTTTTTTGCTGGTTTTTTATGGTTAACTACGAGCGCTAACGCGGTGGATATCAATATGCGGCCTGGATTATGGGAAATAACCACCTCTTCTGATTTGTTGTGGTTCGCGGGTCAAATTCCGCCCGATCAAATGCAAAATATTAAAGATTTAGCCAATGAATATGGTTTTGAGTTACCGCAAGTTGAAAATGGTGCGGCAATATCAACCGCCTGCATCACGCAAGAAATGGCCAATCAAAACAGCTTCCCTGCTTTTGATCAAAACCAACTGGGTTGCACGGCAAGTAAGGCCACGCGCTCTGGCAATAACTACCAATTGGATTTTTCGTGCGCCAGCAATGAGCTAACTGGCAATGGAACAGCGCATGGCACCATTACTAGCCCAGAAAGTTTTTCAGGACAAACCCAATTTGATGGCGTAGCACAAGGCAACCAACCAGTTAGCGGCCAAGCGGATATTAACGGGAAATGGCTGAACGCTATCTGTGGCGCGGTGAACCCGCAGTAAATATTGCATCAATTGATGTGTTAAGTAGCGCTTAATGTTGACGCGTTAATGCGCTGATGACTGCTATTTACACATGCTCTTCTAATACCTGCAAAAAATCATCGCCATAACGGTCTAATTTCGCTTGACCAACGCCCATGATGCGGCTCATTTGCGTCAAACTTTGCGGGCGATTATTTAAGATTTCCAGCAGTGTACTATCATGAAAAATCACATAAGGCGGCACGCCTTGCTCGCGCGCTAGATTTAAGCGTTTGGCTTTAAGCGCCTGCCATAGTGGGTCGTCACTGAGCCCATCATAAGCGGCTTTGGCGTTTGAGCTACGCTGCGCTTTGCTTAAGCTAGCTTTTGCTTTTCCTGCTGCTTCAACATCGCGCCTTAACCACACTTGGGCTAAGCCTTTTAAGATGGGACGCGCGGCTTCTGTCAATTTTAATCCGCCATAGGCTTGAAGATCGGCTTCTAAATAGCCAGCGGCCACTAGCTGCCTAAAAATGCTGCTCCACTGCGTGCCTGTCATACTTTTACCAACACCAAATACGCTTAGCTGCTGGTGATTAAACTGTGCAATTTTTGCATTGGTTTTACCCATCAACACATCCATTAGATGTACCACGCCAAAACGCTGCCCCGTGCGGTACACCGCAGACATTGCCATTTGCGCGGCTTGCGTCGCATCCCAAGTATCCACTGGATTTAGGCAGTTATCGCACTGGCTGCAATTGCCTGCATGCTGCTCGCCAAAATAGCGCAGTAAGGTTTGGTGGCGGCAAGCGGTCGATTCGCAAAATCCCAGCAGCGCATCCAACTTTTGTCGCTCAACTTGCTTGCGTGCTTCTGGCGCATCGCCGCTATCTAACATTTGGCGCATACTCACGACATCGCCCAATCCAAAAGTCATCCAAGCGTTGGCTGGCAAGCCGTCACGTCCTGCGCGACCGGTTTCTTGGTAATAACTTTCCATACTTTTGGGTAAATCTAAATGCGCGACGAATCTAACGTTAGGCTTGTCGATACCCATGCCAAACGCAATGGTCGCGACAATTATCACGCCCTCTTCGCGCAAAAATCGGCGCTGGTTTTGGCTACGAATGTTGGCATCTAAACCAGCATGATAAGGCAGCGCATCCCAACCACGTTGTTTAAGCCAACTGGCGGTTTCTTCTACTTTTTTGCGTGATAAGCAATATACAATACCCGCATCATTGGCGTGTTCTTCTGCTAAAAACGCTTCTAATTGCTCACGCGCTTTTAATTTATGGGTGACGCGATAGCGAATATTGGGCCTGTCAAAACTCGCCACAAACTGGCGCGCATTTTCTAGCGATAAACGCTCTACAATTTCGGCGCGCGTTGGCGCATCTGCGGTAGCGGTTAGCGCAATGCGCGGCACACCGGGAAACTGCTCATGCAAAACCGTCAACTTGCGATATTCTGGCCGAAAATCATGACCCCATTCGGATACGCAATGCGCCTCATCAATAGCAAATAGCGCAATACCTGTGTGCATTTCAATCTGTTCAAGTTGTGCTAAAAATCCGCTTAATAACAGGCGCTCTGGCGCAACATACAGAATATCCAACTCGCCTTGAAGTAATAGTGATGTCACTTCACGCGCTTGTTGCGCTTCTTGGCTAGAATTTAAAAATGCTGCCTTTACACCCAGTTGCTGCAAGGCTTCTACTTGGTTTTGCATCAGCGCAATCAATGGTGAAACCACAATGGTGACGCCATCGCGCAGCAAGGCAGGCAATTGATAACACAACGATTTTCCGCCGCCGGTTGGCATTAACACCAACGCATCTCCGCCTGCCGTTACATGCTCAATAATGGCCTGCTGCTCACCGCGAAATGTAGAGTAACCGAATATTTGTTGCAGGCGCTGCTGCGCGTGAGAGGCTGTCATGGCATACATTGTACACTGCCTGCCTGCCAGCCTTTAGGCAAAAGCTTACATCTAATCTAAAATTAATTGACTACATTAGCAAACTGAATTACTTGTGTTTTGGGGTTGTTAAACGCTTTTAAAAGCAGTTTGTAGGTATCCAAATCAAACTTAAATGCAGTATTTTCTTGTAGTTTTTCAGTTAAGTCGGCTTCATTTTCAACCATGCCTAAATAGGTCCAATATTCAAATATATGCAACTGCGTTTGGTCGTTTTCGCTGCTGTGTTCGCGAATACCAATTTTGCCAGCATACGGCCAATTTTTTAAGCGGTGCGCAATTAAGGCTTGTTGCAGGCGCAAATAATGTATTTCAGGTGCTTCTTTGCCACAACATACGCCTTTGCAGCGTTTGATTTGGCTAGAAAAACAAGCGCCACTACCTGCGGCTTCTAAGCCTAAATAACGCGGACACAGTTGATGCGCTTCGGCAATACTGCGTAAACTCTCTACTGCTTGGTACTTGCTTTTAAAGGTACCAAATAATTGGCCTAACTCCATTGGGTTGATATCGCTTTCGCGTACTAATTCTAATAAGTTTTTTGCTTGAAAATGAGGGTTAAGTTTCCAGCTGCATAGTTGCCGCTCATGACGTAATTGGCGGTTATAGATGGGTTGGCGTGCTTTCACTAGCTTTGATTCTAATAATAATGCGCTGAAATCGCCTGCGGTAGTCATCCATTCCACGCGCTTAATCTCTTGCGAAATACGCATTTCTTTGGTGCTGGCGTGGTCACTACTAAAATGGCTGAGTACGCGGGCGCGAATATTGACACTTTTGCCAATATACAGTGGCAATTCGTTTTCGCCATAGAACAAATAAACGCCAGGCGTTTCAGGCATGTCGTCTAATATATTGGCATCTAAATGCGATGGCAAACTGGGCGCGCTCATCAATTTTGCAGCCGCATTTTTAATGGCAGCATCGCCTAACTCTAATTGCGCCGACTCTATAAATCCCAGCATCACTTCTACGTCGCCCATAGCGCGATGGCGCGCGATGGTGGTGAGATTGTGGCGCTGCATAATCGCATCTAAACCGTGGCTTTTGTGCTGTGGATAAAGCAATCGCGAAAGCTTAACCGTGCAAATCACTTTTTGGCGCAGCGTAATGCCAATGCGTTTAAACTCGGCCTTAATAAAACCATGATCAAAGCGCACATTGTGTGCTGCTAAAACGCTGCCTTCTAAAAAACTTAATAAGGTATCGGCCACCTCTTTAAAAAGTGGTGCGGTGGCGACCATCTGATTGTTAATAGCAGTAAGTTGTTGAATGAATGCAGGAATCGGCTGCTCTGGATTGACTAAAGTTTGCCAGCGTGCAGTCTCAATACCATTATCGAAACGCACCAAAGCAATTTCGGTAATACGGTCACGTAGCGGCGTGGCGCCTGTGGTTTCAAGATCTAAATAAGTGATGGATGGTAGCAAGTGTTAAACCAAAAAATGATGTTTGATATGACCAATAGGTAAAAGTGTAGCTTGAATTAACGCAAAAACATGAAATAAATCATCAAGCCAAAATATAAACAGGCAAAAAAACCGACTATCCAAAATACCTTAAGCAGATTTTGATTAATGATTTTTAATTGGTTTTCAATAGCGCTGAGCTGTACATTTTTTTCTGTTTGATTTGAATGGTTAAGTTGCATGGCTTTTTCCTCTGTAAAATAGCATGCATCATGACCACAATACCAGCAACAAATTCAGACTTGCGCACGCTTATAGCGCAATTCGCTCAAAATGGCCAGTTAGATGCCATTTATTTGCGCCCTGCGCGCGGCGTTGCATGTGTGCAAGCTAATAGCGCGATAGCCATCGCTGGTCAAGGCTTAATTGGCGACAGGGTGCTCAAATCGCAATCACGCAATCCATTTGGTTCGAATAGGCAAGTGACGTTGATACAAGCTGAGCATATTGCGGTGATTGCGGCCTTTTTAAACAAACCAATAGATGCCGCTTGGTTAAGGCGTAATTTGGTGGTATCAAACATCAATTTATTGGCTGCTAAAGCTTTGTTTAGAGACCAGCCTATGCAATTGTGTATTGGCGAGGTGGTATTAGAAATCACTGGCCCGTGCGAACCTTGCAGCAAAATGGAAACTGCTTTAGGCAATGGCGCTTATAACGCGATGCGTGGACACGGCGGCGTGAATGCAAAAGTGTTAGTGGGTGGCGAATTACAGTTGGGTGATAGTGTGCAGTGCAAAGTTGCTAACAAGCAGCCAAACGTACAATCTCTTTTGTTTTAACGCAATAGCTGAATCGATTAAAATTAGACTGTATTAACCATTAATATGGTTGTGCGTCTGCATCGCTTCTGCATATAAATTGCGGTGTTTTAGGCAATCTGGGCTGGTTTTATCAGGGCAATGTTCACGCAATTTACAGGCACAACTATGAGCCACTAATTGCTCTAGTTTTAGCAACATGCTGTTGCCTGCTGGCGCTGAATGTTTTTCTGTTTCCGACATGCTATATCCTTGTAAATTGAGCCTATTAGCCTGATGACTGCCGTCTATTTTAGCTTATTTAATTAACTATCAATTGCATTAAATTGACATATTAATACAATCAAGTTGTCATATTCAAAAACGATAATGCATTTTTAAATAATGGTTTAAGGCATTTAAAAATGAAATTATTGAATCGATTGCGTGAATTGCGCGAAGAACATGACCAAAACACATATACATTAGATGAACATGCGTACGCCTATCGCGATACGCAGGCATTGGATGATGACTGTTTACATAGCATTGGCGTGGGCACCACAACTATAGATGACATTATGCGTTTAAATGTGGAGCACCGCAATTTGCAAATTAGCATTTTGCATTGCAGCGCCAACTAAACTTTTTTTGCAAACCCATTCGGGTTGCTAGATTGCCAGTGCCAAGTATCGCGGCACATATCGTCTAAATTACGGGTTGCCTGCCAGCCTAACAGTGTTTTAGCCACTGTTGCATCGGCATAGTTAATGGCCACATCGCCCATACGTCTGGGTAATATTTCATACGGTATATTTTTTGTGCTGGTTTTTGCAAAGGCTTGTACCACGTCTAGCACACTGTAACCAATGCCAGTGCCTAAGTTAACCGTCATCATAGCTTGATTTTTTGACAAATAATCCAGGGCAGCCACATGGCCATCTGCCAAATCCATCACATGAATATAGTCACGTACGCCTGTGCCGTCATGCGTTGCATAATCGTTACCAAATATGCGCAATTTGGCCAAACGGCCCACGGCTACTTGCGCCACATAAGGCAATAAATTATTAGGAATGCCATTGGGGTCTTCGCCAATCAGGCCGCTATCATGCGCGCCAATTGGGTTAAAGTAGCGCAGCAAAGCGATGCGCCAAGTGTTGTCGGCTTTGTGCAAATCGCGCAAAATATCTTCAATCATCAGCTTGCTACGACCATAAGGATTCGTCGCGCTAAGTGGAAAATCTTCTTTAATGGGCACTGATTGTGGATCGCCATACACGGTGGCTGATGAGCTAAACACAATGTTTTTAGCGTTAAGTTCGGCCATCACCTCAAACAAATTAAGGCTGCCAACCACGTTATTATCGTAATATAGTTGCGGTTTTTCGGCGGATTCACCTACCGCTTTAAGCCCTGCAAAGTGAATGACTGCGCTAATTGCATGACCTTTAAAAATTTCGCGCAGGGCGGTTTTATCGCGAATATCGGCTTGAATAAACGGGAATTTTTTGCCAGAAATTTGCGTAACGCGTTTAAGCGACTCTGCTGAGCTGTTGGATAAATTATCCAGCACCACAATTTCTTGCCCTGCCGCCAGCATTTGCACGCAGGTATGTGAACCAATATAACCTGCGCCGCCTGTGATTAAAATCGCCATGTTTAATGCTTTATTTGATGTTTAAAAACGCCATCATACTGTATTTATTAGGCATTTCTATTGCAAATAATGGCTTAACGTATCATTGCCTGCCTTAATAAGCCCATCACTCGCTAAACTCAGTCATCAAGCATTAAATAACATTTTTTGTAAACGTTGCTGTTCATTTTTCACAATTGCGTAACACTCACAGCTGCGCGCCTCTAAACCTTCACGATTAAGCACGGTAATTTGGCCACGTTTGTAACTGATGATGCCCGCCTCTTGCAGTTTGAGGGCAGAATCTGTAATGCTTTCGCGCCTGACACCCAACATAAAAGACAGCATTTCATGCGTCATGGCGATTTGGTTAGAAGGCAAGCGATCCAAACTCAGCAATAAGCGACGACTTAATTGTTGATCAATAGAATGGTGGCGATTGCAAACCGCATTTTGTGTCATTTGCGTGATCATCGCTTGCGATGAATGCAATAAAATATTGAGCATTGCACCACCGCGATTAAGTGCATTTCTTGCAGCTTGGGCACGTATTCTGTAGCCTTTGCCAGCACTTTGCACCAAAGCTTGGTTGGGTGTTTGGCTGCCAGTTAGCAATAATGAAACGCCCACAACACCATCGTTACCCACCACCGCCACTTCAGACGAAGCGCCACTTTGGGTCACATACAATAATGAAACCATGGCCGTAGTAGGAAAGTACATATAAGTTGGTGCTTTGCCTGATTCATACAGCACCTGATTGAGCTTCAGATCTACTGCTTCTAAATCAGGTTGCAATTGCTGCCATTCTTGTTCTGACATGGCTGCTAATAAATGATTTTGATGACGTAAAGAATTCGGCATTTCAATCATAGGGTGATTGAAATGCGGCAAATATTCGTGCATATTTGCCGTTAATTGGTTGTACTGAGGTGAAGCCGCTTTGTGTTTGAATTGTTGCGCTACGATGCCCATATCATTCCCCTTTTCTTGAGGATTCCATGATGCGTTTTGAGGTCGTGATTTTTTATCAGGAACTAGCGGATTGTGATGTCATCATTGTCCTACGTCTGTAAAATGGATTAACATCAGTTGACACACTTTAGCTTTATAATCCGTTGTGCGCTGTGCGCTATCGTACACAGACTTAACCCTTAAAATCATACAATTAATGCCTATAATTGTTTGCCGCATTATTGCTATCATATAGTTAGCATCCTAGAAACAAGCGATTTAAACTATCTAAATAAATGAGCTCAATTTGTCAAACACCCTACGCATTGCCACCTTCAACATACACAAAGGTTTTAGTCACTTTAACGCCCATTTTTCACTGCATAAGCAACGCGATTTATTACGGCATTTACATGCCGACGTGATTTTTCTACAAGAAGTACAAGATGAGCATTTATTGCATAGCAAGCGTTTTTCCGCATGGCCTGTTTCGGGCCAGGTGGAGTTTTTAGCAGATAGTATTTGGTCAGAGTTTGCTTACGGCAAAAACTCAGCCTATCCTGATGGCCATCATGGTAACGCTTTACTGTCAAAGTTTCCGATAATCAAGACCACCAATTTGGATATCTCTGCGCACAAATCAGAAAAGCGCGGCATGTTGCATTGCGAAATCCAAATACCCGATTGGGATGTGCCTTTACACGCTGTTTGCATCCATTTAGGTTTATTTGCACAGTGGCGGCAACAACAGCTCAATGCCGTGGCAGATTATATTGAACAGCATATTGCAGCAGATGCGCCTTTGATTATCGCTGGCGATTTTAATGATTGGAGCTCACGTGCAGGCCGCATTTTTGCAGCGCGCTTACATCTTAAAGAAGTGTTCGAGCAACATGCTGGCAAATCGGCACGCTCATTTCCTTCGTGGTTGCCTATGTTACGCTTAGATCGCATCTACGTGCGCGGCTTTCAGATTAAGCACGTACAAGTACATGCTGGCTCACGCTTTGTAAAAGTGTCTGATCATGCCATATTAACCACTTCGTTACTCAAAACTTAACACTCTTTTATGATTAACTTTGTTGCTGGCAACCATATTGAGCTCCTGCGCAATGGCACAGCGTTTTTTCCTGCGCTGGCTAAAGCCATAACACAGGCCAAGCAAAGCGTTTATTTACAAAGTTATATATTTGAGTCAGATGCGGCCGGTATTCAAATTGCCGATGCGTTAAAAGCCGCGGCGCAACGTGGCGTTATTGTGCGCGTATTGCTAGATGGTTTTGGCTGTAAAAATATGCCCAGAGATTTTGTAAAAGCGCTTAAACAAGCAGGCGTGCAAATCATGTTTTATCGGCCTAAGGTTTCGCCTTGGACACTCAAAAAAAATCGCTTACGCCGTTTGCATCGTAAAATTGCGGTGATTGATAATCAAATCGGCTTTGTGGGCGGCATTAATATTATTGATGACAATAATGTTCCGAACAATATGCCGCCAAGGCTTGATTACGCGGTGAAAGTTGAAGGCGCTTTAGTGCCCAGCATGACAGAAAGTGCGCAAAAATTATGGCGCAGAATAGCGATTACGCATTTAAAAAGCCCAAATGTTGGGAAAAGCAAAAGCCTACTTAACACCCAAAAAAGCATCAAAAAAGGCGTTAAAGCGGCTTTTGTATTACGCGATAATCTGCTGCATAGACGGGATATAGAGAAAGCTTATCTCACTGCGATTCATGCGGCAAAGTTTGAAATTATAATCGCTAACGCCTACTTTATTCCAGGCAGACGTTTTAGACAAGCGCTCATTAAAGCCGCCAAACGTGGCGTTAAAATTGAGTTACTGTTACAAGGCCGCATGGAATATTTTTTAATGTTTGCGACGCATGCTTTTTACAGTGTTTTTCTTAAAAATAATATTGAAATATTCGAGTATCGTCAAAGTTTTATGCATTGCAAAGTAGCGGTCATTGACAGTTACTGGGCAACTGTCGGTTCATCTAACATTGATCCGTTTAGTATGATGTTGGCGCGTGAAGCCAATATTGTGGTCCAAGATAGCGCGTTTGCGAGTGAATTGCGCACAGAAATAATTGCATCTATCCGCAACAATGCGTATCAGGTATCGGCAGATGAGTGGACCAAAAGCAGCTTAACAAAACGCTGTATTTCATGGTTTGTATATGCTTTGGTACGCGGTTTTTTAGGGCTGATTGGCTATTCTAACGAGCGCTAAGCTAAGGCAATTTGTTTCTGCTAAATGCGGTTGACGCGATTAAACACCCATTTCCCCAATGTCGCACTGACGCCGCTTAACCATGTTCCCCAGGTGATATCGATCAAAGCTAATTTTAACGGCCAATCTTTTAGCATGGCTAAATTGGTTAAATCGTAACTGGCATACACAAAAAATCCAAAACTAGCTGCTGCGGCGAATGTACTTTTAAGCCCTCTATGATGACGGTTTGGCAAAAGCGCAAACCACATTAAACCCAGTGCATAAACCAAATAAAACAGCGCAGCAAAAAATAAATTAGGCTGTTGTGCCATTAAATGGCCAATGCCTTGCTGATACATTGGCCGCGCAATCGTACCCAACCACACAATATCCAACACGAACATAACCAGCATAATAACGAGATACGCGGGTAAAAACTTGAATAAAATGGGCATTATTTTTCCGTTAAGATTAATCGATATTCACGCAACCTAACTGTATTTTATAGCAAAAAAAGTAATCTAGGGCGTACTCGCCGTGACGCGCCAAATCGTATTGCCCACATCATCGGCTACCAACAAAGCGCCACTTTTATCTAGCGCAACACCCACTGGCCTGCCATAAGCATTGCCTTCTTTACTCACAAAGCCTGTTAACACGTCAATTGGCGCACCTGTAGGCTTGCCATTTGTAAACGGAACAAAAATCACTTTATAGCCACTCAGCGGTTTACGATTCCATGAACCGTGTTGGCCTACAAACATGCCATTGGCAAATTGTTCTGGCAAGGTATTGCCAGTAGATGCAGCAAGGCCTAATGATGCGGTGTGTGCGCCCAAAGCATAATCAGGCACCACTGCACTTGCCACCAAATCTGGCTGTTGTGGTTGCACACGCGCATCTACATTTTGGCCATAATAGCTGTAAGGCCAGCCATAAAACGCACCCTCTTTAACCGAAGTTAAATAATCGGGCACCAAATCGCTACCAATTTCATCGCGCTCATTCACCACTGTAAATAAAGTTTTGGATTTATTTTCCCAAGCTAAACCGTTTGGGTTACGCAAACCCGAAGCAAAAATACGATGCTGTCCCGTTTTTACATCTACTTCCCAAATTGCAGCACGTTCAAACTCAATGTCCATGCCATTTTCTGCAACATTACTATTTGAACCCACAGTAACATACAGCTTGCTTCCATCGGCATTTGCAATCATGTTTTTAGTCCAATGATGATTAATGCCGCTAGGCAAATCAATCATTTTTTCACCTGGTTGATCTATTTGCTTAGCGCCTTCTGCATAATTAAATCGCACAATCGCATCGGCATTGGCTACATAAAAGTGGTTACCAATCAATGACATACCAAAAGGTGAAGATAAGCCCTCTAAAAACGCTAGCCGTACATCTGCCACGCCATCGCCATCTGCATCACGTAACAGGGTAATGCGGTTTGCACTTGGCACGCCAGCACCAGCACGCTTCATCACCAAACCCATTACCCAGCCTCTTATTCCTCCACTGGCACCCTCAGGTTTTGGTGGCGCGTTAGTTTCCGCAACTAGCACATCTCCATTGGGCAATACGGTGATCCAGCGCGGATGGTCTAAATCTTTTGCAAAAGCCGCTACGCGCGTGCCAGTAACAGCAGTTGGCAGCGTTTTTTCTGGCCAACCCTTTGCTGGCGCAATATTGACTGTGGGAATAAGTGCTTTGTTAGGTGCTGGTAAAACAGGGTTTGTACCAACACCTGCAGAAGCAGGCAATCTAGCCACTTCGCCACAAGCAGCTAGAAAAAACAATGCCCCAAACAATAATACTGTCAAACACAGCGCGTTAAATTCAGACAGACGATTATCTAACGCGGTGTTTGTTTTTTCTATCATATGCGACCCATTAATAATAAAACGATCAATATTACCAATACTAAACCGATGCCACCACTTGGCCCGTAACCCCAGTTTTTACTGTGGCCCCAGCTTGGTAATGCACCTATTAATATTAAAACCAACACAATTATAACGATTGTACTTAAACCCATGATGTTCCCCTTGAACAGAATTAAAATTGACGATAAAAATATGACTGAATTAGGCTGCCATTATTATGGTGTTGTTGGTGTTTCTTCTGGTGCAACAATGATGGTTGTATCACCACCTGTTTCACCTTTTGCGCCAGATTGGCCAGCTTCGCCGTCTGCGCCTGCAGGGCCTGCTGGTCCTGGAACTGGCACTACAACAGTTTCAGCTGGCACGTTAACCACTGTTGGCTTGTCGCAAGCGCTCAGGGTTAATAATGCAATTACGGTAGCACTTAACATTAATTTATTCATGGTATATCTCTTTAGATTAGTAGGAACCCAACTTTACGCTCTACAGGCTGATTAACTCTGTACGTTATCGCACTAAAGATGGCTTGTTAAAATTTAGACTCTTAACACTCATATCTAAGCAAAAAGTTGTCATTAAAACGAATGTTGTGATTAACAAATTAAATAAATTGTTACCTAGTTTTAACGTACATTATCAGCAAAAATCATGATTTTAATTAATATGGGCAATAGCCTTAAGTTAAAGGTGATTGATGATGGTGTCCAAATCAAACACAACTAGAACTCTTAAAAAAAAGATTGTGAAGAAGCCTAATAATACTTTTTTGCCATCCACTAAGCGCTTGAAAATTTGCAGATTAATTGTTGATCTGCAAAACAATTGTTAGCTATGAAGAATTTGCAACCAGCAATTAGGCTTAATAAACATTAAAATTTCAAATGTAGCTTGCTAACTATTTTGCGGATTTCTTTCGCGCGATTAAACGGCACTGAAACAATCATTAAAATTGCGCCATCATCAATTCTTTTTTGGTAGCGCTGTAAATCTGTATTGTGAATATTAAACCCTAGCAATGCTGCGCCAAATGCTGCTGCTACTGCACCTAGTAACATGGTCACACCCAATATTACATACCAACTTGCATCAGTAAACCATACCGGCGAATCCGTAAACCAAACAGGAAAATAAAGCACATATAAACCACCAAGCAACCCCAACCCAGCGCCCATCAATATGCCTTTCATGCCTTCATGCAAGGTATTAGTCGCCTCAATCGTGCTGGCTGGCTGCAAATCACCTAAATCTATATTCTCGTTCGCTAAAAAACTAACATGTCTAGGTTCAACCTTTGCTAATAACATTGCATCGTTTGCTTGATGAGCTACTTTAATATTGGGCAGCAAATAGCGTAATTTTAAATGCATGATGATGCACCCTTTTCTGGTTTTGTGTCGCATAAAGTAATGCAACAGTGAAATGAGTATATCACTTTATATTATTCAGGCTTAATGAGATTCTGGTGTTTTAACGATATTGCGTAACTTACCTGACCGTGGTTTGTTTATGTCTGGCTTTTTCATCACCTGCTTATTACTAGTTAAATTGTTCGCGTCTACTTTATTTTGATGGTTTTCACCATCTAAAATATCGTCAATTGATGCTTGCACATCTTTCACTTTACCAAATTTAACCTGATGTGTACCGTGTTCACTTTTTTGCATAAAGTGCGTTTTTGCGCGATTTAAAATTTTCATCATCACTATCTCAACAAAACATGAATTGTTTTTTAAATGTAAATATGCCTAAAAAACACAAAATAAACGCATAAAAATGCGCATCAGACTTTAAGTTTTGCAATTCTGCCAATTTGCAACCTGCGCCTGCGCTTCAGTTAAAGAGATTTGATACATCAACTGCACTTTTGCAATGAGTTGATTGCGATCACCTGCGATTACTTCTAATTGAAAATCTAACAATCTGCTCCATTCATGCTGAACAGCATATTGAAATTGCGGCCAATTTTCGCGCACTTGGTTCCATTCCATCGCTCACCCCTTTTAATCACAAATCACTTTCTATTTAATAAAACAAACATTACCGAAAGTTAAACTGGCTATCGGTTCGCTAGCGCACAAATGCTAATAAAAGTTAGGTTCTAAGCAGTAATCAAGCCACACATATAGACTGTTTAAGCTAAAAAATGCCCACAAAATTGCAGCTGTATTAACTGTCATTTTTTAGCTGTGTGCGTTTCCGTACTAAATTATTATTTCTTTATAGCTAATATTTTGCCAAAAGCTTATATTGAGCTTATTTGGGTTACATAAATGCGCGATATTCATATACTAGGCACCATGATAAAAACAAATATCGCCCGTTTTTTTAGGTGGGCTTGTGTATTAAGCGCTACAACACTGTTTGCTTGCACCTCTATACCCATTATGGTGCCTGACATGGCGATGCAATCATCGAAGCCGCCAGTATTAGAAAATGCACGCGGCCCAATGAGCGCACAGCAAAGCAAAAAAATTCTTGCCCGCATTCAAAAAGATGGTGTTGAAACCAGTATTTTTGACAGGCATTTGGCATTAATTAGCGAAGTGGCGGGTAGCCCACTGATTGTTGGCAATAAAGTGGATTTATTAATCGATGGGCCTGCGACTTATGCTGCGATGTTAAGCGCGATTGATAACGCAAAAGACCATATTAATATGGAAACTTTTATTTTTGAGGATGACGAAGTAGGTCATGAGTTCGCTGTGCGCTTGATGCAAAAACAAAGTAGCGGCGTACAAGTTAATTTAATTTACGATAGCGTAGGCTCTATCAACACGCCAAAAGAATTTTTTGATTCCTTAAGAGCAACCGGCATCAATGTGTTGGAATTTAACCCGATTAACCCTGCCAATCTACGAAAAGGCTGGAACTTAAATGAGCGCGACCATCGTAAGCTATTGGTGATAGATGGCAATATTGCGTTTGTGGGCGGCATTAACATTAGTAGCGTATATTCTAGCTCTAGCGGCTCATTTGGCGGCTCAAGAAGCAGCCCTAAAAAGAAGGCGCCTAAAGTAAATGCAGCTAAATCAGAAATCGAAGGCTTGCCTTGGCGTGATACACATTTAAAAATGACTGGCCCCGTGGTCGCTGAGTTTCAAAAAATGTATATGGCGACTTGGGCATTGCAAAAAGGCGACGCTTTAGCACCTAAACAATATTTTCCAACTTTAACCAGCCAAGGCAAAGAGGTAGTTAGTGCTATTGGCAGCTCGCCCAATGAGCCCTATAGCCAGATTTATGCGACTTTAATTTCAGCCATTAATAGTGCAGAGACCCAGGTTTATTTAACCAATGCTTACTTTGTGCCTGATCCGCAATTATTGACTACTTTAAAAGACGCCGTTGCGCGCGGCGTGGCGGTTAAATTATTGCTGCCAGAAAAGACCGATTCGGATTTGGTTTTCTACGCATCACGCTCTTATTACGATGAGCTATTGAGCGCTGGTGTGCAGATTTACGAACATAAAGTGGGCATTTTGCATGCCAAAACAGCGTTAATCGATGGTGTTTGGTCAACTATTGGCTCCACGAATTTGGATTGGCGCAGCTTTGTGAATAACCAAGAAATCAACGCAGTGATATTAGGGCAAGATTTCGGCGATCAAATGCAACGTATGTTTTATGAGGATTTACAAGTATCGCACCAAATGACGCTAAATAATTGGCGCAGACGGCCAATTAGTGCGCGCATTAAAGAAAAGGCGGCACGTTTATGGGCGCGTCTTTTGTAATATTGAGTGCAATCATTGCGTTTTTATAGCAATAAATGACATTTTTAAATGCTTTTTTTATAGGAGTAAAATGACGATTTTTAACGGGTTAACTATACTTAAACAGCCAACATTCAATCGCTACCTGCACAATATATGCGCCATTTTGTTGGCTTTATTGTTAATTGATGCCAATGCTGTAGCGGCGGATAATGCGCAATCAAAAACTAATCTTCAGGCAAGCACATTACTCAATCAGCATCAATCGTTAGCACAAGCCTTATCGGATAACCCGTTTAAGCGTCCAATTGTACTGCAATCGACCGAATCGCCAGCGCAGTTAAAAGGCGAAATATACGCAGTGCTTGATCATCCATTTTCAATGGTGAATGTTGCGCTAAATAATCCTGCGCATTGGTGTGATGCGCTGATTTTGCATTTAAATGTTAAATACTGTGGTGCGGAAAATAGCCAAAATAACAGTTTACTACATTTAAATTTAGGTAAAAAAGACGATCAAGAATTGGCAGACACTTATAAAGCTACCTTTAATTATCAGCAAATAGCCTCTGCGGCTGACTATTTTTCGGTGCAACTGAAGGCCAATGAAGGCCCGTTGGGTACCAGTGATTATCGCATCGTGGTAGAAGCCACGCCGCTCAATAAAAACCAGACTTTTTTACACTTTACCTACGCGTATTCTTTTGGTTTAGCAGGACGCATTGCCATGAAAGGTTATTTGGCTACAATTGGCAAAGACAAAGTCGGATTTACGCGGGTCAACGCAGCTAGCAACGCGCAACCAGACTATATTCAAGGCGTGCGCGGCGTAGTTGAGCGCAATACCATGCGTTACTATTTAACCATCGACGCTTATCTAGCATCGCTTAATCAACCTGCTGATAAACAGCTCGAAAAAAGACTGCAAGGCTGGTTTGATAGCACAGAAGAATACGCGCTGCAATTGCATGAATTGGAACGCGATGATTATATGCAGATTAAACGAAAAGAATATCAACGACAAAATATGGTTAAGTAATTATCCAGTAGCACAAATATGTCGCATCAACCTCAGCAAACAGCAACGATTACGCAGCTTAGCCCTACAGAGCTGCAGCTATCTGGCCGCTGGGATGCGCAATATTTAACGGCAACTGAGCAGCAACTGGCGTTGATTGCGCTACCAGCCAACGCTGATATCATTGCAAATTGTGCCAAAATTGAAAGTTTAGATAGTGTAGGCGCTTGGTGTTTGCAAAAATTATTACAAGATTGTGCGCAACAAAATAGCGTAATAGCGCTGCATCAGCTTACCCCAGTTTTTCAAAAAAGGTTAGATATTATCCGCATGCAATTAGCAGATGCGCCTGCAAATAATTCAATACTTAACCCGCAAAATAGCCTCAAATCTGCATTAAATCCGCAACCAAACTTTGTTGAGCGTATCGGCAAAAATACCGTGCAATTTGCGCAGCAATTAATGGGTGCGCTGAGTTTTGTGGGCGAAACCGCAATTGCATTAGCCAAAAGTATTGCAGATCCACAACGCATTCGCTGGCGACCCATTTTGTTTAATATCCGCAGCGCAGGTTTTGATGCAATACCCATCGTCGGACTATTGGCATTTTTATTGGGCGTGGTTGTGGCTTACCAGGGCGCAGGCCAATTAAAACAATATGGCGCCAATATTTTTGTGGCCGATTTAGTTGGTTTGTCGATGTTGCGCGAATTCGCCCCGCTCATCACCGCGATTATTATTGCCGGGCGTTCAGGCTCTGCTTATGCCGCCCAAATTGGCACCATGGCGGTCACAGAAGAAATTGACGCCATGCAAACGCTGGGCATCAATCCGCAAGAATTACTGGTGATTCCAAAAGTCATCGCGCTCTTTATCGCGCTGCCTTTGTTAACCGTATTTGCCGATATACTCGGCGTTTTTGGTGGTATGTTAATGGCTTATCAACAGTTAGATGTGGGCTTTGTAGAGTTTTTAGACCGTTTCGTCAAAGCCGTTAGCCCAACCGCGTTTATGGTTGGCGTGGGCAAAGCACCCATTTTCGCCGTCATTATCGCCATGGTGGGTTGCTATCAAGGTTTTCGCACTAAAGGCGGCGCAGATAGTGTTGGCCGCCAAACTACGCGCAGTGTAGTGCAATCCATTTTTTTAGTTATTGTGGCCGATGCGATATTTTCGGTGGCATTTAGCTTACTCAATCTGTAACGACTTAACATGCAAACAACAGTTAAAAATACTGCACCAGATTCTGATGAAATTGTCATTGAACTATGCAACGTTTCTACTCGTTTTGGCGAAAAAATTGTGCATAGCGATATTAACTTGGAAGTGCGCCGAGCGGAAATTTTTGCCATTATTGGTGGCAGTGGCTCTGGTAAATCAACCTTATTACGCGAGATGATTTTGCTGCATCAACCCAACAGTGGCTCGATTCGCATGCTGGGCACTGAGCTAAAAGATATTAACGAAAAACAGGCGTTAAGTTTGCGTAAACGCTGGGGTGTCATGTTTCAACATGGTGGTTTATTCGGTTCGCTTACAGTGAAAGAGAACGTGGGCTTGCCTTTGCGCGAACATACCGATTTATCGGAAAACTTAATTGATGAAATTGCTGCAATTAAATTAGCCATGACAGGTTTAAAAATAGAAGCCAGCCAGCAATATCCATCAGAACTCAGTGGCGGCATGATTAAACGCGCATCGCTGGCACGTGCGATGGCGCTTGAGCCAGAATTATTATTTTTAGACGAACCGACTGCTGGCTTAGACCCAGTGAGCGCGGCAGGCGTAGATGAATTGGTTTTACAATTGCGCGACCAGTTTGGCTTAACCATTGTGATTATTACGCATGATTTGGATTTGTTGTGGCAAGTGACCGACCGCGTGGCAGTATTGGGCGATGGCAAAGTGCAAGCGGTGGATTCGATGCTCGCACTATCTAAAAGCGATAATCCGATGGTTAAAGCTTTTTTTGATGGGCCGCGCAGTCGATTAGCCCACGCTCAAGGCACCAGTAAAAAAACGGCGTAATTAGGCTAAAATTCACTTTTATTTATTGTTAACTGATTAAGGATTGATCATCGAAACCAAGGTAAATTATGCAGTTGTTGGTGCTTTTGTACTGTTATTAGGCGCGATACTGATTGCGACCATTTTATGGTTGGCATCTGGCGGCGCGCTACAAAAACAATACGATTTGTATTTAGCTATTGTAGAAGAATCTGTTGCGGGACTTAACCTAAACGCGCCTGTCAAATATCACGGTGTGGATGTGGGTAAAGTCAAAGATATTCAACTCGATACTAGTAACCCCGAGATTGTCAGAATTATGTTGGCGATAGAAACAGGCACGCCCATTAAAGTGGATACTTTTGCCGTGTTAAAAACACAAGGTTTAACTGGCATTGCTTATGTAGAATTAGATGGTGGCGCAAGCACAGCGCCGCCCTTGCTTGCTACTGGTGATGAAAAATATCCAGTGATTCAAACTAAACCATCGCTTAGTACACGCCTAGAAAATGTGCTCACCACCGTATTGGCTAAATTGGATAATACTTCTAGCACCATTGATTCTTTATTAAGTGCAGAAAATAAGCAGGCATTTAAAAGCACATTGGCCGATATCGCTATCATTTCAAAAACCATTGCTGAACGCAAAATGTTGATTGATGCCAGCATTGTGAATGTAGCCCGCACCGCCGATAACACCGCACGCGCGAGTGAAAAATTGAACCCGCTGCTGAATAAAATCGCGCCGGTCATGGATCAACTTAGTGTGACCATTGAGCAGATTAACCGCAGTGCAATTGCTATTGAAAAAGCTGGCAGTGCGGCAGCAACAGCCAGCACCAGTGCGGGCAAAACCGTAGAATCGGTTGGCGCAAATATAGAGCGCTATACGCAAGAAACCTTGCCAGAAGTGCAACGCTTATTAAGTGAATTAAACGCGCTATCCGCTTCGCTAAAACGCTTAAGTGAACAAACCGAACGCGATCCAGCCAGCTTGTTACGCGGCAAAACGCCCGTGCCTGACGGTCCTGGTGAATCTTCTGAAAGCCCATCGCGATGAATATGATGTCAAATAAATGGTTAACTTTGTTTTTGCTGTTGGCTTTGTCGTCAATATCCGCTTGCTCGGGCTTACTTAAGAAGCAATCGGTGCAAACCACTTATTTCTCATTGAGTGAATTGTCAACGAACACGCAACAAAATAAACTTTTAACCACTGATAAAACCTTGCCTACGTTGATTGTTAACACGCCCACAGCTGCTGCTGGATATGACACGCGCCGCATGATGTATACGCGTTCACCGCATCAGCTAGAATACTTTGCGCGCAATGAATGGGTGGATACGCCAGCGAACATGTTGCAACCGCTGATGATTTCGGCAATTAAAAATTCAGGGCAATTTAGCGCTGTGATTCCAAAATTAGGCGCCGTTAAAACCGATTTAAGATTAGAAGCAGAAGTGATTCGTTTGGTGCAACTGTTTGAACAACAGCCCAGCGTTGTGCGCTTTACGTTACGTGTGGTTGTGATTGATAGTGCTACAGGCAAAATAATCGATTCACAAGAATTCGACGAAAAAGTAATGGCCGCCAGCGACAACCCGATTGGCGGCGTCAATGCAGCGAATTTGGCAGTGGATAATGTACTGAAAAAATTGAGTATTTTTGCTGCTGAAAGCGCAGCGAAAGCAAGATTAGTAGTGAAATAACCCGCTATTTTTTTGAGGAAAAAATAGGGTTAAGTTAGTTTAATATGCGCGTTTAGCGCGCGATTTTTAAGCGAATTTAAGGGTTAAGTTTGATGCCCATATGTTTTAAGTGGGCTTTTTCATCAAACTCGCGCATCGGCTTGCGCGCTGTTTGGCAAGTTTAGTATCGCCATTATCTAATAGTGGGATCACCGCGGCCAGCGGATTCACCAGCGCCAACAAAGCTGAAGCGGCCAATTTTAAACCCACTGGTTTTTTCTCTAGCGACACCTGTGGATGCGCAAAAGGCCCCGTCACATTGACAGGTACGCGCACCGTTAATGGGCTAAAATCTTTGGGTAGCGCCACAGCACGCAAATTAAGTGTTTCTGTTGCTAAAGACAAAGAGCCAGTTACCCACAGCGTCGTATCTTCTGTGTCCACCACCAATACCTTTGGCGTAAACGTGCCTTTTTGGGCATGTAAATCGGCTATTGCACATTGCACGGGCAACGCATCGTCGCCTTTAAATATTACGCCAACAGATTGCGCTAAATCTAAACCAGCCACTTCTATCGCCAAATGTGAAACTGCACCATCTTGCAATTCGCTACGCACATCGCCACTTAAACTAGCCAATATGGCTGCTGTCGATTTACCCTGGCCTTTTAATTTTGCGCTGCCATGCAGTTTTCCGGCAATGTAAGGTGGAGAACCTTTTTCGCGCGACTGCTTAATCCAGCGCTCTAATCGCACCCCACTCCAGCGTAAATCCGCATCCCACAATGCTTGATTACCCCGCCCATCTAAGCGCATATCGCCTTTTAGCAAACCATCGGCAGTAGACGCGTAAATATTGTTGAGTGTTAATACCGCATTGTTTAATTTTAAATGGCCTTGCAGCGGCTTTAACGGTTGTAATATGCGCGTTTTTAAATCTAGGTATTGAATATCAATCAGCAGGTCAGCATTCATGCGACGCAGTGAAGCCAAATCAAACGGACGTGTTGGCAATACTTTCCCTGTATTTTTAGCCTTTGCCGTTGCACCAAACGCTGGGCCTAAATCGGTAATAACTAACTTTTTACCACCTAGCTTGCCTTTTAGCGATGGCGTTTTAGGCGATCGATCATAGGTGAATTGCCCATTTAAATCACTATCGCCAATCAATAAATGATTAACCTTGACGCGCCACAGCAAGTCTTGCTTTTCAATATTGCCATTGGTATTAAATGCTGCCGTTGTCGGCAGCGTTACCCCAAATAAATCACCAACCGCAGCTAACGATGTGCCTTTTAGCGTATAACTACCGACAAAATAATCCAGTTGCATAATGTCTTTGGTTTTACCTTTAAAGCGTAAATGCGCGCGGCCAATGCTTGCATTAAGCTTTAGCGCCACAGGCAGCTCTGCTGAAGTATCAGCCCCAGATAGCGCACCAATACTAACCAGATCAATTTTCAACGGTAAGTCTTGATAACGACCATTTGCCGTTGCTGTCAATCTAGTGTCTAGTTTTGCGTATTTTTTTTGCTTAACCGTTTGATTATCTATATGGCCATTTTCAAGCGTGCGATTTTCAAGTGACAACTTGGCTTCGATTTTGGCTTTGAGTGGCGCGTCATTCACGTGCAGCAAGCCGTTGATTAAAGTCAACTCATCAAAAGACGGCAATTTAATTGGCTTATCTGGGTCATCTGGCTTATCTTTAAATTGCCATGAGGCACGGCCATCAGCTAAGCGCTCGATATAGCCTTCTAGTTTTTGTGCCTGTAAGCTTTTGATGTGAATAGGTTGCCCATAATACGCGCGCCATACATCGATGTAGCGCAGTTTAAGCGCAAGGTTTTCCACTTGTAGAAAATAAGGCTTTGTACTCCAAGTGGGCTTGGCAATAAGCAGATTTGCCGTATTTAATCTTAATCCACCCAAGAATCTGATTTGAAATGCTTGCGGTTCAGGCGGGGAATGTGTAACGCTGCCGTTTTTAATAGCCGTTTTTTCAACTGAGTTAACACTATTTTTACTGTCAAAACTGATATCGCGTTTAAGCAAACTAGAAAGTTGTTTTTCAAGTGGCGCGGCTAAAAAAGGCCAGCCAGCGCGCTCGCACAGCGCAATTGCAATGATTAAAGCGGCAATTAAAACAGCCAGCATATTCCATAATTTTGTGCGATTATTCATATTGCCTTATTTGGTAATTGCACTATTTAGTAATTGTACTGGGTGCTTGACCCTAGCTAATGCATGAGACTAGCGCATCAAATTAGGGCAACAGACTAGGGCAACAGACTAAAGCAAGTGACTAAGCGTCATATTGGTGGGCATAAGCTTATAAAGTGGTATCCGCTTACAAACTGAACACTATTGCAAACGCGATGCATTTTCTGTACGTCATCGCACATAGCTGCATCATCACTCAACTTTGCAAGCAATTATCAATACTCTAGTTAACGCACAATCTGGCCATCTTTAATATACACAATATGCTCGGTTAATTGCAAAATCTCGGCTTTGCTATGGCTGACATAAAGCATCGGAATCTGAATATGTTCAGCAACCAATGTTAGATAAGGCAGAATTTGTGCTTTTAATTGTTCATCTAGCGAGGCCAATGGCTCGTCTAACATCAATAATGTTGGCGAACTTAATAGCGCGCGCCCCAAAGCAACACGCTGTTTTTCGCCACCAGATAGTTGACGCGGATATTGTTGTTTTAGCGCACTCAATTCTAGTAAATCAAGCACCTCAGTTAAGCTAATAGCTTGCTTATGTGAGGCATTTAATTGATACGCATAAGCCAGATTCTGCGCAACAGTCATGTGCGGAAACAGCCTGCCATCTTGAAATACCAAGCCTAGTTTGCGTTGATGAATCGGTTTGTTAATGCCTAATTGACTGTCAAAAACACATTCGCCGCCGATGACAATACGTCCGCTATCAGGCAGCGTAATACCTGCAATCATGTTGAGCACTGTACTTTTGCCAGAACCAGAAGGGCCGAATATGGCCGTCACCCGCGTATTTATTTGTAATGACACATCCAGATTAAAATGGCTGCGTTGCAGCTTGGCTTGAATTTCAATCATCTGGAATTTCAGTCATATGGTCGTGTTAAGTATTTAGTCATGCCCACGGCCAATTTTTTGATTGGCTTTACGTTCTAGATGGTCGCTCAACATTAATGCACCAAGCGCTAACAGCATGCTTAAAATCACCAAACGTATTGCGGGCCAATCACCATTGGGGATTTGCGTATAACTGTAAATGGCCAACGGCAATGTGCGCGTTTCATTTTCAATATTACCAACAAAGGTAATGGTTGCGCCAAACTCGCCCAAACTGCGGCTAAAAGCCAATATCAAGCCGGTAATAACGCCTGGCATTGCCAGCGGCAAGGTGATAGTGAAAAATACTTTTAAGGGATGTGCGCCTAGCGATTGCGCGGCGATTTCTAGATGTTGGTCTACCTGTGAAATGGCTAGGCGGGTGGAGCGCACCATTAATGGAAACGCCATTACCGCAGAGGCAACCACCGCGCCCATCCAGGTGAAAGCAAGGCTAAAACCAAAATAGGTATGCAGATGTTTGCCAATAAGCCCTTGATTACCCAATAATAAAAGCAGTAAAAAACCAGGCACAACGGGTGGCAACACCAAAGGCAAATGCACCAAGCTATCTAGTAACGATTTGCCAAAAAAAGACTTTCTGGCCAACAGCCATGACACCGCGATACCGGGAATAAGAATAATCAGCACACACAACAGCGCCACTTTGACAGAGAGCCAGACAATGGCTAATTCTGCTGGCGTAAAACTTAAAAAGGCTTGCATGGCTTTATTACTACTCTAAAAAATGAAAACCATATTGTATAAAAATCGCTTTTGCTTGTTTTGATTTTAAGTAGCTATAAAAATGTATTGCGTTTGGATTGGATTGTTTAGTTAAACTTAAAGGGTAAACAATAGGGTCGTGGCTATTGTTGGGAAAAACCGACAATATATCTACTTTAGCTGAAACTTTAGCATCTGTCTTATAAACAATGCCTGCCGCGCACTCGCCACGCTCCACCAATACCAAAGCCGCCCGCACATCTTGCGTACCCACCATTCGCGATTTAATTGCAGCCCACCAACCCAAAGTTTGAAGCGCCTGTTTTGCGTAAATACCCACTGGCACCGATTCTGTTTCACCCGTACAAAGCTTACCTTGAAAGGCGCCCGCAAAATTGAATGATTTTTGCATGTTAACTTTAAAACCGCGCCCTTTGGGGGCGATTAAAACCAGATGATTACCCAACAAATTGATTATAGGTGTATTACTTAACACATTTTTATCTGTTAAATACTGCATCCACTTTGTGTCTGCCGAAATAAAAATATCAGCAGGTGCGCCGTTTTCTATTTGTTTAGCCAGCGTTGATGAAGCGGCAAATGAAGTTTGAATTTCAATATTATTTTGCTTTTCATAACTATCCGCGATTGCATTAATCGCATCTGTTAAGCTGGCTGCGGCAAAAATAACTACTTTTTGATTTGCCTCAGCAGCGTTTACACTCACAGAAAAAAAAAGTAGTAAAGATAAAAAAATTGGGTAAATTTGATGGTTAAGTATCATCATAAAGTCTGCTTATATCAGCATTGGCTGTTCAATCATTGGCTTGCATCACGCCAACTTGTATTTAATCACAACTAGTCATGCCTGACACCAAATAAAGCCTTCTGCGACTTAAGCAAAATATTGCATCAACTTATAGTATCACGATGAAAAATCCCGCATTGGAGCCGGTTGCTTGTATGTTCTAGATTAATCTAATCTTCGTGCTTTGGTTTAACCCATAAACCCACAAAGAACCAACATAGAGCCAATGCCCCAATGCTAAAAATAACATCCCCAGGCACTCGCATCCATACCAATGTTTCTATTAAGGGTTGTTGCATAAATTCTGCCGAACGTGCATACCAGTAGCCGTGATCCAGCGCCGCCAAAAGCTGCAGTGTGCCGATAGGCAGCAATGTCAATACAGCCATCAATGCCAGCCCGATATTGAACGACCAGAAGCTGACCTTGAGGATACGCTCGTCCCAGATCAGATTGGGCTTGAGGCCGCGCAGACAAAACAGGACGAGACCAATGCCTAGCATGCCGTACACGCCGAACAAGGCGGTATGGCCATGCAAAGGTGTCAGGTTCAGGCCTTGCATATAGTAAAGCGAAAGCGGCGGATTGATGAGAAACCCCAATAGCCCAGCGCCAATAATATTCCAGAAGGAAACCGCCAGGAAAAACATCACAGGCCAGTGATAACGCTGCATCCAGGGCACTGCCATGCCTATTTTGTAATGGTGATAAGCCTCAAATCCAATATACGCAAGCGGTACCACCTCAAGCGCAGAAAAACTCGCACCTAGTGCGAGTACCGCCATGGGCGTACCGCTAAAATAAAGATGATGTAATGTGCCAAGCACCCCGCCTGCCATAAAAATAATGGTGGCGAACAGCACCGCTATGGTTGCCGTCTTGATGGGCAACAAGCCGAGACGCGTGAAAATGATCGCAAGCACTGCCGTGGCGAAAACTTCAAAAAACCCTTCAACCCAAAGATGCACCAACCACCATCGCCAATATTCAATGGTTGATAGATGGCTATGTTCATTTGAGATTAAGGCGGCCGCATAAAATAGGCCGATGGCAGTGGTGGATAGCATAAGCAAGGCAATGATGGATCGCGATTCACTTCTGGTACGCAGCGCTGGCCAAAGCGCGCGGCCAACCAGAACCAGCCATAAAACCAGTCCGATGAACAGAAACCATTGCCAGAAACGGCCCATATCCGAATATTCCCAGCCTTGATGACCAAACCAGAAGTTATATTCCAGCCCCATTTTTTGCATGACGGCGAACCATTGCCCGGTAAAGGCGCCGACAACAATGATGATCAGGCAAACCCAAAGTACATTGACGCCCAGGCGCTGAAACCTTGGCTCATGCCCGGAAATTGCCGGCGCTATGTAAAGACCAGTGGCCAGCCATGCAGTCGCTATCCACAACACGGCAAGCTGGGTATGCCAGGTGCGGGTCAGAGCATACGGTAAAACATCCGACAGATTAAATCCGTACTGATGTTGGCCTTCAATCTGATAATGCGCAGTGATGCTGCCCAATAATATCTGCAGCAAGAACATGCCCAGCAAAAGCCAGAAATATTTGGCGGTAGCCAGCATCGAAGGCGTTATGCGGATCGACCGCATCGGATCCGAGTCAGGTAGTGTGTGGGTTTCAGGTCGGCGCCCTTCCGAAACTGCATGATGCCAGCCCAGCAATGCAATACCAGCAATGAGAAACAGAACACTGAACGCAGACCAGACATAAGTGCTGGATGGCGGGCTATTGCCAACCAGCGGCTCTCCGGGCCAGTTACTGGTATAGCTGATGGCACTCCCTGGGCGTTCGGTCACAGCGGCCCAGGAAGTCCACCAGAAAAAAGCCGTCAACGCATGGCGATGCTCTGCATTGGACACGGTATTGTTTTTCATGGCATAGGCTTCACGCAGTTCAGCCGTTGCGGCATCGTTGCCAAACAGGCTCTGGTAATGGCTGGCTACTGTGAGAATTGCGGCGGTGCGATCATGGTCGAGCGTGATGACCTGGCTATCTGCATCGTAGGTATTCTGGCGAATTCTGATCTGAAGACGCCCGCGTAGCGAGGCCTGTTGTTCAGCGGACAATTGCTGGTAACTGGTGGTGCCGGCATTGCTTTGCGCCCAAATATCAAGAACCGCCATTGCCTCACGGTGTAGCCAGTCGGCACTCCAGTCGGGCGCAACATAACTGCCGTGCCCCCAGATAGACCCAAGCTGCATACCGCCTATGGATTGCCATACCTGGCGTCCCTGCTCGATGTCAGCACGGGTGTAGATGACTTTATCATTGCTGCTAATGACTCTCTCAGGCATGGGAGGCGCTTGACGGTAGACCTCTGAGCCCACCCAAAGCAGGACAGTAAAAGAAGCGACAAGTAGTATCGCTAAATATAGCCAGAGTTTTTTAGTGGTATTCATTAATCCAACTTAGCGCATCAATATTAGAATTAAAGTAAGTATGCGGCACAAATAGTGGTTTCATAAATTCTAAGGACGCCATCTGTTGGCTTCAAGCTTCTAAAGTGGACAGCCCATAAAGCGTTCACCACATCACTTACTTTGCTTAATGTGCTCTCATGATTGCTCTCTACTTTCATGAGCTAAAACTTTGGCATTGGTATGATGAGATTTCCGCACAGCGAATTTGCATTTGAATATTTCACAAGGTGTTGTCAACGACCCATTATGCTCTTATTATTTACGTAAGTATCTGCTCGGCATCACTTATAAAAACTATTGTGAATAAGTGATTAAGGGGATGGCATAGCATGATTTGTAGGCAATACAATTAGAACAACTTAGAGATTTATCTTTCGATAGCCTTTGTACGAGTAATACAGGCGGCTTTAAGCTGTATCCTCTGTAAAGTCTAGATAAATCAGTGAAACTACAGAAGATAAAAAACCCGCACTGTGGTGGGTTTTTATACGTTTTTGAATCTGCTAGAACTTGAAATTGGTAGGGCGTGCGGGGATCGAACCCACGAAAAGCAGATTAAAATTTGATTTAACCTATTGATTATTATAGAAATAAATCCGCCCTTATTCGCTAATTCTCACTAATTCTCGTCAATATTGTCACGTTTAATCATATTTGAAGAATTTACTCAATTTAAAGCAGGTGTTAAAAATCATAAATTGTCCATTTCTTAGTGTTGCTAGAATCTACTTTTAGCTCTCCCATTAAGAAATCAGTTGATAATTTATTCTAAGCTATCAACGCCTTTCCATATCGACACTGCATTTGGGTGTGTGATAAATTTCTTTCTGTAGACATTAAAGATAAGTGTTTTAACTTCTTTAAACTCGCCTAACAATTTATAACAGTCATCTTTGCGTGGAGCTTCACATTTAAAAGCCATATCCACACTCACGTGACTTTTTGATCCAACGTCTATGATTCGTTTAATCACACTAGGGTGTGCGTAATGCCCGCCTTCGGTAAACGCCCATTCAATATGCTGACCTTCTTTAACAACATACCACGGCCCAGTGCGCTCTTGCCAACCAAAGGGCTTGTTGTTAACTTTTATTATTGTATCTTTGCGCTCTTTCACTGCATTAATTGCCATGGTAACGCTAGGGTAACCAATTTCAATTCGATAAACTGGGACAAATTGTGATGATTTTTGGGCATTAGAATGACGCTTGTTTTCAAGCGCAATTTTTGTTGAAGCCCCTACGCTGATTGAATTGAGACATATTAGGATGGCAAGTAGGTAAATAATGCTTTTCATTTAAATCCTATAAAATGTTTATTGGCTTCGATTCCAAACACTAGGTTTGATGACTGCATTATAATTTCTTTCACCCCAAAATGAGAAAAAACCCATATTTCTGTAGGCTTTTAAATACTGGTGGCTGGAGTGGGAATCTAACCTGCGACACGCGGATTTTCAATATGCATCACTCATATACAAAAACGACCTAGAGATTTCTCCCTAAGTCGTCTTTTCTCTACGAGTTGAACACAGTACCAACGGATTATGAGTCTCAAGCTCTGGCTCAAATCTTCAAAAGTCACAGGCAATAAAAAACCCGCTCTTAGGCGGGTTCTAGATGTGTTCTGATACTTTGCAAAACACTGAATTGGTAGGGCGTGCGGGGATCGAACCCACGACAAACGGATTAAAAGTCCGCTGCTCTACCAGCTGAGCTAACGCCCCATTTTTACAACTGATTGCTAATGGGTAAATCTGTGATTCTGGTCATTTTCGCACTTGATTTACATCACTCACGAAAGGGCGCAATTATGCAAGAATCTCCGGCTTTGGTCAATGCTATGCTGCTAAATAAATTATCTTTTTATATTCTTTCATTTTTACGCAAGCACCCACCATAAAACAGTGGTCGTTTTTAAGTTAACGCATCAAAACAGATAAATTCAAACCTAGCAATAAGCTAGTTTTGCAATAATAAAGTGTCTAAGGTGTTTGAATTTGTTTGCAGAATGCTTAGTTTGAATTAACTTGCAGCTAGCTTGATAGCTTTAACGCATGCCCGGTAATTTTGCGCCCATCATGCTGCCCATACCACGCATCATTTTTGCCATGCCACCTTTGCTGAACATTTTCATCATTTTTTGCGTTTCTTCAAACTGTTTTAATAAACGATTCACTTCTTGCACTTGTACCCCGCTGCCCGCGGCAATGCGTTTTTTGCGGGTGGCTTTAATCAACTCTGGTTTTTTACGCTCAAGCGGCGTCATGCTGTTGATGATTCCTTCAATGCGCCGCAACGATTTGTCAGCATCTTCATTGTTGACCTTAGCCGCCATATTGGCCATCTGTGCGGGCATTTTATCCATTAACGCGCCCATGCCGCCCATTTTTCGCATCTGACTCATTTGGCTTTTAAAATCTTCCAGATCAAATTTACTGCCTGATTTTATTTTATCGGCAACCTTTTGTGCTTCAAGCATATCAACGTTTTTATGCGCTTGCTCAATCAAGCCCAGCACATCGCCCATGCCCAATATGCGTCCAGCCATACGGTCTGGGTAAAACGGCTCTAATCCATCTACTTTTTCGCTTACGCCGATAAACTTAATCGGCTTGCCTGTCACCTGCCGCACGGACAATGCGGCGCCGCCACGTGCATCACCATCTAATTTGGTTAATACCACGCCAGTTAAGGGTAAGGTTTCGCCAAAAGCCTTAGCGGTATTCACCGCATCTTGACCTTGCATGGCATCCACTACGAATAAGGTTTCGATTGGTTTTAGGTAATCATGCAGCGCTTTAATTTCCGCCATCATGGCTTCATCAATACCCAAACGGCCTGCGGTATCAAAAATTAAAACGTCATAGTAGCCGCGCTTAGCAAAAGCCAACGCATCGTGCGCAATATCAAGCGGCTTTTGATTAACGTTACTATCAAAACAATCAATATTTAATTGCTTAGCCAATGTTTGCAGTTGCGTGATTGCCGCTGGACGATAAATATCGGCACTCGCCAGCAGCACTTTTTTCTTTTGCTCTTTTAATAGCTTTGCTAATTTGGCTGATGTGGTTGTTTTACCAGAGCCCTGTAAACCCGCCATGAGGATAATTGCCGGTGGTTGTGTGGCTAAATTTAAACCAACATTGGCTTTACCCATCAACTCTGTCAGCTCTTGATTCACCACCTCAATCACTGCTTGCCCTGGCGTTAAGCTTTGCAGCACGTCTTTGCCCTGCGCGCGCTCTTTTACTTTGGTAATAAAGTCTTTTACCACTGGCAAAGCCACATCGGCCTCTAATAAAGCCATGCGCACTTCGCGCATGGCATCACTCATATTTTCTTCCGTTAATCGCGCTTGGCCGCGCAGGTTTTTGATGACGCCCTGTAAGCGCCCAGTTAAGTTTTCTAACATGTTGGGGGATGACCTTTAAAATTGCTTGAATGAAAATACACACTAATTTTACATCAAGCTATGCTAATTAGACGAGTTTTGCCATAATTGTCATATGCAAAACTCCCTGCACTATTCCATTCCTTATTTGTTCATTCCTTATTTGGTTGTGGCTTTTATTTATATCGCCGTTGCAGCCGATTTCTGGCGCAAAGCTAAGTTAAGTCATTATGCCGATTCATCTAAACTGCATTCTGCTATTATTGCGCTGGGTTTAATGTTGCATGGTTGGTTGCTGTATCGCGACATGTTGAGTGTTGGTAACATTAATTTAGGCTTTTATTATGCACTATCGGCCATTTTTTGGTTAACGGTGCTCATTTACTGGCTGGCCAGCTTAAAACATCAATTGCAAAGCTTGCAAGCGTTTGTGTTGCCGCCCGCGGCAGTTTTTGTTTTATTGCCTGCATTCGCCATCAAAAATCACTATTTTGCCGAAGTAGACAATGGATTATTTATCGCGCATATTGCCATTGCTATTTTGGCATATAGCTTATTCACTTTTGCCGCGTTACACGCGCTGTTGATGGCGGTGGCAGAGCGCAGCTTACACAACAAGCCAACGCCCTTTAAACTACCCAGTTTTCCGCCGTTAATGGTGATGGAAAGTTTGCTATTTAGAGTGATTGCAATTGGCTTCTTTTTACTTACCTTAACATTGTTGAGTGGCATGCTGTTTAGCGAGCATATTTTTGGCAAACCATTGCAGTTTAATCACAAAACTATTTTTTCAATCGCCTCTTGGCTGATTTATGGCTGGCTATTATACGGACGCTACCAATTTGGCTGGCGCGGCGTTAAAGCCATTCGCTGGACGCTAATTGGTTTTGTGCTGTTATTACTGGCTTATTTGGGCAGTAAATTTATTTTAGAAGTATTACTAAATCGCTAGATTGAATAAGTAACATTATCGACTTAACACTCAGCGCAGGCTAATAATTGGCCAATTATTTTGTTGTGCGTACGTGGTTAAAGTCGCATCTGCATCCACCGCGATAGGATGCGTCACCAATTGCATCAATGGCAAATCATTGTGCGAATCGCTGTAAAAATAGCTTTTCTCAAAATCATTTAAGCTTTTTCCGCGTTCTGCCAACCATAGGTTTATCCGTGTCACTTTACCTTGTTGAAAACTCGGCACGCCAGTCACGCCGCCGGTAAATTGCCCATTGAGCATTTCAGGGTCGGTGCCGATTAAATGCTCAATGCCGTAAGCGGTAGCGATTGGTTTGGTGACAAAACTGTTCGTCGCAGTAATCACCACGCATAAATCTCCTGCCGTTTTATGCTGATTCACCAAGGCTTGCGCTTTGTCTGTCATCATCGGCTTAATCACATTCTGCATATACTTAATGTGTAATTGATCTAAAAAATCTTTAGGATGTTGACTTAGAGGTTGCAGTTGAAATTTTAAAAAAGCAAAAATATCTAAGTTGCCATTTTTATAATCCAAGTAAAATTGTTCATTGCGGTCGTGATGCGTATTGGCATCCAGCAACCCTTGGTCAATCAAAAACAAACTCCAGTTGTAATCAGAATCGCCTGCTAATAAAGTGTTATCCAAATCAAATAAAGCTAAATTCAACATTTACTCCATAATATGTAAATTAAAATAGTAAAAAAGAGATTAAAACAAAGCAACTTAACACTTTTTTTAGCCTAATTTCTGATTGCCAGCCGTAAGCACCAAAAATACACCGACTAAAATCACCGCCAGCGCAGTATACTCAGTTGGCGAAACCTGTTCATTTGCCAACCAAATACCCAGCGCAAATGCCACGATTGGATTCACAAAGGTATTACTGCTGGCAACAAGCGGGCGCACCGTTTTAAGCAAATATTGATACGCGCTATACGCCACCAGCGAACCCAACACAATTAAAAACAACATAGCCGCCCAAGATTTTACACTAATCACGCTTGGATACTGTTCGCCTTGAAAAGCGCTAAATAGGAGTAAAGCAATACCACCCATCAACATCTGGCAGGCGGGCGCCATTAAGCCAGAAGGCATGCTTAAATGCTTGCCCCAGACCGAGCCAAATGACCAGCTGGCCGCCGCAAAAATCAACAATAGCGCGCTAAATAACTGGCCATGCAAACTGCCACCCACATTTAATAGCACAATACCAACCAAACCAACCGCAATGCCCAGCCATTCCTGCCGCGTGATTTTATGCCCCCAAATCGATGAAAAAATCGCCATCCAGATGGGTGCAGTAGCAATTGAAAGTGCCGCTACACTGGACGAAACCGTTTGCTGCACATAGCACACCGTGCCGTTACCCAACGCAGGCAACAAAATGCCGACTGCTATTGCGCCCAGCCACTGCTGTTTGGTTGGGTTCGGCGAACCGAGAAAACGCATGACCACATACAACATAGCACCAGCTACCGCAAAACGTATACCAGCCATCAAAAATGGCGGAAAACTTTCAATGCCAAATTTGATGGCTAAGTAAGTCGAACCCCAAATAAAGTAGGTGCAAAACAGTGCTACGACAATCAGCAACAGTTGATTTTTATTTTTGAGCAAATTTTCGTGTATTTTCTAAAAGTTATGCGCAAGTAGCTATACTGAGTATAGCCACGATTATATTGTGCTCATATGAGCGCTGCTTACATATATTATAGTTATAAGTAAAAATAAGGAAACAATCATGTCCGACCAAAATTTAGTTCTTAACTTGAATAAAGTTCATGCTAAGTGCGCTTTTTTAAGTCTCATCATGATTGAGTTTTGTATCGTCACATTTTATGTGATGAACCATATTTTTCTGTTATTTGGCAAACCCCACGAAATCATTGATTTAGACGGGGAGCTTACTTTCCCCTCTTGGTTTTCAAGCATTCAGCTTTTTTGCGTTGGTTTTTTATTGCTTATTCGTCATTATAAAATACCTCAGCCCAAACGTTTTTCGCAGCTATTTTTGAGCTTGGTGGCTATCGGTTTTATATTTTTGTCACTAGATGAGGCGGTCAGCTTTCATGAAAAATTAAGTTTTCAGTTTATCTCAATTGAATGGCTGCCCAGATTCAAAAACAATAACGGTCTGTGGATTCCTGTTTATTTGTTATTAGTGGTTAGCTTTATGCTTGTTTTCAGAAATTCAATTATGGATTTATGGCAATATTATCGCAAACAACTGACTATTTTTGCCGCTGGCTTAATAGCATTTTTATTGGGCGGTGTGGTACTCGAAATTATCGGCTATGAATATTTACACGTAGATGAGCTAAAAACATGGTATCTGCTGGAGGTTGCTATAGAAGAAGGCCTGGAAATGTTTGGTGCCAGCTTAATGCTGTATGCAACCATGCTATTCGTGTTGCAGTAAGATCATTAGCGTTTTTTAGTTAAAAACCATGTAAAGAAATGGCGTCGCACTAAACGTTATGCGATTCCATTTATAATTGTTTTTAAGTTTCAGCTATTTACTACACACAATAAAATCCAAAAATCAAAGTTGTGGGTTCATCTTCTCATTTTTTGAATACAATTTATTTAATCCATTCAAATAAGCCTTAGCTGAAGCCACTACAATATCGGTATCTGCGCCCTGCCCATTCACAATGCGGCCGCCTTTTGCTAAACGCACGGTTACTTCACCCTGCGCATCGGTGCCGCTGGTAATATTATTCACAGAATATAATTGCAACTCAGCGCCGCTATTCACCATACTTTCAATCGCTTTGAACGTAGCATCCACTGGCCCGCCGCCATCGGCTTCGGCGCGTTTTTCTACGCTGTTATCCGATAAAGTAATCATGGCGTGTGGCACTTCGCCGGTTTGGCTAGCCACTTGCAAATACACCAATTTATAATTTTCGCTAGTTTGGTGTACAAATTCGCCACTCACCAATGCATGCAAATCTTCATCAAAAATTTCTGATTTTTTATCGGCTAAATTTTTAAATCGCGCAAAAGCGGCGTTCATCGCATCTTCTGATTGCAACTCAATGCCCAATTCACCCAAGCGCGTTCTAAACGCATTGCGACCAGATAATTTACCCAAAGTTAATTTGTTCGCATTCCAGCCCACATCTTCTGCGCGCATAATTTCATAGGTTTCGCGATGTTTTAAAACGCCATCTTGGTGAATGCCGCTTTCATGCGCAAAGGCATTCGCACCCACAATCGCCTTATTCGGTTGCACTGGGTAGCCAGTGATGGTGGAAACCAATTTAGAGGTTGGCACAATTTGCGTGGTGTCAATACTGGTCTCTAAATTAAAAATATCTTTACGTGTGCGTAACGCCATCACCACTTCTTCTAAACTGGCATTACCTGCACGCTCACCCAAACCGTTAATCGTACATTCCACTTGACGCGCGCCACCCATTACTGCGGCCAATGAATTGGCTACCGCCATGCCCAAATCATTATGGCAATGCGTACTCCAAACGACTTGGTCACTGTTTTTAACGCGACTAATTAAAGTCTTCATGGTTTCGCCCCATGGCGCAGGAATTGAATAACCCACGGTATCGGGCACATTAATGGTTTTGGCACCCGCTTCGATCACCGCATCAAACACACGCACTAAAAAATCAATTTCTGAACGCACGGCGTCTTCGGCAGAAAATTCCACGTCGGGCGTATATTCCAACGCCCATTTCACAGCTTGCACAGCGCGTTCCACCACTTGGTCTTCGGTCATTCTTAATTTGTTTTCCATATGGATTTTGCTGGTGGCAATAAACGTATGAATACGGCCAGAAGCTGCGTGTTTAATCGCCTCACCAGCGCGACGCACATCATTCTCACTGGCGCGCGCAAGTGAGCAAACGGTTGAGTTTTTAATGATTCTGGCGATTTCTGAAATCGCCTCAAAATCCCCTGGGCTGGCAGCGGCAAAGCCTGCTTCAATCACATTAACGCCCAATTTTTCAAGCTGACGGGCGATACGGATTTTTTCTTCTTTGGTCATCGACGCACCCGGGCTTTGTTCGCCATCACGCAAAGTGGTGTCAAAAATAATAATTTGGTTTGGTTTATGGTTCACTGTTTCCATGATTTTATATTCCTAATGTTTGCGGCAAGCGTTTTAACGCCGCAAAATGCAATTGCAATAATTTTAGCTGCTGCCTTTCTAACTATCCAGTTAGAAATTATCCAACTAGAAAATCAGCGAGCGTAAAAACTTAATTTTTAGGTGTAGGTTTAGTGTGCGCTACCGCGCAGCAGCGAAGCTGAGCGTAGCGCAAATGTAGAGCGCAGCAGCACTAGACTTAATAATAAGCCAGCGTGAAATGGTGTAATTTGAAATGTGAATGAATTCAACATATCAATAGTATAGGGATTTAACGATTAACTTTCAAGCAGTTAACAGTGATTAAATTTTTATTTTTTTACTTAATCTGGATTTAGCCCATAAATAATAGCCTGATAACGCATAGACCAAAACCACCGTAAACAGCACTTCTGGCGGGCTATATGAAACTAAAACGAATGCCATGACAATGGCTAAAATAGCCACAAATGGTACGCTTTCTTTCAAGTTAACATCTTTTGCACTGTAAAATTTAAGATCGCTTACCATGCTGCCTGCCGCAAATACTGTTAAGCCCCATGCCAACCATTTAATTTGAATCGCGCCAAAAAATATTTCGCGTCCATCCACATTATATTCGTACGAAACCCACACAAAACCGGCCAACAACGCCGCAGCTGCAGGACTTGGCAAGCCCTGAAAGTAGCGTTTATCTTGATGTTCGTCTTCTAACTTGGTATTAAAACGCGCTAACCTTAACGCTGCGCAGGCGCAGTAAATAAATGCGGCAATCCAGCCTAGTTTTCCCATCGGTTTGAGTGCCCAAACATACATGATTAACGCTGGCGCTACGCCAAAAGACACCATATCGGACAAACTGTCGTACTCTGCACCAAATGCGCTGGTGGTATTGGTCATACGCGCGACGCGGCCATCCAAACCGTCCATCACCATGGCAATAAAAATGGCAATCGCAGATTGCTCAAAGTTAAAGTTCATGGCTTGCACAATGGCGTAAAAGCCCGCAAATAAAGCGGCAGAAGTAAATAAATTAGGCAGCAAATAAATGCCGCGTGATTTTAATGCTTCGACTGGTTTGCGCGTTGCGCGTGATTTAACAATAGCCATAATGGTTAGCCTGCTAATAAAATGAATGTTCAGTATAGCAAAGCATGTTGGTTTTGCTCGTTATAATTAAAAACTTAACCCTTTTTATGGGTTAAGTTTTGCAATATCGCAGCCATGCAAACGCTTTATTGCGCCATTTTAAGCTAAGTGCGCTGGTATGTTAGTATCGCGGCTTAAAATTAATGCTTGAGTTTAGGTTTAATTATGCAATTCACCCTTCACAAAACCGATGGTCTAGCGCGTCGTGGCACCGTGCATTTGGCGCATGGCGATGTGCAAACGCCTGCGTTTATGCCAGTTGGCACTTATGGCACAGTAAAAGCCATGTCGCCATTAGAGTTAAGCGAGATTGACGCGCATATTGTGCTCGGTAATACCTTTCATTTGTGGTTGCGTCCGGGTTTAGAAGTGGTTGCTGCGCATGGTGGTTTGCACCAATTTATGGGTTGGCATAAGCCGATTTTGACCGATTCTGGCGGTTTTCAGGTATGGAGTTTGGGCGCCATGCGCAAAATTTCAGAACAAGGCGTTAAGTTTAAATCGCCCATCAATGGCGACACTTGCTTTTTAACGCCAGAAGAATCCATGCGCATTCAAAAAGTATTGAATGCCGATATCGTGATGATTTTTGATGAATGCACGCCCTACCCGGCCACGCACAAAGAGGCCAACGATTCTATGCAGCTGAGTTTGCGCTGGGCTAAACGCAGTAAGGATGCACATCAGGGCAACACCAATGCGCTTTTTGGCATTATTCAAGGCGGCATGTTTGAAGATTTACGCGACGTTTCTTTAAACGGTTTAGTCGATATCAATTTTGACGGCTTTGCCATTGGTGGCCTTTCTGTGGGCGAACCCAAAGAGGATATGCTACGCATTTTGGCGCATACCGCCCCCAACATGCCGCAACATAAACCGCGTTATTTAATGGGCGTGGGCACGCCAGAAGATTTAGTCGCTGCCGTGTCAAATGGCGTGGACATGTTTGACTGCGTGATGCCAACCCGCAACGCGCGTAATGGCTGGCTATTTACCCAATATGGCGATATTAAAATTAAAAACGCCTTTTATAAACAAGACACACAAGCGCTGGATGCCGACTGTGCGTGCTACACCTGCAAAAACTTTACCCGCGCTTATTTGCACCATTTGCACAAAGTCGGCGAGATTTTAGGTGCGCGTTTAAACACCATCCACAATCTGCATTATTACCAGACTTTAATGCAAGGCATGCGCGGCGCGATTGAGAATGGCAATTTTGAAAACTTCAAAATAGATTTTTTGAACAAACGTAATACTTTTAGGATTAGACGTCCGACTTAAATTTGATTGCTTTCATTATTTAAGATTGTTCCTACCCTATTTAAAAAGCTTATTAAACTCTGTTTTTCAGCAATTTTTGAATATTTCTCAACCAATTTAGTTCTTGATGCATCAAAGCTGACATCACTGGAAGCGCTGTTCAACTGTTCAATTTTCATCAATATTGTATTAACAAATTTTTTAATATCGCCACAGTATATTTCAGTAAATATTGGTGCCTTCCAATACTCTTTCGCTCCCTCTCCTGTGTAGCCTATGACATGGTTACCGCATAATGCCGCCTCTACAGGAGGCATTGACCAACCTTCTAACTCACTTAAAGAAAGGAATATTTTTGATTTGCCTAGCAATTGAATTACACCATTTTCATCCAATCCATGTAATGCTTTAAAGTGCCAATCTGCAGGCAATCGTTGATTGATAAAAAACTTAATCAAGTGACTATGCCTTGCTAATTTTTTAGGCATATAGGTGATTAAATTCTCCTTAGTTTGCGAAGATTTGAATTTAGTCGCATCAATAGAATAAAAAATTCTGATTATTTTATCGGCTGCCCATGGATAAGCAGTCGCTATGCAATCAGCTGTATCATCTGAAATAGCAAGAATAAGCGCTGCATTTTTATAAGCTAATGCCAATTCATCGAAATGCTGAGAATAAGCATCCATGATATATCCGCCCTGAACAAATATCGCGTAACGTACGCCTATATCCGACAACATCTTAGCGTGTGGTAACACCATAATTTCAGGTATAACAGCGAAATCATTACCGGGGTTAAAAATTTGATTTTTTTTAAAACTCACATCATGCTCAAACCAATCAAATCGCATGGATGGATTTTCAACATGTAAAACTAAAGAACTAATTCCAACTTGACCAAGTTTATTAATCGCTTCAGATTGCCTGTATATTACTTTATCGCCACCACTCCTGACATTTTTTCCAGCATGGCTGATATAGATAATATTTACTGTGCCAGATGTCGCTACTTTATTACTGACTTTGTACTTTATCTTTGAACGTTTTAATCCGTGTATAACCCTTTTAAAAAATATTTTTATATGTTTAAAAAAACTCACTTCAATTCTCCTGAAAACTCTTCACACTAATCATGCAAGCGCCATATTTGGCAAAAAAATATACAATTTAAACCAGATGTATCTATATTAATTTAGATAACTAAATCACCAAACACGCCTAGTATTAAATTCATCTTCTTAAGAAGATAGTGTATGTTAAAATCATATATTCAAAAAATTATGATATCCATTCATTAGGAAAATTAACTATGTTTATTAGCAATGCATACGCAGCGCCTGGTCCAGGTGGCGATTTAATGAGTTTTTTACCGATTTTAATCATTTTCGCTTTGTTTTATTTTATGCTCATTCGTCCGCAAATGAAGCAAGCCAAGCAGCAAAAAGCCATGATTGAAAGCTTAAAAGCTGGCGATGAAGTGGCGACTACTGGCGGTGTGGTTGGCAAAATAAGCAAAGTGGGCGATAGCTTTGTGAGCATTGAAATTGCGAGCAATACCACTATTCATGTACAAAAACACGCTGTGCAAACATTATTACCGCCGGGCACGATTAAAGGTATTTAATTGTCAATTAAACGCTATAAACGTTTGCATCTAGCTGTTTTAATAAAACTTAACCATTTAAAAGTGTTAACTTTTTAACCTAATCACTTTACTTAAACTAAAATTGTCACTTAATTTAATGTGCATTTTTAGTATTTTTGAGCCGCATTTATGAACCGCTACCCTACCTGGAAATACATTTTAATCGGCTTTATTTTTCTGATTGGCCTGCTGTATACCATACCCAATTTTTTTGGTGAATCGCCCGCTGTGCAAGTAAGCCCCGCCAAAACATCCTTAAAAGCAGATGCGGCATTATTAAGCAAAGTAGAGGCGACGCTTACATTAGCCAACGTGCCTTTCAATGGTATTTACTTGGATGCCAATGGCGTAAAAGTGCGCTTTGCCGACCCTGAAGCGCAAATTAAAGCCAAAGATAAGCTAATCGCTAATTTAGGTAAAGATTACACGGTTGCATTAAATCTATTATCGCAAACGCCAAATTGGTTGTTGAGCATTGGTGCAAAACCCATGTATTTGGGTTTAGATTTACGCGGCGGCGTGCATTTTCTATTGCAAGTAGATATGAAAGCGGCATTAGATAAATCAGCCGAAAGTAGCGTGGGCGATTTTCGCACAACGCTACGTCGTGAAAAAGTGAATTATTTTGGTATTTCGCGCGAAGGCCAAAAAGTAGAAGTGCGCTTTAGTGAACAAAAAGACTTAGAAGCCGCACGTAAAGTGTTGAGTAAAGATTATCCTGATTTGACACTGAACGACTCAACGGATGGTAAAGAGCAAGTATTAACGGCGACTATCGGTGAAGCGGCAAAACGGAAAATTCAAGAATTTGCGCTCAAACAAAATTTACAAACTTTGCATAATCGCATCAACGAGCTGGGCGTTGCAGAACCCATCGTGCAGCAACAAGGTTTCGACCGTATTGTGGTGCAATTGCCAGGCGTGCAAGATACCGCCAAAGCCAAAGAGATTTTAGGCCGCACCGCAACGCTTGAAATTCGTTTGGTAGACGAAGATAAAAAAGATTTAGCGACACTGGAAGCCGCAGCCAAAGGCCAAGTGCCATTTGGCGATGAGGTGTATAAAGATCGTGATGGCAACCCTATTTTAGTGAAAAAAAACGTGGTGCTAACTGGTGATCGCATTACCGATGCAGGGCCAGGCGTGGATAATCAAACTGGCAGATCGGTTGTCAATGTGACTTTAGATGGTCGCGGTGCGGGTATTTTTAAAAATGTAACCCGTGATAACGTGGGCAAACGCATGGCAATTTTGCTGATTGAAAAAGGCAGCGTCGAAGTAATTACTGCGCCAGTGATTAATGAAGAAATTGGTGGCGGACGTGTGCAGATTTCTGGCATGGATAACACGCAAGAAGCCACAGACATTGCGCTACTTTTGCGTGCTGGTGCGCTGGCGGCGCCAATGGAAATCATTGAAGAACGTACCGTTGGCCCGAGCATGGGTGAAGAAAATATCAAGCGCGGTGTGCATTCCACGCTATGGGGGTTTGCCGCGATTGCGGTCATGATGATGATTTATTACATGGTTTTTGGCGGCGTTTCTGTATTGGCGTTAGGCATTAATCTGCTATTGCTGGTAGCGCTATTATCTATGTTACAAGCTACGCTCACCCTACCCGGCTTGGCGGCGATTGCGTTGGCATTAGGCATGGCGATTGATGCTAACGTACTCATTAATGAGCGCATTCGTGAAGAATTACGCAATGGCAATACGCCACAAGCCAGTATTCATGCAGGTTACGACAGAGCGTTCGATACGATTTTAGACTCTAACGTAACGACCTTAATCGCTGGTTTGGCACTGTTTATGTTTGGCACAGGACCCATTAAAGGCTTTGCTGTCGTGCATGTGCTGGGCATATTAACGTCAATGTTTAGTGCAGTTTTGGTATCACGCGCAATTGTCAATTTGATTTATGGTTATCGTCGTAAAGTCAGCAACTTATCAATTGGCCAGATATACAAAGCTTAAGTACGCATATTGTTGGTGGCGCTAATCAATAGTTAACCCTTTTTAGAGTACAAAATATGGAATTATTCAGAATTAAAAAAGATATCCCGTTTATGAGCTACGGTCGCTTAACCACGGCGATATCACTCATCACGTTTTTGCTAGCGATATTCTTTCTTGGCACTAAAGGCTTGAATTACGGCGTGGATTTCACGGGCGGCACGGTAATGGAAGTGAATTATCCGCAAACCGCCAACATTGAAAACATTCGTGAAGCGGTTGATTCAATCGGTTTAAAAGATGCCACCGTGCAGAATTTTGGTACCAGCCACGATGTATTGATTCGTCTGCCACTCAAAAAAGAGATGTCGATTGCGCAACTCTCTGAAACAGTGACTAAAGCTTTACAAGTTGCAGATCCAAGCGCCCAAGTGCGCCGCGTAGAATCTGTCGGCTCTCAAGTGGGTGATGAGCTATATGCAAGTGGCGGATTAGCCTTGCTATTGGTTTGTGTAGGTATTATGGCTTATTTGGCGATACGTTTTGAGTGGCGTTTTGCGGTGGCGGCGATTATTGCCAATATGCATGACGTGGTGATTATTTTAGGTTTTTTTGCATTCTTTCAGTGGGAGTTTAACTTAACAGTACTCGCCGCTATTCTGGCGGTTTTAGGTTATTCGGTAAACGAATCAGTGGTGGTATTTGACCGTGTACGCGAAAATTTCCGTAAAATGCGCAAGGCCAATGTGGTACAAGTCATTGATAATGCCATCACGCGCACCATGTCACGTACGGTGATTACGCATTTAATGACACAAACCATGGTCGGCTCTATGTTGCTATTCGGCGGCGAAGTGTTGCATAACTTTGCGTTGGCACTCACCATTGGTATTTTATTTGGTATCTATTCCTCTGTGCTGGTCGCTTGCCCCATTGCGATGTATTTAGGTGTTAATCGTGCCAACTTAATTGGCGATGTTGACAAGAAAGACGGCAATAAAAAAGAGGCTGACAACACCTCAGAAGCTATTTCTTAAGTTAACAACCAGTTAATAAATAATTAATCAATAAGAAACTTATACTTAACTGCTTGATTTTTAAATAAATAAACAGGTAAACTGATTACCTGTTTATTGTTGATTTACACTCTACTTGGATAACATTCCCATTCCCCTACAGCTTTGCGTTCTAGCTTTGCTGCTACTTATTTCTGGTTTTTTCTCTATTGCCGAAACCAGCTTAATGTCGCTTAACCGTTATCGTTTGCGGCATTTGGTTAAAGAAGGCAATCGTGGCGCGCGTTTAGCCAATACTTTGCTGGCAAAAACCGATAAATTACTTGGTGTTATTTTGCTGTGTAATAACTTTGCAAATGCCGCTTCGGCAACACTTGTCGCTGTGATTACCGTCGAATTATTTGGTGAAGGCGAATGGGTGTTAATGTTTGGTACCTTAGCGGTCACATTCGCCATTCTGGTTTTCAGTGAAATTTCTCCAAAAGTGATTGCGGCGGCCTACCCAGAAAAAATAGGCATTGCATGTAGCTATGTTTTATATCCACTTTTAAAATTGCTCTACCCAGCTGTTTGGTTTGTCAATTTATTTGTAGAAGGTTTGCTCAAATTATTTAGGCTGAATATCAACTTTAGCGAAAGTACACAATCGCTGACGATGGACGAACTACGCAGTATTGTGACGGATGCTGGCCATTTTATGCCTAAAAAGCATCGTACCATTTTACTTAACCTGTTTGATTTAGAGAAAATCACCGTAGATGACGTGATGACAGCGCATACAATGGTTGAGGTGATTGATTTTGACGCGCCGATTGATGATATTTTGCAACGCATTTCCACTAGCCATCACACACGTTTGCCAGCGCGCGAAGGCGATGCAGAGGAAATTATTGGTATTATTCATGTGCGCAAAGTGATTAATCAACTGCGCAGTTATCAGCAAGCTGCGCAAATAAATCAAGAATCTAGTAAAGAAACCTTACGTGACATGATGAGTGAGCCTTATTTTATTCCTTCTGGAACACCGCTTTACACACAGATTCAACAATTCCAGGAAAATCAAGAACGCATCGCTTTGGTGGTAGATGAATATGGCGAATTTAAAGGTTTGGTGACGCTAGAAGATATTTTAGAAGAAGTGATTGGCGACTTCACCACGCAATCGCCAAGCCGAATTGGTCATTATCGTCAAAATACAGATGGCAGTTGGCTGGCAGACGGCAGTAGTACATTGCGCGATTTAAACAAAAAGCTGAATATCAATTTACCTTTAGATGGCCCGCGCACCTTAAATGGCTTAATTATCGAATATTTTGAAGATATCCCAGAACCAGGTACCAGTTTTAAAATCAATACGCACCGATTAGAAATCATGCAAACGCAGGACAGAATCGTCAAAAGCGTTAAAATATTCCCTTAATTCAGTTTAATCTCTAATCCCCTACGCATATTAGGCTTGAAATTTTCTGCATTCGGCTCAAAATACAATTAAGTATTTAACAAAGTAGCAAATGGCTAATACAAACCCTAACCAAGACCTTGCAATTAAGCCCAGCGCAGTTAAACCTAAACTGCCTGCCATGTATAAAGTGTTGTTGTTGAATGACGATTACACACCGATGGAATTTGTGGTTGAAACGATTGAACGTTTTTTTAATAAAACTCGTGAACAAGCAACGCAAATCATGCTCAAAGTACATACAGAAGGTGCTGGCGTATGTGGTGTTTACCCGCAAGACATCGCGGAAACTAAAATGAAACAGGTGCTAACGTATGCCAAAGAATCGCAGCATCCGTTGCAGTGTGTCATAGAGCCTGCCTAGGCTGGCGGCAACTAAAAAAATTGTAGATTTAATTAAATGTAAAAGTACCAGCTAATGCTGGCAGTGAATGTAAAAGTAAATGAAAGTTGGTACAAAATGATCGCGCAAGAGCTTGAAGTCAGTTTGCACATGGCATTTATGGACGCAAGACAAAAACGTCATGAACTCATTACGGTTGAACACTTACTATTAGCCATGATTGATAACCCGACTGCGGCGGAAGTTTTGCGCGCATGCGGCGCAAAATTTGATGTGTTGCGTAATGAGTTAAATCATTATATTGAAGAACACACGCCAATCGTTAACGGCACCGATGAAGTTGATACGCAGCCAACACTTGGCTTTCAACGCGTGATTCAACGTGCCATGTTACATGTGCAATCATCTGGCAAAAAAGAAGTCACTGGCGCCAATGTGCTAGTTGCCATTTTTGGTGAAAAAGACTCACACGCGGTATTTTTCTTGCATCAACAAGGCATCACACGTTTAGATGTGGTGAATTTCATTTCGCATGGCGTTGCAAAAATACCAGAAGGCGACGTGAAACCTGAAGGCGCAGAAATTGAATCTGAAGCAGAAGCTGCGCCAAATGGTGCGCTAGAAAACTTTACGCTTAATTTAAATGCGCAAGTAGCAGCAGGAAAGATTGACCCGCTAATTGGTCGCGGCCCCGAAATCGAGCGCGTGATTCAAACACTTTGCCGTCGCCGTAAAAACAATCCGCTTTTAGTGGGTGAAGCAGGTGTAGGTAAAACGGCGATTGCCGAGGGTTTAGCACGTCGCATTGTAGAAAAAGAAATTCCAGAAGTATTGGCAAACGCAACCGTGTATTCATTGGATATGGGTGCGCTATTGGCTGGCACCAAATATCGCGGTGATTTTGAGCAACGCTTAAAAGCGGTGATGAAACAACTTGCCGAAAAACCCGATGCGATTTTATTTATTGATGAAATTCATACCTTAATTGGTGCAGGCGCCGCTAGTGGCGGCACTTTGGATGCAAGCAATCTACTAAAACCAGCGCTTTCAAATGGCACACTTAAATGCATAGGCGCGACAACCTATCAAGAATATCGCGGTATTTTTGAGAAGGATCACGCGTTAAGTCGCCGCTTTCAAAAAGTAGACGTGGTTGAACCCAGTATTGCTGAAACCATTGAGATTTTAAAAGGTTTAAAATCGCGTTTTGAGGAACATCACGGTGTTAAGTATAGCGCTAGCGCGTTGACTACTGCGGCAGAGCTAGCTGCTAAGTATATAAATGACCGCCACTTGCCTGATAAAGCAATTGATGTGATTGATGAAGCAGGCGCAGCGCAGCGCATTTTGCCAAAAAACAAGCAGAAAAAAGTGATTGGCAATAAAGAGATTGAAGATATCGTCGCTAAAATTGCGCGTATTCCGCCCAAAAATATTTCCAGCGATGACCGCAGTGCGCTAAAAACTTTAGAGCGTGATTTAAAAGCGGTGGTTTTTGGTCAAGACAAAGCCATTGAAGTGCTGACATCTGCCGTTAAAATGGCGCGCAGTGGCTTGGGTCAAAACAATAAACCTATTGGTAGTTTCTTATTCAGCGGGCCAACTGGTGTGGGTAAAACCGAAGTCGCCAAGCAATTGGCTTACATTATGGGCGTGGAATTGATTCGCTTTGATATGAGTGAATATATGGAGCGTCATGCGGTAAGTCGGTTGATTGGTGCGCCGCCTGGCTACGTGGGTTTTGAGCAAGGTGGCTTGATGACCGAAGCAATCACCAAACAGCCTTACAGCGTTTTATTGTTGGATGAGATTGAAAAAGCGCATCCCGATATTTTTAATATCCTGTTGCAAGTCATGGATCACGGCACGCTCACCGATAATAATGGCCGCAAAGCGGACTTTAGAAATGTGACGATTATCATGACCACCAATGCTGGCGCTGAAAACTTGGCTAAATCCAGTATTGGCTTTACGAATTTGAAAGAAGCAGGTGATGAAGCGGCAGATATCAAACGCTTATTTTCGCCAGAATTTCGTAATCGATTAGATGCAACCGTTTCGTTTGGCAGCTTATCGCAAGACATTATTATCCGCGTAGTGGATAAATTCTTGATGCAATTAGAAGACCAATTACATGAGAAAAAAGTGGATGTGACGTTTAGTGATGCGCTTAAAACTTACTTGGGTAAAAAAGGTTTCGACCCGCAAATGGGCGCACGTCCAATGGCACGCTTGATTCAAGACACGATTCGCAAAGCCTTGGCTGATGAATTGTTATTTGGCCGTTTGAGTAATGGTGGCGCGGTGCATGTCGATATTGATGACAGCGAACAAGTGGAACTAGTTTTTAGTCAAGATAAGCATTCGCGCGACGCTTTGTTAGAAACGGCACAGTAGCTTTAATGCAAAAACAGCCAACTTATGCAATGTAAGTTGGCTGTTTTTGCATCACACGTTCAAATAATGCGGAGTTAACTAAAGCATCAAGCCAAATTTTTAACTTGAGATAATTTGCTCCCCCAAACCAAGCTGAATCAACCGCCGCAAACTGGCGCACAAATGGAAAAACTGCCATATCAACCAAGCTGGCGGTGTCTTTAAGCAGATAGGTATGTACATTGAGTAAACTGTCTAGTTGCTGTAAAAAAATCTCACCCTGCTGGCGATAATGCATTTGAGTGTGTAAATTGCGCTCAGGATATTTATAACCATCTAAGGCATTTTTAAAAGACGTATCGTTTTTAGCGATTAACGCCTGCATCTTGCCAAAATCTGCATCTAGCCAATTTTGTGGGTCATTGTGTTGCAAAGCCCAACACATTATCTCTAAACTTTGCTCAATAACGGCACCGTTAGGCAGTATCAGCACTGGCACTGTGCCTTTTGGCGACACTTGCAACATGTGTTTTGGTTTATCGCGTAGCGATATTTCACGTAATTCAACTGCAATATCAGCAGCATCAATCGCCAGTCTGGCGCGCATGGCATAAGGGCAACGACGGTATGAATATAGAATGGGCAGCATTTTACCTACGTAAACGACTTAACACTATTTTTTAGGTAAAAAATAGTGTTAAGTATTTGATTGCATTATCCTAATATTTCAAAAATTTCATGTATCAGCTTAGGTCCTTTATAAATCAGACCACTGTAAACCTGCACCAAACTCGCCCCAGCTGTTATTTTTTCAACTGCATCTGCGCCGCTCAAAATGCCGCCCACGCCAATAATCGGCAGCGCACCTTGCAATTGCTTTGAAAGTTGTTGAATGACAATGGTAGATTGATTGCGCACTGGCGCACCAGATAAACCACCGGTTTCGTCGGCATTGTTCATGCCTTTAATTGCGTCGCGCGCCAGCGTCGTATTGGTAGCAATTACACCATCTATTCTGTGTATCATTAATAAATCGGCAATTTCAATCACTTGTTCTTGGCTTAAGTCGGGCGCGATTTTTAGCGTAATGGGTACATATTTAGCATATTGTTGCGCTAGTTTACTTTGTTCTAATTTCAAACGCGCAAGCAAACTAGATAGCGCTTGTTTTTCTTGCAGCGCGCGTAAATTTTTAGTGTTGGGTGACGAAATATTAACCGTGATATAACTCGCATATTGATACACTTTTTGCATACAAATTAAATAATCATCCACGGCGTTTTCAATAGGTGTATCCACATTTTTGCCAATATTAATACCCAAAATGCCCTGAAATTTTGCTGCTTTTACGTTGTTAACTAAATTATCGACACCTAAATTATTAAAGCCAAAGCGGTTAATCACACCCTGCGCTTGCGTAACGCGAAACAAACGAGGCTTGGGGTTGCCTGATTGCGGACGCGGCGTGACGGTGCCTATCTCAATAAAACCAAACCCCAATGCGGCCATGCCGTCAATCACGGCGCCGTTTTTGTCCAACCCCGCCGCCAAACCAACGGGATTAGGAAACTGAATGCCCATCACATGGCGAGGCGCACATATGGGTGGTTTGGGATACAAACTAAGCGCATTTGTTTTTTCAGCCCATTTCAAGCTGGCCAGTGTCACATCATGTGCTTTTTCGGCATCCAGTTGAAACAATAAAAATTGGGCTAGGTGGTATAAATTCACAATATATTCATCACTTTCAATTCAGAAAGCTAATCAGTTAAATCCTGCGAAAAACGTATTTCATATATGTGCTGGCATGCCTTACACTTGAATTTGCGTCCAGGCAAGGCTTGCGCTAAAGGTTTTTGACCACAATTGGGGCAAAAAACCGCATCACCTTCCGCATCAATATACACAATGGTATTGGTTGCAGTATAGGACTTGTTCGCAAGGTTGACTTGCTTGTTTTCAAAAAAAGTACTTACAATAATCAGGCTGATCGCCAATAGCTCTAGGGCTTGATAATAGCGAAGGCTACCGATTGTTTGGTAAAAAATAATGTCCACATGATGAAAAGAAGCAGCTCTGACCGTAATAAAAATAAGTAGTAATACAATACCGACCCAAGTGAGTTTGTAGCGTTGCCATGAGTGATATAAAAAAACGCGTAAGGAAAGCAGTAAAATGGGGATAGCCAATCCGGTAATGGTCAAAAATAAGGATTGATAGGCTCTGCGCTGCTCGTACCAGCCATGGCGCTTTGCCGATGTTCGCAACCAATCTGTTAAGTTAGATTGCAAATCTAGCTGCTTATTTAAACCAAGAAAAATTAATAATACGGTTAAGCTTAGCCAGAAGTAGCAGTTCTCTTTATTGTAATAGTTAAGCTTGGCTTTAAAGCCGGTTCTGATGGCAGACACAAAGTACAGCAGCACTGTCGCCCAGCCAAACAAACTATGGTCGCCAAAATTAAATCCAAGAGCTTGTGGTCTAATGTTTAACCAATCATTCTTATGGATAGTTGGCTGGCTAAAACTGGCTAAATTCAATTCGCTATCTAGCTTAATTTTAATAAAGTAGGTGCGCCCAGCATAATTGTTGTCGTTAGCAAGCAGCAAGGTATCCTTATCCACAATTAATAAGTTTTCAATGTGTGAATAAGCAAAGGCGTAGGTCAAATGGCCATCGTTGTTCAAATCATACGGGTCTTGCAATTGCATCAGGTCAACCAACTCTTGCTTTTGCAGCAAGTTTTCACTATTTATCTGCCTGATATCAATCCGATAAACTTTCTTCCATGGCTTGTCTGCCGGTTTTGTGGCTGCATTGCGTTCTACTACCAAAAACTCATGGTCGTTAACCGCAAAAAAATCGCCAATACTGGTCGCTTGTTCGTCTAATTGATAGCGATATAGCACATCTGTATATCGCTCAGTGTTCACATCAAATTGGTAAATTCTTAAGGTTTTTTCTGGGTCGCCAAATACAGTGCCTTCCAGCATGGGGTAGAGCATATCGCCAGAGGGGTTAATTGCCATGCCTTCAAAGCCAGCGGTGGAATCTAGATTCGCTTTAGTAGCAGTACTGGCATTGGGGTAATCTACGGATATAACATCTGGTAAAGCAATTTCTGAGCGCAACACTTTGCCGCTTACGTCTAGCTTGATGAGAAATGGCCCAAACTCATCTCCCAGCCAAAAACTGCCATTTTTATCCAGACGTACAGACTCCGGGTCTATATCCGCGCCAGTTAACCACTTATTTTTGCTAATATTTTTATCAACCGCGGGGTTACGCAGGTCATTATAATAATGGCTGTAATCCGCCTGTACTCTGAAAGTTAACTTTCGGTCGGGGTCTTTAATATTTATAAAACGCCGTGGTGTTACCGCATCACTGTTTTGGCGGTTTGTACGAAAATCAAGGTGCACCTCGTACAACCTAAGCAGCGCATCCGCAGAATTGTTTCGCTTTCCAAAACCATTATCGGTTAAAAAATAAAAATGATTTTCTGCATCGGATTGCAATACAGCCGAAAAACCCTGAACTACCTGCTTATTTTTTGATACATCGCCACCATAATTAAACTGCCCGGCAGTTGGCCCCTGTGCATAAGTATGCATGGGCATCTCCGCCCAGCCCACCAGCGTTGCCGCAAGAATTGCCTGCGATTGGCAAAAAAATAGCAACAGAATCATTGTTGCGTAAAAGTTTTTCATGCTGGGATTTTACTAGAAAAAAGCGAGTTAACTCATCATAGTTTATGCACATTTTTCGCCGCGCGCGCTTTAAGCACAACAGCCACTTAGCAAGTCTGTGCTTACAAGATAAATCTAAGAATTTAGGCGTAGTTAATAACGCATTACTAACAGAAGCTTTGCAGGCTGCTTGAAAAACCTCTGTTCTACTGATTAATTATTGCAGTATTTAGGCGCAAATTTACAATAAAACTTTCTCAATGCCACCATTATTGACACGCTCCACATACTCTTGCATCCAGTTTTCACCCAGAATATGCTTTGCCATTTCTACCACAATATAATCTGCTTCAATACCCGTATCATCGCCATAGCGTGCCAATCCTTGTAAGCAGCTTGGGCAACTGGTGAGAATTTTCACATTTTCTTCAGGCTTGCCAACCGTCAACCCCATTTTGTGCATGCCTTTTTCTAGCTCTTCTTGCTTACGGAATTTAACTTGCGTGGCAATATCGGGGCGCGCAGCGGCGAACGTGCCGCTTTCACCACAACAGCGGTCATTCAATTGCACATCTTGCCCCATTAACTTATTAGTCACTTCCATCGGCTTATAGGTTTTCATGGGGCTATGGCATGGGTCGTGGTACATGTAGCGCGTACCCGTCACTGTTTGCAAACGCATATCTTTTTCCATCAGATATTCGTGTATATCTAGCAGCCTGCAGCCGGGGAATATTTTCTCAAATTCATATTTTTGCAGCTGGTCCATACAGGTACCGCAAGACACAATCACGGTTTTAATATCCAAGTAATTTAAGGTATTAGCCACGCGGTGGAACAATACACGATTATCTGCGGTGATTTCTTGGCCTTTATCGTGATTGCCTGCTGATGTTTGTGGGTAGCCGCAACACAAATAGCCAGGCGGCAATACCGTGATGGCACCTACCTCATACAACATGGCTTGCGTGGCTAAACCCACATTTGAAAACAAGCGCTCTGAGCCACAACCTGGAAAGTAAAATACCGCTTCAGAATCTTCTGTTACTTTTTGCGGATTGCGAATGACAGGAATCATGCTGTTATCTTCTACACCTAGCATAGCGCGTGAGGTTTTAGATTGCATTTTTCTTGGCATCGGCCTATTGATAAAGTGAATGACCTGCGCTTTGATTTCTGGCTTACCAACAGTTGCGGGTGGACGAATTTTATCTTTTAGCAAACCGAATTTTTTTGCAATAAAGTGTGCGATATTTTGCGCTTTAAATCCCCAACCAATCATGGTTGTACGGATAAACTTTATCGTGGCAGGGTCTTTGGCATTTAAAAACCACATGCCCGCAGCAGTGCCAGGGTTAAACTGTTTTTTACCTTGCACACGCAAGAAATTGCGCATTTTGATAGATACGTCTCCAAAATCAATATCTACAGGGCAAGGATTTAAACATTTATGGCAGACCGTACAATGGTCGGCTACGTCATTGAATTCATCAAAATGTTTGAGTGAGATACCGCGACGTGTTTGTTCTTCGTACAAAAAAGCTTCAATTAATAGGGATGTCGCTAAAATCTTATTACGCGGGCTGTACAAAAGATTCGCACGCGGCACATGCGTTGTACACACAGGCTTACATTTTCCGCAACGTAAACAATCGCTGATGTCATCCGCAATCTCACCAATGGCAGATTGCTCCATAATGATAGATTCTTGCTCTAACAAGCCAAAGCTTGGCGTGTAGGCGTTATCAAGTCCAGAACCTGCCAATAATTTACCTTTATTAAAGTGACCATTTGGGTCAACTTTATTTTTGTAAGCGGTAAAGTTATCAATCGTAGCTTGGTCTAAATATTCCATTTTGGTAATACCAATACCATGCTCACCAGAAATCACGCCATTTAAGCCTTTAGCCAGCGCCATCACGCGGTCTACCGCATCATGTGCTTGCTTCATCATGCCGTAATCGTCAGAGTTAACAGGGATATTGGTGTGTACATTGCCATCGCCCGCATGCATATGCAAGGCAATAAAGACGCGGCTTTTCAATACGGATTTATGAATTTCATCTAAACGCGCCAAGATTTTTTGATACTCACGACCTGCAAAAATTTCCGCCATCGGGCGTTTCAGTTCACGCTTCCAAGAGATGCGTAAATCGTAAGATTGCACTGCGCGGAATACATTTTCGTATTGACTATACGGCTTGCCAAGCTCACCTAATACGCTTACTGGCTTATCTAACGTATTTAAAATTAAACGCCATTTTGCACGCAAGTCGCGCAGCAATTGCAACGCCATTAACTGCTTAGAATGCACCATTTCTGCATCCGCATTGCCATCTTCATCGGCTTGCAGCGGCAATTCTGTCTGCATAAAAGCTTCTAGAGCATCCACCAACTTAAGCTTATTATCAATAGAAAGCTCAATATTAATGCGCTCAATACCGTCAGAATAATCGCCCAGCTTTGGTAGCGGAATCACCACATCTTCGTTGATTTTAAAGGCATTAGTATGCTTGGCGATGGCGGCGGTGCGTGCGCGATCTAACCAGAATTTTTTGCGTGCCTCTGCTGAAACTGCAATAAAACCTTCACCGTTTTTAGCATTACACATACGCACCATTGCAGACGCTACTTCGCCCACTGCGTTTTCATCATCAGAGGCGATATCCGCAATCAAAACCATTTTTGGGCGTTGCTGTCTAGCCGCTTTGGTGGCGTAGCCAACGGCTTTAATGTAGCGCTCATCCATGTGCTCTAAACCTGCCATGATGACGGCAGGCCCTTGGCCATTACTCAAGCCTTTGGCAGTCGCATCTAAGTAGTCTTTAATCTCCACGATAGCAGGCACAGCATGAGACACATTGCCAAAAAATTCCAGTGCAATCGTGCGCACATATTTGGGCATACGGTGCAAAATAAAGGTGGCGCTGGTAATCAAACCGTCACAACCCTCTTTTTGAATCCCTGGCAAGCCGCTTAAAAACTTATCGGTAACGTCTTTACCAAGCCCAACTTTACGAAAGCTAGGACCAGCAATTTCTAGAATTTCAGGTTCGCCAAGCTGCGTTTTCATATCCATATCAAAACGGCTGACTTTGAAACGCGCCATGGCAATATCGTGAATCTTGCCCAAGTTATGCTCTAGACGTTCAACTTCAATCCAAGTCGCATCAGGCGTAACCATGCGGTATGAAGCCAAATTATCTAACGCAGTACCCCATAGCACAGCTTTTTTACCGCCTGCATTCATAGCTACATTACCGCCAATACAACTGGCATCTGCTGATGTGGGATCGCATGCAAACTCTAAACCAGCCTCAGTTGCTGCTTCCATCGCACGCCGCGTTACAACACCCGCACCGCACTCTATAGTTGCTACCTGTCTGGCTACACCAGGTAATGTGCGCATTTGCACGCCGGTGTGTTGGTCTAGTTTTTCAGTATTAATGACCACAGACAATGGCGTTAGCGGAATTGCACCGCCTGTGTAGCCCGTTCCGCCCCCGCGTGGAATCACTGTTAATCCCAGTTCAATACTGGCTTTCACCAACGCCGCTATTTCAATTTCAGTATCTGGATTAAGCACTACAAACGGATACTCCACCCGCCAGTCGGTGGCATCGGTGACGTGAGAAACGCGCGCTAGGCCATCAAACTGAATATTATCTTTGCGCGTAATTTTGCTATATTTGGCTAATGTTTTCTTGCGCAAATCATAGGTTTGACGAAAGTCTTCTGCAAATTTTTCAATGGCTTTGGTTGCAGCATTGACTAATTTCTGTACTTTTTCATTACCGCTGCTGTCGCCATTTATATTGCGCTCATCAATAGATTTAATACGATGGTAAAGCGCATCAATAATCGCTTTGCGCCGTTTTGGGTTATCTAGTAAATCATCTTGCAAATACGGATTACGACTGACTACCCATAAATCACCTAATACCTCAAACAACATGCGCGCACTGCGGCCAGTTTTGCGCTCGCCGCGCAGTTCATTTAAAACAGTCCAAATTTCCTCACCCAAAAACCGAACCACAATTTCGCGATCTGAAAATGAGGTGTAGTTATAAGGAATTTCGCGCAGGCGCGCTGCGGGAATTGGTTCAGCTTCTAAAAGTTTGGCTGGAATAGGTGCGTTCATCTAAGGTTGTTTGTCTTAATAATTGAATTAACTTAACGGATAAAATTGGCTAAATTGAGTAGTTAATTATAACATGCAGTAGACCACCTAATAGCGACAAGCGTTCTATGCTTATTGATAACAATTATGCGCAAAACGCGTTAAAATTATAAGATGTTCACCATTAAAAAAATAGCCATCCCTTTTGCCATTATGGCTTTATTACTATTTTTAGGATTAAGTTTGAGCAGCGGTTCACAAGCACCTAACGTCACCTTTACCACCATTGAAGGTAAAAAAATCAACATGGCAGATTTAAAAGGCAAAGTGGTGTTGATTAATTTTTGGGCGACTGATTGCCCTGGTTGCATTAAAGAAATGCCCGCTTTAGTGAACACTTATAATACCTATAAAAATAAAGGCTTTGAAATTATTTCCGTAGCGATGCCATACGATCCACCTGCGCAAGTACTGAATTACACCCGCCAAAAATCTCTGCCTTTTCCTGTTATGCACGATGGTTTATCAGAAATTACACAAGCATTTGGAGGTGTTAATTTGACGCCCACTGCTTATATTTTTGATAAGCAAGGCAAACGTTTACAACGCACGATTGGCGAGCTAGATTTTGTTAAGTTAACCCAATTACTAGACAAAGAATTAGCAAAATAATGCTGTGGATTAAAGCTTTGCATATCATTTTTGTCACCAGCTGGTTTGCGGGTTTATTTTATTTGCCGCGGTTATTTGTGAATCATGCCATGGTAAATGACGCAGCAACTTTAGAGCGTTTAAGCTTGATGGAACACAAACTGTATCGCTTTATGTTGCCACTTGCAGTGCTAGCTTTAGTATTCGGTTTATGGCTGTGGTTGGGCTACGGTATTACTGGCGCATGGCTACATGCCAAGCTGGCGTTGGTTGCCAGTTCAATTGCTTATCATGCTTATTGTGGTAAGCTAATGCGTGATTTTAAATCTGCAAGCAATACACACAGTCACGTGTGGTATCGCTGGTTTAATGAAGCGCCTGTGCTTATACTCATTGCAATCGTTATTTTGGTTGTTGTAAAACCGTTCTAATTTTGAATTTTTAAGGTTAGTCATGCGTAATCTTGATGTAAATTTGCTGCACTCTGATTGGCTCATTTATATGTTAAAAAAATCGAGCGCTAAACCTAGCCTAAGACTTTTAAACCTGTTTGATATTCTTGACGATTGGTTAGATGCACCTGTAGTACGCGAACATTTGCGCCAGCAAACACTAGAAAATGTAGAATGCACTCATCACAAATTACAAGATTTTTTAACCTTAGAAGCCGCTAAAGCAGGTGCAGCAATGCCCGAGATGCTCGCCAGCCAGCTGTATTTTATGGCGATTGCGGCTAGCCAAGAAAAACTCAATGCAAGCGTTGAGATTCATTATTCTGCTGAACAATCCTCTAGTTTAATTCATGCAAAAAATGCAGCTAAAGCATTAATACTGGCGCAAACCAGTTCAGAATATCGCATGAGCAAAACATCCGCTTTTGCAGTTGCTGCCAGCTTTTTAGGCGCTGTCGTTATTATATCGAGCTTATTTTTATTTAATCAAACCAACGCTGTTGTTGTGCCAAAAATGGCATATGCTGAACTTAACCCAGCCTCAAATGTTAACTTGATTGCCAGTGCAGAACAAACCTCTGCTTTAATTGCGCAAATTAACCAAATGCGCAATGGCAACTGCCAATTGATTGAGGCAATTCAACTGCCTGATTCGTATAAAAAAGTATATTTTCAAAATATTGTTGAAGGCCAAATTTCAACTAATCTAGAAGACCAAAAATTGGTACACAAAATGTTACAGATGGTACGTTGCAATTACACGCCAATGCTGATGGCTAACTCTAAAGGTTAAATCTTTTATAAAATTAATTAAACAAAAAAGCTGGCTGCAAAATGAATCGCAGCCAGCTATTTTGTTAACGCCTAGCGCACTTACGCGCTCGGGCTTATGTAGTTAAAACAATTTTATTCTGAGATTTTTTTCAGATTATCTAGACCGCCACGAAACACCGCAGTGATAGTATTCATTGCAGCTGCATCATCTTTACCTTTAGCGGGCGTAGCTGACGGATCTTTACGTGCAAAATTTGCACTCCAAACTACCTCAGTTACGTTAGCACTAATTGGGTTTACGTCAATTTTTGCTGAATAATGGCTCACTGGTAATACACTTTCATTAATAATGTAAGCATAGCGCATGTCAGAGGAACTGTACGCAGTTAAAGTTTCGTTCACAGTGCCACCATCGCCTAAGGTTAGCAAGCGCACGGCACCTTTTGTGTTGTTAACACCACTTTTAATTTCAGTTTTTGCAACTGCTGGGTGAAAAGCACCTAAGTCACCAAAATTGCCTACTTTTTCCCACACTTTAGCTGCAGAAGCATTAATCGTTACCTTTTCTACCACCGCCAAATTTGCCGCTTTGTCTGTATGCATTGTCGCGCAGCCTGTGAAAGCTAGCGCAGCCATTAATATAGAAACATTCCACAACTGATTCATTTTCAATCCCTTTTTGAATAATTAGTTTGTATTTACACCAAGTGACGGATATATACCGTTCTGTATAATTTTATAGATTTTTTTTAATATTCTCAACTAATTTTATTATTATTATTAACAACTTAAATATATAGATTAATTCATTAATATTACTTGTAAGTATATTTACACAAGCCAATTAATCTCATGCTATACTCAATTGCATGAGCATTTTAAAAGATAAAATCTTACTCGTTGCAACCGATTTATTTCATACCCGTGGCATTAATTCAACTGGGGTAGATACAATCGTGGCTGTTGCAGGCACTACTAAAATGACGCTGTATAAATACTTTCATACTAAAGAACAGTTGATTATTGAAGTGCTGCAAAAAAGTCAGCAAGATTTTCAAAGCTGGCTAGATGAAAAACTCAACTCAAACGCCAAAAAGCCATCTGACAAAATCCAATTATTATTTGATTATATTGAAGAATGGGTCAATTCCTCGGCATTTATTGGTATTGGTTTTATTAAGGCTTCCGCCGAGTTTCCTAACGAAGAAAATGCCATTCACAAATTATCCTCGCTGCAATCGCGCGAATTCAGACTGTTTATTAGCAAATTAGCGGCTGATGCCCATATTAAAGATTCAGATGGTTTAGCCTTGCAGCTATCATTATTGTTTGAAGGTGCTGCGCAGGCTGAGCAAATGAAACGTGGTTCTGGTGCGATTAAATATGCCAAAAAAGCCGCTAAAATTTTAATCGATGGTGCAATTAAACAATCCTAATGCAGTTAAATTCATAATGACAATCAAATAGTTAACACTAATTTTCACTTAAGTTTTCTGTTTGTAATGTCACGTAGTCAATCTCCCCTTGCCTAGTGACTGCTTGCGCTAAGATAATAGCGTTTTAAAATATTGGTATTGTTATGTATACGCTGATTTGCGGTTCACTCGCTTTTGACACCATCATGGTGTTCCAAGATCAATTTAAAAACCATATTTTGCCTGATAAGATTCATGCCTTAAGCGTGGCTTTTTATGTGCCAGAAATGCGCAAAGAGTTTGGCGGCACGGCTGGCAATATTGCCTATAACTTGCAATTGCTAGAAGGTAAACCACTGATTATGGCTACAGTTGGTGAAGATTTTTCTACTTATCATGAGTGGTTAAGTAAAAATAATGTAAACCTCAGCCACGTCAAAACCATTGCCAACAGTTTTACTGCTCAAGCATTTATTACGACCGATATCGATGACAATCAAATTACCGCATTTCACCCAGGGGCGATGGTGGAATCGCATCAAAACAGCGTTAAAGATGCTCAAGAGGTAAGCTTGGCGATTATTGCGCCAGATGGTCGCGATGGGATGTTTGCGCATGCAAAAGAATGCTTTGAGGCAGGCATTCCCTTTATGTTTGACCCAGGCCAGGGTTTGCCGATGTTTAATGGTGAAGATTTGCTGTACTTTATAGAAATGGCGACCTATATAGCGGTTAACGATTATGAAGCACAAGTTTTACAAGATAAAACCGGCTTAAGTTTAGATGCACTGGCATCGAAAGTAAAAGCGCTGATTGTCACTTTGGGCAGCAAAGGTTCACACATCTACGCAGATGGTCAACGATTTGAGATTCCGTGCGTTAAGGCAGAAAAGATTGTTGACCCAACTGGTTGTGGGGATGCCTATCGTGCTGGTTTATTGTATGGCATTGCCAACAATTGGGATTGGATGACATGCGGCAGATTAGCCTCAACCATGGGCGCTATAAAAATTGCGAGTCGTGGCGGTCAAAATCACTGCCCAACGCGAATAGAAATTGAGAATACATACGCACAAGCACTGATATCTGAGGTTTCTAAAGAGCAACTGACTACACAAGAAAAGTTAGCTTTAAATACGCATTAAGTCATCACGTTAGATGCAACCAAATAGGGGTTAACGTAATCTATATGATTAATATGGCGGCTGTAACAAAGCTGATTAAAGGAATAAAATGACACGCATTTCAAAATTATTAGTGATTACTTTTTTAGCAATATTGAGTGTGGCGTGTGCTAGCTCTAATTCTGGTAGCGTTTACAAGCGAGATGATGCCAGAAAAGTGCAAACGGTTCGCACTGGCGTCGTTGAAAGTGTACGCACTGTTAAACTAGAAGGCACAAAATCGCCTGTTGGTACTATTGCTGGTGGTGCGGTTGGTGGCATTGCGGGTAGTTCAATTGGTGGTGGCCGCGGCAGTGCAATTGCAGCGGTAATAGGGGCGGTTGTTGGCGGCTTGGCGGGCTCAGCGGCAGAAGAAGGCATTACCCGAAAAGATGGGCTAGAAATTACCGTTAAGTTAGATGGCGGCGCAATGATTGCGATTGTGCAAGAGGCTGATGAGCAATTCAAACCTGGTGACCGCGTACGTATTGTTGAGAATGCTGATACTTCTCGCGTTTCACATTAAAATAAACAGTTCTTGTTAGAACAATCTACGCTGGCGTAATGCCATATTTAGGTTGTCACTGTTTAGTCATTTAACTTTCATGATTCATTCATAATAAGCACATAACATCTTACCAATTATTGGAGCGATGTTATGTTTGACAATAAAACAGTTCTGCAATTAGCATTACAACCAAACAAGCAGCCAAGAGGCTTAAGCATTAGCTTAGCCCGCAACCCAGCAGAAGTAGCAGAAGCGCAACGCCTACGCTACAAAGTTTTTGCAGAAGAAATGGGCGCGCAACTCAATGGCGCAGATGGTTTGGATGTTGATGATTTCGATGCATTTTGCGCGCATTTATTAGTCCGCGAAACAATTACCCATCAAGTAATTGGTACTTACCGCATTTTAAGCCCACAAAAAGCGAATGAGGCTGGTGGTTATTACTCCGCTGGCGAATTTGACTTAACCCGTTTATCCCATCTATTTAGCAGTACTGTTGAAGTAGGTCGCGCATGCGTGCATCAAAACTATCGTAACGGCGGCACCATTGCAATGTTGTGGTCGGGTTTAGCCAAGTATATGCAAATGCATCATTACGAATATATGATTGGTTGTGGCAGCGTACCTATTTGTGACGGTGGACACATGGCGGCCAGTTTGTACAACAAGTTGAAAGATGACTATTTATCACCGTCCGAATATCGTGTTTTTCCACGTACAGCATTGCCAATTCATGCGTTAAATCAACATGCGCAAGTTGTGTGTCCGCCATTAATTAAAGGCTATTTAAGATTAGGCGCTTATATTTGTGGCGAACCAGCGTGGGACGCCTATTTCAATACAGCCGATATGCTGGTAATGTTACCGTTATCAAAAATTAATGGACGATATGCCTCGCATTTCTTGAAATAATTTGCATCACGCCAGCTTAAACACACAAATTTACCGTATTTCCCGTATTTTTTTACATACTATTCTCGGTTTAATTATCGCATCCGTTTTTCTACCCTTATTGGGTAAAAGCGCAAAATTAGCGCTAATTAAATGGTGGTGTGGCGGCTTGTTGCGCGCGTTTCATATTAATGTATTCACTTTTGGTGATTGTCCACCTGACACGACAAAAGGCGTTATGTTTGTGGCTAATCACGTTTCTTGGTCAGATATCCACGCGCTCAATAGTAAAATAGCCTTACGTTTTATTGCTAAATCTGAAATTAGCAGCTGGCCTGTATTTGGTTATTTAGCGCAAAAAGCCAATGCATTATTTATTGATAGAAGTAAACGTCATGAGGCAGCTAAAATTGTCGATATCACGGTAGCAAGTTTGCTAAACGGTGATAATTTATGTTTTTTTCCAGAAGGTACCACATCAGATGGCAAGCAAGTTCTGCCGTTTAAAAGCAGTGTGCTGCAAGCGGCAATCAATGCTAAAAGCCTGATTTGGCCAGTAGCCATTCGCTATGTGAATATGGATGGCAGCATGAACGCCAATATGGCTTATGCCGGCGAAATTAGTTTAATTGAATCAATGCGTCTTATCATTAAGCAAAAAAATGCAACGGTAGAATTGCATTTTTTAAAACCAATCAAGACGTCAGACAAAGATAGACGGTATCTAACCCAAGCTGCTTATGACTCAATTGTGGCTAAACTAGCTTAATACTTTATCTCTCGCATCGTGTTGCACCTGTGTAATAGCGCCCGTTTCTATGCAAACCGCACTCAATTGACCACCCCATAAACAGCCCGTATCTAGGCTTGTCACGTTATTGTGTTGAATAATGCCTAATGCTGACCAATGCCCGCAAAATAGCCTTATGCTTGCAGATTGTCGATTCGGCGTTTCAAACCAGGGCATGTAGCCAGCTGGTATATTTCGCAGCTCACCTTTAAACGTAAACTCCATATCACCATTGACATTGCAAATACGCATGCGTGTCATGGCGTTGGTAATCACTCTAAGCCTGTCGATTCCTGACAAGCTATCTTGCCAACTAGCAGGCTCATTACCATACATATGCGCTAAAAAATATTGATAATCCCGGCCCTGTAATGCAGATTCAACCTCATGCGCATAATGTAAAGCAGCCTGCGCAGACCACTGCGGCAATAAGCCAGCGTGCACAATAAGATAACTTTGCTGATGATCATCCTTATCGGCAATCATCAGCGGTTGATGGCGTAGCCAAGTCAGTAAATCATGTCCATCTGGCGCAGCTATTATTGCCTGCAAGGTATCACTTTTGTGTGCCTGTTTAAGTTGATGCGCCACTGCTAGTGCATGCAAATCATGATTACCCAATACGACTTTAATCGATGACTGATGTTGATAGCACCAGCGTAAAACTTGCAGCGAGCCATTACCGCGATTGATTAAATCACCGACTAATCTCAGTTGGTCTGCTCTAGGATTAAACTGTAATTGTTTTAATAAAGCGCTAAAAGCGTAGTAACAGCCTTGAATATCGCCAATTGCGTAAGTTGCCATAATAATTCGATTATAGGTTAAATGGCTAAATAGCGGACTATATAAGCAAAAAAGCCGCCTAAACAATTCAAGCGGCTTTTACTTAACACTAAAATTGACTCAAAAACTAGCTAGCTGGTGCAGCTTCTGGTTCTGGCGCTGTTTCGGTTGCTGGAGCAGATTCTGCTTCCACCGCTTTTGGCGGCTCAAAGTTGGCACCAGAGGCGTTAGCCATGTGCGCTACTGCGTTGGCTATCTCACCATCTGTCAAATCAGGATTACCGCCACGCGCTGGCATATTGCGAATGCCTTCAATGGCATGTTTTACTAATGTTTCATAACCTTGCGCAATACGTGGCGCCCATTGTGCTTTGTCGCCAATAATGGGCGCTGCCATCAAACCAGCGGCATGACAAAGCGCGCACACGGCTTTAGTCACTTCCTCACCAGTTCTGGCTACATTTACACCCGTATTTGCGGCAGCCACTTCTACTTCTGCAACTGGCTTAATCGCTTCTTCTACTTTAGCTGTCACTTCTGCGGCGGCTGGCGCTGTTGGTGTTTCAGTTTTACCAAAAAAATAGGCTAAAAGCGAAATGATTAACGTAAACGCTAAAATAGTGCCTGGAATAGCAATAATTAATTGCCAGAAACTAGAACTTGAATAACCATCGTCTTTCTTACTCATTGCTTTTAATCCCTAAATATTAAAAGCAATGAGTAAGAAAGACGATGGTTATTCAAGTTCTACTTTCTGGCAATTAATTATTGTTATTCCAGGCACT
>JBKJRD010000097.1:0-9902 GCA_046594885.1 Methylotenera sp. | reverse complement strand
ATCTTATTGGATTAAGCCCATTCCAAGTTTCAGTGTCGATGGTACTCGAACTATATTCTGCAAGCTCCAATAAAGCGGTGATATATTCAATTTGGAATGGGCTTAATCCAATAAGATTGGTCACTAAGCCAGAAATTATTATTGATCGGTGTTCCAACAACAAAGAGCCATTAATATCTCCATTAGCGTCGCTACAATCAATAGCACCTAGACTATGAATCAAGTTCAGTATGTTTGATTTTGCCTTCAAAGCTCCAGCCTGAGCATCATAGAGTATCAGTTCCAAATCTACAGGCTTATTAAAATCTTAATAAGTCATTTCTGACAAAGTAATATTTTTGGTTTCATTGACTGATGTAAAATCATTATTAGTCATGTAGTGATATTCCTAGTTAGTATTTCAATGTGGTTAGGCTTCATTTAAGCCAGTCAAAAAGTTACCAATGTTGCCGCTTAATCATAATCCGTATGAGGGACGGAGGTACTCTTTAACCTTTTTTGATATTAACTACGTTAACTCCCAATCTTAAAGCATCCAAATAATCAGCCCATGATTGCATCATTTCGCGGCGTTTTGGCAAGTGTTCTGCGTAATTGTATGCTGCGCTAACCTTATTTCTTTCAGCGTGTGCTAACTGGCGTTCAATCGCTTCGTGAGGCCACCCATGCTCATGCAAGATTGTAGAGGCCATACTTCTAAATCCGTGACCAGTCATTTCGCCCTTTTCAAAGCCTAAGCGCCTTAAAGCAGCATTAACTGTGTTTTCACTCATTGGCCTGTCTGTTGATCTAAGACCCGGAAACACATATTTGCCGTCGCCGTTGATTGCTTTAATTTCTTTAAATATTTGAACCGCTTGTTTAGCTAAAGGAATAATGTGAACGGCTTTCATTTTCATTTTATGAGCCGCAATACGCCACTCGCCAGCTTCAAGATCAATTTCAGACCATTCAGCGTTTCTTAATTCACCCGGGCGAACAAATACTAAAGGAGCTAATTTTAGAGCTTGTTTTGTTAAGAACGAACCATCATAGACATAAGTTGAGCGCAACAGATCCGCAACACCTTTAGCGTCTGTAATGCTGGCATGATGTTTTTCTCTAACAGGTGATAGAGCGCCCTTCAACACTAGACTTAAATCAGCCTGAGCGCGTTCTGTAGCAATTGCATAACGGAATACTTCACCACATATCTGCAAAGCGCGGTGCGCACTGTCTGTAATGCCTCGTTGTTCCATTTTGTGCAAAGCTAACAACAGTGCTTTTGATGTCACTTTATTGATTGGCGTTTTGCCAATATGCTTAAAAATATTAAGCTCTAAAATGCGTAAATTTCGATTTCTTGTTTTATCAACCTGTTTGGCGGCTTTCTTGCCTAACCATTCTCTTGCAACAGATTCAAATGTGTTTGCAGCTTCAAGTTTTGCCTCAGTTTTAAGAGTTTGTTTTACTTCACTCGGGTCTTGACTATTAGCGAGTAATTTCTTGGCATCATCACGTCTCACACGAGCATCAGATAGCGAAACTTGGGGGTATATGCCAATGGAAAGTAGTTTTTCTTTTCCTACGAAACGATACTTTAAACGCCAGTATTTTGACCCGTTGGTATGTACCAACAAATACAGCCCACCACCATCAGAAAGCTTTTGTGATTTTTCTGTTGGCTTAGCGTTTCTAACAGTAATGTCTGTGAGCGGCATATGGGGGTATCGAATTTACACCAAATTAATATACCCCTATTTATACCCCGTTTTTGTGTTGGATGCAATAGCACCGCAAAATACCTGTATGGACGTGTATTCTATGTAAATGCTTGCTTGGGAGGGGATAATTGGACTGGATTGGATGGTCATGAAGTAGGTGTTGGAGGCGCGAGCCGGAGTCGAACCGGCCTAAACGGCTTTGCAGGCCGCGGCATAACCGCTTTGCTATCGCGCCTTTATAGAAACAGCATTTAATTAAAAATGCTTTAAACTGAATTGCCTAAAACCAAAACGGCGAAAGCATGCATGCATTCGCCGTATTCAGTGATTATTTGGAGCGGGAAACGAGACTCGAACTCGCGACCTATACCTTGGCAAGGTATCGCTCTACCAGCTGAGCTATTCCCGCGTCGTTAAGACAGCCAGCATTATAGCGGTTTTCAGGCCATGGTCAAGACTAAATCAGCTAATTATTCACTAAAGTTAACGATTAATTTTAACTAAAAATAATGGCTTAACTGGTGTGAATCGATTCTTTAATGTGTGGCCAAGCGGCTTTGAGATAATAAGCCATTGATAACAAGGTTAAAAAAGCCGCAAATATAATTAATATTTGCCCAGCCAGCTTGGTATTAAAACTGCCTAAATAACCTAAATTTAATGGATCAAAATACAGTAACAATAAGATGGCCACCATTTGCGCTGCGGTTTTTACTTTGCCAATGGTTGCCACCGCCACATTGTTACTTTTGCCCGTGCCCGCCATCCATTCACGCAAGGCGCTCACAGCAATTTCGCGCCCGATAATCACTAATGCAATCACCGCACCTATGCGCTCAAACTCTACCAATACAATGAGTGCGGCGGCGACCATTAGCTTATCGGCAACTGGGTCTAAAAAAGCGCCAAACTTTGAGGCTTGATTAAATTGTCGCGCCCAAAAACCATCCAGCCAATCGGTAAAAGCCGCCAGCGCAAATACTAAAGTTGCCGTTACGTTAACCCAATGTGCAGGAATTGCAGCTAAGCTGGCTTTATCATTGGGCAAATAAAAAATTCCCACAAATACAGGAATCAGCGCAATGCGTAAAACGGTCAGGATATTGGGAATTGTCCACAACATAGATTTTTATAGTTTTAAAGTTAATGTAACTGTTCGTAAATTTTGAAGGCTAGCACTTGGCTAATCCCATCTACTTGTGCAATTTCGTCCATACTAGCACTTTTTACCCCGTCTAAACCACCAAAGCGCGTTAACAAAGCTTTGCGGCGCTTAGCGCCAACACCTTCAATATCTTCCAAGCTTGAAGTGATGCGTGCTTTGGCACGTTTGGCGCGATGGCCTGTAATGGCAAAACGGTGTGCTTCATCGCGAATTTGTTGTAATAAATGTAAGCCTTGATTATCTTTTTCCAAGTTCAGCATTTCGCCAGTATCCGAAAAAATCATGGTTTCTAAACCTGGTCTGCGCTCTTCACCTTTGGCGATACCAATTAACAAAATATCTGCTAAGCCGACTTCTTGCATGACTTCTATCGCCACGCCTAGTTGACCTTTGCCACCATCAATAAATACCAAGTCGGGTCGCACGCCCTCACCCGCTGCGACTTTTCTATATCGGCGCGTTAATACATCGCGCATGGCAGCATAATCATCACCTGGGGTAATGCCAGTGATGTTATAACGCCTATATTCACTATTTTGTAAATTGCCCTTATCAAAGACCACGCAACTACCCACGGTCGCCTCGCCCATGGTGTGGCTAATATCGAAGCATTCGATACGTTCAGTAGTTTCTGGCAGGTTGAGTGCCTCTCGCAACGCAATTAAGCGTGCTTCTTGGTTGCTGGCGGCCGCTTGCTTTTGGGTTAATGCAAGTTCAGCATTGGTTAGCGCCATTTTGAGCCACACACGTTTATCGCCGATGGCATTGGTGATGATTTTAATTTTGCGACCAAACTGTTCACTAAAAATCGTCTCAAAAGTTTTACTGTCAATTTCCGCCCCGCATACAATCATGGGCGGCGTATTTTGCACCACATAATGCTGGGTTAAAAATGCTTCTACCGTTTCTGTTAGTTCAGCATCTTGCGTATTTTTAGGCATAAAGCTTTTATCGCCCAAATGCCGCCCACCACGAATCATCACCAAATTAATACAATGTTGGCCTTGAATATTGGCACAAGCAATCACATCGGCATCCGAAACACTGAAATCGCTCACAAATTGCTTAGCTTGCACTTGCCGCAACGCCTGCATACGGTCACGAAACACCACCGCCATTTCATATTCTTGATTCGCCGCTGCCGTGTTCATTTTGTCGCCCAGCGTATTGATGACTTCATTGGTTTTACCTTCTAAAAACATCGCCGCCATATTCACATCATTGGCATAGTTTTCAGGCGTGATGTAGCCCACACAAGGTGCTGTGCAGCGTTCAATCTGATACTGCAAACAGGGGCGGCTGCGATTGGCAAAAACGGTGTTTTCGCAAGTGCGTAATTTAAACACTTTTTGCAAAAGCTGAATACTTTCGCGCACCGCTACACTGTTTGGAAAAGGTCCGAAATAACGATTTTTACCTGTTAACTGATTACTTTGGCGCTGCGTACTATTTTTTTGTAATCCACGATGAAACGCCAAGCGCGAAAACTCGTCGCCCGTTAATGTGATATATGGATAAGATTTATCATCACGAAACAGTACGTTGTAACGCGGCATTAGGCCTTTAATCAGGTTATTTTCTAACAGCAGCGCTTCAGATTCACTGCGTGTAACGGTGGTTTCTATTTTGACGATATGGCTCACCATCATGCGCGTGCGTGGGCTGGGCAAGTTTTTATTAAAATAACTCGCAACGCGCTTTTTAATATCTTTGGCTTTACCCACATAAATCACCTCGTCAAGCGCGTTAAGCATGCGATACACGCCGGGCAGATTAGGCAGATTTTTTAGAATGGGTTTGGGGTCAAACATGTGCAAGCAGCCATTAACTAATACAACTTATTTGTGTAGCGGTTATGCTAAACCTCGAAAATAAACCAGCAAGCTTGCTCATTTTAAACTACCACAACCGCTCGATATGATAAGCATCGAGTGCACTGTCTGCCGACACAATGCTGAGGCTCTCAATTTGTGCTTGCGCAATAAGCAATCTATCGAAAGGGTCTTTATGGTGCAATGGTATATGCTCAACCGCAAACAAATGATTAAGACTCAAAGGCAAGATTTCAAAGCCATTTTGTTGTATATATTTTTTGTAAAACTCACCTACTGACTGATTGAGCTTTAACTTTCCTTGCCCAGATTTAATTGCCAATTCCCAAGCAGTCACCGCACTTACATACTTGGTGTTGGTCATGCTTTCGATTATGCTGCGTGAAGTTTTAGTCAATTTCGGATCATCATATACCCACCATAAAAAAACATGCGTATCCAGCAATAAGCGCATTAAATGTAATCCTCAAAGCCTTCTGGAATATCATCAAAATCGTCTGCTATGTAGAGAATGTCTTGCTTACCTGTGCCTGGGACAGGAGACTTAGGCGTATCGGCTAAAATTGGTGCTAGCTTTAAAAGCGGCTTATTATCTTTGGCGATAATAATTTCTTCACCCAGCATCGCCTTTTTGACTAAATTAGAAAAGTTGGCTTTCGCTTCTGCTATGTTAAATTGTGTCATGATTTATTCCCTTAACTAAGTTGGTCATCTTACATGACCAACTTAAATATTGCAATCATGGCTACTTATTCATCGAGCAATTGCCCGCCTATCGCCCAATCTTCATAAGCCACTTCTTCAAACGTAATGTAGGTATACGATTTAGGTTTGTGCGCAACGCGTTCTAGGGTTTCGGTAATTTCTTTGGCAATTTGCGCTTTTTGTTCACGGCTCACTTCGCCGGCTAATTTAATATTCACGTAGGGCATTGCAGTCTCCTTTTAAAATGATGACACCATTTATTACACGAAATTTTGGGTTAAGTTTTTGTGTTAAGTAACAGGTTTTAGTTAATTAGAGCAAGCTTGTGCCGTCATTTTAAGTATATTAGCCATTTTTATAAGATTGCCAAATATCTTTGGTGAGTTTGATGGTCACGGTTAGAATCAACAGCGATATAAAAATAGACAGTATCGGGTCGATTAGTAACCAGCCTGTAAAGTAAATCACCGCACCTGCAATGACCGCCGCCACAGAACCCAGCAAATCGCCCATCACATGCAAGTAAGCCGCGCGTTTATTATGATTTTGCTCGTTATCATGATGATGCCCATCAGCGTCGCTATGCAACATCTTTAGCACCATTAAATTCACTACTAATCCAGCGGCGGCTATCAATATCACATAACCACCCGTCACCGCTTGTGGCTGATGAAAGCGCTGCAGCGCCTCAAATATAATATAAATCACCACAGCAAACATCAGCAATACATTCATTGCAGAGGCGGCAATTTCAATATGGCTTTGCCCGCTGGCATGGCGATGTGTGCCAGGCTTAGCCGAAATAAACGCGGCAAGCCAAGCTAAGCCAAGCGCAAATAAATCGGAAAACATATGCCAAGCATCGCTTAACAAAGCCAATGAATTGGTCCAAATGCCGCCAAAAAACTCTAGCAGCCCAAACGCAAAAATGAGTACAAAAGGGATTGCGTAAATTTGATGAGATTTGGATTTTGCTTGCTGGTTATCGTGATGATGGTGGTGATCTGCCATGGTTTTCGGTGTGCCTAAATGTAAATAATTGCATGAATCATACAAGAAATCTGCACTTTGGCTCTATAATTTTGCCATGCAAAATTATGTCATTTTCACATGTTAAGTTATCGCCATGCGTTTCATGCGGGTAATCATGGCGACGTTTTAAAACATTATGTGTTAAGCCTTGTGCTGGATTATTTTAACCAAAAAACTGCGCCTTATTGGTATATCGACACGCATGCGGGCGCGGGCATGTATCAGTTAAGCAGTGAATTTTCGCAAAAAAACGCCGAGTTTGAAACAGGTATTGCAAGATTAATGCATGCCAAAAACTTAAGCCGTAATTTAACGCAATTTATGCATGTTATTCAATCGTTTAATCTAAATAATAAACTTAATCTTTACCCTGGCTCCCCAAAAATTGCTGCGCATTTTTTGCGCGCAGCAGACAAAATGCGGCTTTTTGAATTGCATCCCAATGATTACAAATTTTTGCTAGAAAATTTTACTGATCAACACAGACAAACAAAAATCGCCATGCAAGACGGTTTTGTTGGCATTAAAGCGTGTTTGCCACCGCCCACCAAGCGCGCGGTAGTGTTAATTGACCCGCCTTATGAGTTAAAACAGGATTATCAGCGCGTGGTGGAATGCATGCGTGACAGCTTAAAACGTTTTGCAACAGGTACTTACATCATTTGGTATCCGCTTTTGCAGCGGCCAGAACCAGCAGACATGGTGCAGAATTTAGAAAAACTTAACCCAAAAAATTGGTTAAGTATTCAATTAAACGTGCAAGCGCCCAGCGAAAACGGCTTTGGCATGCACGGCAGCGGACTATTTGTGATGAATCCGCCTTATGTTTTGCCGAAGTTATTGCAAGAATCCATGCCGATTTTGACCGATTTATTAAGCTTAGATGAAACCGCCAATTTTCAACTCACAAGCCGCATCACATAAGGTAAAATACGCGCAATCAATTTTTGTTAATTTTAGAGAGTTTCATGCAAACCAAAATCAAACCAAGCCGTGGGGAATACAAACCTGGCAATATTATGTCGGACATTTTATTTGGCAGCCGCTGGCTACAATTGCCGCTTTATTTAGGCTTAATTATCGCGCAAGCGGTTTATGTGTTTTTCTTTGGTGTTGAGCTGGTGCATTTAGTGCAAAAAGCTACTCAATTGGTTGAAGCCGATATCATGTTGATTGTATTGGGTTTAATTGATGTGGTGATGATTTCAAACTTACTGATTATGGTGATTATAGGCGGTTATGAAACCTTTGTTTCGCGCTTAAATTTAGCGGGTCATCCAGACGAGCCTGATTGGTTATCGCATGTCAATGCTAATTTACTTAAAGTAAAATTGGCGACTGCCATTATCGGCATTTCATCTATTCATTTGCTTAAAACCTTTATCAATGCCGAAAACCTGACTGAAAAAGTGCTAATTTGGCAAACCATTATTCATGTGACTTTTGTGCTATCTGCGGTTGCAATCGCCTATATTGATAAGCTAATGGTACATAGCAGTCCGCAACACTGATGTTGATTAAGGCAAGTTTAGCGGCTTGCTTGCGCTGATCATGCGTGGGTTATATCACCTTTAGAATTTTTTTCTGTCCAGGTTTAGCACGGTTAATAGTGAAGCTATGTAGCGAAATAGTACGGCCATTTTTGGTTTCTACTGCTACGCGCCATAATCCATAGGCCACATTTTGCTTGTAACTGTAGCCTCTATAACCTTTGTTACGGCCGCCCGTTAAATCAAAACCAATTCGCGACATCGTTTGCCAGCCTTGTTTTTCATCATAAAACTGCCAGTGATGAAAAAGCTGGGTATGTAAGTTGGCTGGCGCAAATACTGCCGAAATACAATACACTTTATCGCCTGGCGTTATATAAACGCTATTGACTGTGCTTCTCCAAAAGCGCCAAGCGGGGGCTTTGTCTTGTTGCAACACATAGGTGTTGTCGACTTTTTCTAACTTGATGCCTGCTTGAATATCTTTAATCACCAGCGGCACTGGCGGAATGACATCTAACACATATACAGCCGCGATGAATATGGCAATGGCGTAAGTGGGATATATGCTGCCTAAACGTGCCGAGATGCCAAGTTTTAGCGATTGCGTGATAACCACCGCTAAGATAATGCTCACGTAAAACCATAGCCAGTGAATGCTGCCGATGGCATAAGGCAACACAAAGTTAAGTAGTAAAATGAGGCAAAAACCAAACAAAGTCCAAATCAGTGTAAAGCGTCTATAAGCCGTTTCTAAAAACTCGTTCGCCACCAGCAAAATGCCTAGCCCCAAGCACCAAACAAAAGCCGCAATATGCGAGGAGCTTTTAAAGTACAGAATAAACAATGCGCTAAATAGGCTGCCAAATAAAAACTGCAGCAAAAGATAAGGCAACCGCATTTGCCAAGTCGCATCTTTAAACGCAACACTGGTGGCAAGCGTGGTTTGCGCGGCATTGTTGATGAGCAGATTGGCTTTTTTTACCAGCCAGCCAATAATGGGAACAGTGGCAAGCAAATACGCTGTCAAAATGATTAAATCCGTGCCATTGACATTTTTACCAATGGTCAACGCATCCCACACGAAACCAGCAAAAAACGCAATAACCGGTAGATATTTTTTAAGCAGAATGCGCTCAACTAGCGATTTAAATGCGGATTGATTTAGCATATTGACAAAATTTTGGTTGGCAATTGAAGATTATCTGACCACTAAATGCGCGATGACAAAACCAATGACAATGCCAATAATGAGCGTAATGGTTAAGCCACGATAGGTTAATACGTCTTTAGAATAGCCGCGCTTAATTGCGGTATATGAAACCAGATAGCCAATGCCGTTTAACAGCCAAACCAAAGGAATGGATAGCACCTTGATGATGAGTGGGCCAACGATTGGAACCAGCGTGATGATGCCTACAACCCAAGTAAAAACGCCAGAAAGTATGGCAAAAATAAGTGCGGCACTAGCGACGACTAATTCATCCACTTCAAACTTAAACCCTAACCAAACCAGAAAAACAATCATTAATGTAATTGGCAACATCACTTTCCAGTTGGCTAATTTTCTTGTGCGAGGTTTGCCAGCAACACTTTGTTTGCTTTGCTTACTTTTCAGCTTGGCAGCAGCTTCATCCATTGCATGAGTAATTGGTTTTTTCAATGCTTAAACCACTTCAGCAATGGGGATGACTTTTTTGCCGCTACTTAGCGTATCTAATGCAGCTTTATATTCGGTCATTTGGTCAAAATTCAAATATTTATAAATTTCAGCCGTATTTTGCAATTTACTGCCTATCGTTTGCATATATTCCGCGTGGCTAGGCATACGGCCTAATTTAGCACACACCGCCGCTAATTCAGCGGAACCCAAATAAACTCGGGCATCACGCCCCATGCGGTTATCAAAGTTGCGGGTAGAAGTTGAAAACACCGTGGCTTTATCGGCCACACGCGCCTGGTTGCCCATGCACAA
>JBKJRD010000052.1:0-11276 GCA_046594885.1 Methylotenera sp. | reverse complement strand
ATCGGTTAATTTTAAAGTTTGGAATTTCACCAAACCAAACATACAAACCAGTACGCTAAATGGTGAAATATTTAAAAAAGGCACCGTTGGCGAAGGCGGCAACCAGTTGAGCGTAGAGTTTAATGAATTTCGCAAATTTAATATCATTAACTTAACGCCTGATGGTAAAGGTAAACCACGTAACGTTGGTCCCAACATCACCTATAAATTGCGCGATGCCACTGGCCAAGGGCGTGAATACTTAACTTACTTGCAGCCAATGCAATTAGATGGAAAATCGTATTTTGTTTCTGGCATGCGCGAAACGGTGCAAGAGGATTTTAAATTTTTACGCATTCCCGTGGATGACGATTTTGAAATAGATGGTTTTATGCGCTTTCGCGCGGTGATGTTAGATAAGCAACAGTATCCTATTATTGCCAAAAAATTAGCCGCCAACACGTTAACCAAAGATTCGCAATTACAAGCCCAGTTTGAGCAAAGCGTAGCGCAATTGCTCAACACTTATGCAGAAGGCGGTTACACTAATTTAGCCAAAGTGATTGAGAAAGCAGTGCCTGCAGCCGAGCGCGAAAAAGCGGCGGGCGCGTATATTAAAATGCTCAATTCAGCCGCATTTGAGGCTTACAACTTAAGTCTGATTAAAGCCGATAAGCCAGTATTAACCATGAATGACAACACACAAGCATTGTTGCAAGATAGTTTAAATGCGCTTAGTGATACGTTTTTTTATGGCACGCCGTATTATTTACAATTGGTCGATTTTAAACATGTTGAGGCCAGCGGTTTGCAATTAACCAAATCCCCTGGGCAAAAATGGGTGTACTTAGGTTCTGTGCTATTGGTGATGGGTATTTTCGCCATGTTTTATATACGTGAACGTCGCATTTGGTTGCTAGTCAAAAAAGATGGTGACCAATCCAGTGAAATTTTGTTTGCTATGTCAGCCAATCGCAAAAATTTAGATTTCGAGCAGGATTTTGAGCGTACAAAATTGCAGTTAAGTCAGCTACTTGCTTAAATTTCAAGTGGCCATTAAGGAATAATGATGAATACAGAAGCGTTAAATTTTACCCCCAAGACTCTTTTACAAAGCCTAAAAGTGCAAGATTGGCTGTATGCTCTATTGCTTGTTGCAGGCGCTGTATTCGCTTATAGCCGCTATTCGCAGTATATGGATATTTATGAAGTGAGTTTTTTGTTTGGCGCAGCGGCGGTATTTAGCTATATAGGTTGGCGCTGGAAAGGTCTGGCCAAGCTAGTGATTGGCGTGGGCGTCATCAGTTTATTCTCAATTAGTTTATATGATGGCGACCAAGCGCGTGCCACGCAGGCATTTTTGCTGAAATTTTTAATCTCTAGCCAATCTGCGATTATGTGGATGAATGTGCTATTTATTTTAGCCATGTTCACTTACTGGTTTGCGTTATTTAAACGCAGCGATTTTGCTGGCAAGGTAGCGTCAGCACTCACATGGAGCGCGGTTCTGTTTGGCTTTGTCGGATTAATGGTGCGCTGGTATGAATCGTATTTAATCGCGCCAGAAGTCGGTCATATTCCGATTAGCAATTTATACGAAGTGTTTATTTTATTCTGCTTAATCACTTCTCTACTTTATTTGCATTATGAAGACAAATTTAATACCAAACAGCTTGGCGGCTTTGTGTTGATTATTATCAACGCTGCCGTTGGCTTTATTTTGTGGTATCGATTCGATCGTGCTGCCGATGCGATTCAGCCGCTAGTGCCTGCGCTGCAAAGTTATTGGATGAAGATTCATGTGCCAGCTAACTTTGTCGGTTACGGTTCATTTTCATTGGCAGCCATGGTGGCCAGTGCTTATTTGCTGGCTAATAAAGGGTTATTAACCAACCGCTTACCAAGCTTAGCCGTGTTAGATGACGTGATTTATAAATCGATTGCGGTGGGTTTTGCTTTTTTTACCATTGCCACTATTTTAGGTGCAATGTGGGCGGCCGAGGCGTGGGGCGGTTATTGGAGCTGGGATCCAAAAGAAACTTGGGCGTTAATTGTATGGCTTAATTACGCTGCGTGGCTGCATTTGCGCATGGTTAAAGGCTTGCGCGGGCCAGTGTTGGCTTGGTGGGCATTGATCGGTTTATTAGTGACCACCTTCGCATTCTTAGGTGTGAATATGTTTTTAAGCGGCTTACATTCTTACGGCGAGCTTTAACACTTCAATACTTAACCACTTAAAAGGCACCAAAAGTTGGTGATTTTAAGTGGTTAAGTTAACTCTAAAACGCACCGCACCATTGATATTGCTATCTAAACTTAAGCCATAACCTGCTAATTTGGCATCTTGTGCGGCGTGATACAAGCCAACGCCTAAACCGTTGTGCGAGGCGATATGCTTTTTAAATAAATCATTGGCAATTTTTGCATCCATGGCTTTGCCTGTGTCGTTTACAATAATATAAAAACGCTGTTGGGCGTCACTGTGCATTTCAACATAAATCAATGTATCAGGCTGATATTTAGCTTTTTCAATCGCGTTATTAATCAAGTTATCCATCACGCTATCTAGCACTTCGGCATTAATATCGTGTTTAGGTAATTCATCAGCCACAAAAGTAATGTGGTCTTGCGTATGGCGTAATTGCAAGTTTTTCCACCAAGCAGACATTTTCTCTACACGTTTTTTATCTTCGCCAGGCGCTTTGAGTTTGTCTAAAGTAGCGGCAATGCGCTGATTTAAAACGGGTAATTGCTTGCGAATTAAACTTAGCAAAGCCGCATTATCTTTGGCTTCAGTTTTTTCTGCGGCAGAAACCAAAGTGCCCACCGATTGCAAAATATTTTTAATATCATGCGTTAAACGCGAGCCAGTTTCGTAAAACGCTTGCATGTAAGCATTTTGACGCAAGGTTTCTTCGCGGCGTTTGGCATCGTAAAATTCACCTAAAATTTGCGTTAACAGTTTGACATGCACATATAAAGCAGGCGAAATTTGCCAATTGGTATGCAAGGTCATGTGAAAATCTTTAAAATTAAAGTTGGTGTGATGTTGTGAAGATTCGCCCAGTTTGCCTTGTGTGTCATCTGCCAGCCAGGAAACACCTGAAACCCATGGTAGCGAAGTCATTTCTAACATGGCGGCCTGAATGAAACCGTTGGCGGTAGATTCAATTTCGCCTAGAGAGGCAATATTCTTGATCCATTTTTCAAATGGCATGCCAATACTTAATAAATAACGCGACATCAATAACTCAACGCCAGAAAAGCGCGTGCTAGGTTGCCAGAGTAAACTAAAGGCAATCAACACAAAAGCTAGGCTAAATATAGTGATAAACATGACTTGGATATAGTTAACCGTATTCACGCTACCAATGGCGTAACTGCCGAGCACCAAAATGAGCGCAACTAACATCAACAATAATGTATAGAAAAAATCTAATATGGGTAATTGGCCAGATTTGCTGGTTTGATTGCGAATAAATAAGATTAAAACAGGTAAAAGCGGCATCAAGTAGCGAATGACAAAGGTGGCCGCTTCCAGGTCATTCGATGCACTTAATAATTTGGGTACAACCCACAGTAACAGCATAGACAACAAATAACTTGCCGCTAAAATATGGATAACTCGATTGGCTTTAGTTTCGTCCGAAAAAATCCGCCCGCCCAGCAAGCCAAATAAAATGGCAAGCCATAAAGCAGTTAACCACCAATTAATATACAAAAAGCCAAGAACGCCAACGCCAACAAATAGAAAAAGCGCTGGCTTAGAGAGTTTTTCTGTGCTACGCCAAATTGGTTGCCATAGCAAAAATAAAGCATATGTGCATAAAAAAAAGGTTTGCTGCAAATAATGCGAATTGTTGCCCCAGATTAAAAACGCATGCAAAGAAAGTAGCATGAGTGCTAATACACGATGCGAATATTTGATTAATATCAAATTAATCGTGCTGTAATTAAACAGATTTATAAACATGCTTGTTATCCAAGGTGGTGTAGTAAAAAATTGTAAAAACGTCAATAATTTGTCAGTTGTGATGATTTTTCATCAACTGTTTTATATTTGTACATTAAATTTAGCCTAAAGCGCTCAAAATAGCCAGCAAATAAGGCTTGTGACTACAAAAGTAGATTGGTATATTACTTGCATGAAATATGACAAAATTGTGATGATATCCCTATTATTCACATCATAATAAACAATTAAGGACGCAAAAATGCATAAACAAACCGGCTTTACTTTAATTGAATTAGCGATTGTGCTAGTGATTATTGGCTTGTTGTTAGGCGGTGTTTTAAGAGGTCAAGAGTTAATAAATAGTGCGCGCGTTAAAAATATCACGCGTGATTTTCAAAATGTCCAAGTGTTTGTGTATGGCTATCAAGACAGATTTAGAGCCTTGCCAGGTGACGATGCGATTGCCGCAACGCATTTAGCTGGAGCAACGAATCCGCCGGCTGCAAATGCCAACAATGGCCGAATCGACGGTGCGTGGAATTCATCAACAACAACAGATGAGTCATATCTGTTTTGGCAGCATGTACGCTTGGCAGGCTTAGCACCTGGCTCATTGGTCACTGGTGTGCCAGAGTTTGAGCCACGTAACGCAGCAGGTGGTAGGTTAGGCATTCAAAGTATTGCAGCGGGCTTTAATACCATTACAAACATGCAAGGCGCATATGCAGTTTGTTCAGATTTAATCTTAGGTAGAGATGCAACGCAACTGGATACCACTTTAGATGATGGCAACACCGCGACTGGTAATGTACGTGTAGTTGCGAGCGGAACACCAGGACCTGGCTTACCGACAGCAACCGTTGTTGCTGCACCAGCTGCGCAATATACGGTGTGTATGTCGCTCTGAGCTTATTGATTTGAGAATTCGAGCCCGCCAAAAGCGGGCTTTTGTTTTATTACTACCAATTTAAAGTATTGCTAGTTGTTCAATTTGATTTAAAATATCACCAAAATGAAAAAACAAATCAAATGACTCCAAAATTAGTCACGCAAAACATTGTAGAGATTAACAATCTTTCCTTCGGCTATAAGGGCCGCATGTTGCATCAAGGCATTAACATGGTGTTTCCACGCGGTAAAGTCGTGGCCATTATGGGCGGCAGCGGCAGCGGTAAAACCACGCTATTGCGCTTAATTGGCGGCCAACTTAAGCCAAGCAAGGGCGAAGCGCGCGTTGAAGGCCGTGTGGTACATGAGCAAAATCGCGCAGGTATTTATCAATTGCGCCGTAAAATGGGCATGTTATTTCAGCAAGGTGCTTTATTTACTGATTTATCGGTGTATGAAAATGTTGCTTTCCCGATGCGCGAGCACACCGATTTACCCGAAAGTATGATTCATGATTTGGTATTAATGAAACTGAACGCGGTTGGTTTGCGTGGTGCGCACAAGCTGAGGCCTCCAGAGTTATCAGGCGGTATGGCGCGCCGCGTTTCATTGGCACGCGCCATAGCGCTAGACCCAGATATTATTATGTATGATGAGCCTTTTGCAGGCTTAGATCCTATTTCGATGGGCGTTATTTGCGATTTAATTCGCACACTTAACGATGCGTTAGGCGCAACTTCTATTATCGTGTCGCATGATGTAAAAGAAACTTTTACTATTGCAGATTATGTTTATTTTGTGGCAAACGGTGTGGTAGCGGCAGAAGGTACGCCTGACGATTTGCGCAACTCTAATCTACCATTCGTGCATCAGTTTGTGCATGGCGAAAAAGATGGCCCAGTACCTTTTCATTATGCGGCAGGGGATTATAAGCAAGATTTGCTGGCGTTTGAAAACTCAAGGCCAGGCGCATGATACGTTCTAGTATTTTGGTGTGTGTAGTACGGACTTTACGTAATATTGGACACAGTTTTAGTAAGCGTATTTGGCGCCTAGGCGCAGGTGCGCGCTTGTTTGGCTTAACGTTGGCTTACTCTGGCGAGAGCTTTCGCAGATTTCACTTAACCATTCGCGAGGTGTATTTTACTGGCGTAATGTCGTTAATTATTGTGTTGGTATCGGCTTTTTTTGTGGGCATGGTGCTGGCTTTGCAGGGTTATTACACCTTGCAAAAATATGGATCGTCAGAAGCAATCGGCGTGTTAGTTGCATTGTCTTTAATTCGTGAGCTGGGGCCAGTGGTCACTGCATTATTATTTGCTGGCCGTGCAGGCACTGCTATTACCGCAGAGATCGGCTTAATGAAAGCAACTGAACAATTATCCGCTATGGAAATGATGGCGGTGAGTCCTATTTCACGCGTTATAGCGCCACGTTTTTGGGCTGGCGTAATAGCCATGCCAGTTTTGGCGGCTTTATTTTCAATGGTAGGAATTTTGGGCGGTTATTTAGTAGCAGTGCCGTTAATAGGCGTAGATGCAGGCGCATTTTGGTCGCAAATGCAGGCCAATGTAGATTGGCGCCTGGATATTGTAAACGGCGTCATTAAAAGTTTGGTATTTGGTGTGGCCTGCACCATGATTGCGCTATTTGAAGGTTATGATGCGCCGCCCACCGCAGAGGGCGTGAGTCGCGCAACAACCCGCACTGTCGTTACGTCTTCATTGGCGATTTTAGGGCTAGATTTCGTGTTAACCTCGTTTATGATTAGCTTGTAAGCTTTAGGAGTAAGGTGATGGAAAGAACAACGATAGATTTATGGGTAGGTATTTTTGTGGCTTTGGGTTTGGCTGCTTTATTAGGGTTGGCGATGAAAGTGGGCAATTTAACTACCAGTAGCATTGGTGAAACCTACTCGGTCACGGCTAATTTTGAAAATATTGGTGGCTTAAAACCACGTGCGCCTGTTAAAAGTGCTGGCGTAGTCGTTGGCCGTGTCAGTGACATTCAATTTGATAAAGCAACTTTTGAAGCGGTGGTGAGTCTGAGTATCGACAAGCGCTACCCGTTTCCTAAAGATACTTTCGCTAATATTTATACCGCCGGATTATTAGGCGAGCAATATATTGGCTTAGAGGCTGGTGGCGATGAAGTGAGCTTGGCTAATGGTGATAAAATTATCCAAACACAAGACGCTGTGGTGTTAGAAAAAATGATCAGTCAGTTTTTGTATAACAAAGCTGCTGAAGCGCCAGAAGAAAGCAGTGCAGAAAAAAATGCCACATCAACCAAAACAGGTGATGATGCGTTAGGTGCTAACCCGCTCGAGTAATCAACAATTAACTAAGCCTTAAACGGCAATCTATTAGGATAAATCAATGATACAAAATGGCATGAAACAATTATTAATAGCAGCAAGTATGCTGTGTTTTATAGGCTTGGCATTGGCGGATGAAACGCCAGATGCTTTAGTAAAACGCACATCTGAGGATGTGTTAACCATCGTAAAGGGCGATAAAGATATCCAAGCGGGTAATCAACAAAAAATATTCGCCTTAGCAGAAGAAAAAATCTTACCTAACTTTAATTTTGATCGTATTTCACGCTTGGTATTAGGTAAAAATTGGACTAAAGCGTCACCTGAGCAGAAATCGGCGTTTCAAACAGAGTTTCGCACCTTGCTGTTGCGCACTTATGCAACAGCACTTTCAAAATATAAAAATCAGGTCATTGAGTACAAACCATTACGTTTGGCCGATGGCGCTAATACGGCCACTGTTAAAACAGTGATATTGCAACCAGGTGGCCAGCCAGTTGCGGTGGACTACACCTTGGAAAAGCAAACCGATGCTTGGAAAGTATATGACATTGTGATTGAAGGCGTGAGCTTGGTGACCAATTATCGCGGTCAATTTACCCAAGAAATTCGTCAAAACGGACTAGACAGCTTAACTAAAAAATTAGCTGAAAAAAACAGCGCTGCACAGGCAAATTAGCTTAAAAATGCCACAGATAACGCAAGCGAATGATTGCTGGAAATTAAGTGGTGACGTGGTCATTGCCACAGCAAATGACATTTTAAAAGAGAGTCAAACCTTTGCGCTTACTCATGCAACGGTAATCGATTTTGCTGAAGTTGAGGATATCGACACAACCGCCGTGAGCCTGATTTTAGAATGGAAGCGCCGCGCGCAAAAAGAAAATAAGTCATTCACTTTTGTCAATCTGCCGACTAATTTAACCAGTCTGGTTCAACTTTACGATGTTGCTGATTTAGTGAATTAATTTTTAATTCATCATCTTGGCAATTGAAATCTCAACCCCATCTTCATGATGGGGTTTCGTATTGGTAGCCGTCATTACAACGCGCCAAAGCCACTTAACATAGAAAATACTCAATCCGATGCAAGATGAAATACTCATTCCCGCCATAAAAATTGAAGGCATTCACAAGAAATTTGGTGTTTTACACGCGTTAAAAGGCGTTGACTTAACCATCAAAAAAGGTGAATTTTTTGGCCTGCTTGGCCCCAATGGCGCAGGAAAATCCACGCTTATTAATATTCTCGCGGGGCTTTTAAAGCCGTCACAAGGCAGAGTGTCTATTATGGGACATGACGTGATAGACGATTATCAAGCCGCACGTTTAAGCTTGGGCGTTGTGCCGCAAGAGTTGGTGTTTGACCCATTTTTTAATGTGCGCGAAATGCTGCGTTTTCAAGCGGGCTATTTTGGCCGTGGCCGTGAAAATGACAATTGGGTAGATGAAGTGATTGAAAATTTAGGCTTAACCGATAAAGCGCATACCAATATGCGCCAGCTTTCGGGCGGCATGAAACGACGTGCATTAATTGCGCAAGCCTTAGTACATAAGCCGCCAGTCATTGTATTAGACGAGCCAACAGCAGGCGTTGATGTGGAATTGCGCCAAATGCTGTGGGCGTTTATCAAAAAATTAAACACCGATGGCCACACTATTATTCTCACTACACATTATTTAGAAGAAGCGGAAACCTTATGTGAACGCGTGGCAATGATGAAAGCAGGCGAAATTGTGGCGCTAGATACCACGGCTAATTTATTAAGTAAATTGCCAGGCAAAAATTTACGCCTGAATCTAGGCACAGCCAGCCTGCCTCCTGCCTTATTACCAATGCTAAAAAATGGAGAAAACGGTATTTTTACGCTGGCATTAACTGAATTAAATCAGGTAGAAATTGCGTTAAGTGCCTTACGCAAAGCCAATATTAAGGTAGAAGATATGCAGTTAATGGAAGCGGATTTAGAAGATGTGTTTATGTCGTTAGTTGGCGGCAAGAATGGTCAATATGAATCTCATTGATAACGCCATTTCGCCGCAGTGGCGCGGCACTTACACCTTATTTAAAAAAGAGCTGTTTCGCTTTTGGCGCGTGGCTTTTCAAACCGTTGCCTCTCCTGTATTAACCTCTTTATTGTACTTGTTGATTTTTTCACATGTGCTAGAAAACCATGTGCAGGTTTATCAAGATGTGCCGTACAAAGCGTTTTTAATACCTGGCTTAATCATGATGTCGCTATTGCAAAATGCGTTTGCCAATAGCTCGTCTAGCTTAGTGCAATCCAAAATAATGGGCAGCATCGTTTTTGTGTTGTTAACGCCATTAAGTTATGTGCAGTTTTTTATCGCTTTTTTGGCGGCAGCGATTATTCGCGGCTTTTTGGTTGGTATCAGTATCTACTTAGTCGCCATTTGGTTCGTCGATTTAACCTTGGTGCATCCGCTTTGGATCTTCATATTCGCCTTGCTCGGCAGCGCCTTGCTCGGCACTTTTGGCATTATTGCGGGTATCTGGTCAGATAAATTTGACCAAATGGCCGCGTTTCAAAATTTTGTCATTATGCCGCTCACGTTTTTATCAGGCGTGTTTTATTCCATTCATTCGCTACCGCCATTTTGGCAAACCGTATCAAAATTTAACCCATTTTTTTACATGATTGATGGCTTTCGTTATGGCTTTTTTGGCCAGAGCGATATTTCGCCATGGCTCAGTTTAGTCGTGGTATCTAGCTTCTTATTCGCGTTAGCATGGGCAGCCCTAAAAATGTTAAAATCTGGCTATAAATTAAGAGGCTAATCGGTTTTAAAGTAAACTAAATATCGGATCGATACAATATGTTAAGTGCAGTGCAGTTACAAGATTACATTACACAAGGCTTGCCTTGCGACTATATTAAAGTGCTAGGCGACGATGGTACACATTTTGAAGCCGTAATCGTCAGCGCCGCTTTTGTTGGCAAAAATATGATTCAGCAGCATCAACTGGTTTACGCGGCATTAGGCGACAGAATGCGCGCTGAAATCCATGCGTTGGGAATGAAAACCTATACACCAGAAAAGTGGCAGATAATGAATCAGATGTAGGTACTTAACCCACAAAATGGGCGCATTTTTAGATAAAATTGAAGATTAAGATGAGGAATAAATATGGACGCGCAAGCACAAATTAAAGAAACAGTCAGTAATAATAAAGTGGTTTTGTATATGAAAGGTAGCCCAAAATTTCCACAATGTGGTTTTTCGAATATGGCGACGCAAATTTTAGATGCTTGCAACGCGCCATATGTGGCGGTCGATGTGTTACAAGACCAAGCGATTCGCGAAGGCATTAAGCAATATGCCAATTGGCCCACCATTCCACAATTGTATGTAAACGGTGAGTTTTTAGGCGGCTCGGATATTATGCGTGCCATGTACGAAAGCGGTGAATTACAAACATTATTGGCTGAGACCGCTTAATTGGACAAGCTGATTATTCAAGGCGGTTTTACGCTGAATGGCGAAGTAACCATTTCGGGTGCAAAAAATGCCGCGCTACCGATTTTATGTGCCAGTTTGTTAGCCGAAACACCGCTTAACTTAACCAGTATCGCGGCCTTAAAAGATATCGATACCACGATTAAGTTGCTCAGCATGATGGGCGTTAAAATTGCGCGTGATGCGGACAAAGTCAGTTTAGACGCCTCTGACGTGCAATCATTTGAAGCCACTTACGAAATGGTGAAAACCATGCGTGCTTCTATTTTAGTACTAGGCCCGCTTTTGGCGCGCTTTGGTAATGCGCGCGTGTCATTGCCCGGCGGTTGCGCGATTGGTTCACGGCCGGTGGATTTACATATTAAAGGCTTGCAAGCCATGGGTGCGGCTATTCATATTACGCACGGCTATATTCAAGCCAGCACTTTGCATTTGCCAAACCGCCGCTTGCAAGGCGCACGCTATTATATGGATATGGTGACAGTAACTGGCACCGAAAATTTAATGATGGCCGCAACCTTGGCAAACGGCACAACGGTATTAGAAAATGCCGCCAAAGAACCAGAAGTGGTCGATTTAGCAGAATGCTTAATCAAAATGGGTGCAAAAATTACTGGCGCAGGCACTGATGTGATTACCATTGATGGCGTAGAAAAA
>JBKJRD010000045.1:0-8607 GCA_046594885.1 Methylotenera sp. | reverse complement strand
ATTTACCGAAGCAAATTCTTTGTCAGATTTGTGCTCAGAGATAGAAAGCTTACCTAAATCGGCGCCAATTTTAGGCCAAAAACTCAATGCAATATCGCCTTCAATTGTTAGTGTGCGGTCTTTTTTATCTTTAACCAGCTGAATAATCTCATCTTTGTAATCATTTGGGTTAAACGTTGCAGCAAAATAAGCCGCCACCAGCAAGGCCAGCAAAACAATTGCGCCGATAGTATAAAGTGCATATTTAATGTATTTATTCATCTGGTCTCTCTACTTAAGCAAATAGTCATGCTGCTGTGCAAACTTAGCGTTTATCTTAATCAATTTGGCGTTTAGGAACAATTGAATCGTTTACCAAAAGTAGCCTAATACAAGCACGCCAAACACAATGCGATACCATGCAAATGCTGTGAAATCATGGTTAGCAACATATTTGATTAATATTTTAATCACCAATAATGCCGATAAAAACGCGGTCACAAACCCCACAGCAAACATCGGAATATCGGCCGTGCTTAATAATTGCCAGCTTTTGAGTAAGTCGTATCCAGTTGCGGCAAACATGATCGGAATCGCTAAAAAGAATGAAAACTCAGTGGCGGTTTGGCGCGTTAAGCCAAACACCATGCCGCCTAAAATGGTTGCGCCAGATCGTGAAATACCTGGCACCATAGCGAGTGATTGCGCTAAACCAATTTTAAATGCTTGCATTTTAGTAATGGTTTCAATTTGTTCAGTTGTTGCATTTTTGGCATATTTTTCAATCAATAAAATGGCAAAGCCACCGATAATCAACGCAATGGCGACTGTAATGGGTGAAAATAAATATTCTTTTATATACCCATGTAGCAGCAAGCCCAAAACGCCGGCAGGGATAAATGCAATGACTAAGTTCATCACAAAATGCTGAGCAGAGGCCTCTTTTGTCATGTGCGTAACGGTATTGATTAAGCGCTGTCTGAATTCAAAACAAACCGCCAAAATCGCACCTAGCTGAATCACAATTTCAAAAATCTTGCCTTTGTCATCGTTAAAATCCAGCAAATCGCCAACTACGATTAAATGGCCTGTACTGCTGATGGGTAAAAACTCGGTGACGCCTTCTACAATGCCCAAAATAAATGCTTTTAAAAGTAATATTAAATCCATAATTGGTGCTTTTTAAGTGTTAAGTTTATTTTATCAGGTTTACAAAACTTTAAAGGGTGCGCTGGCACCCTTTAAAGTTTGGTGAATATATAAAAATCAATTGTTTATTTTAACATGCCTATCATCGTCGATAAAAAATTGCCCGAATCAGCGGGCACTTCCCCATTCGGGGTTAATTTATCGACCACTCTTGGTAAATGCTCCGCAATTTGTGCGCTAATTGTTTCAGGGCTTATGCCAAACTTAGCCGCTAAATCTGCAATCGCCCCATCACCCAAAACAGCAGAAATTTGTTCGGCAGAAATAGACAAATTTTCACCCGTACCAACCCAAGATGCAGCCGTTTCACCCAAACCATTTTCTTTAAATTTATCTAAAATGCCGCTTAAACCACCATTTTGGTTAAATAAATCGATTGCTACTTGCGCCATATTGCCTTGTTCACCAGCCGTTTTGCCTAAAACTGCTCCTGCGATGCTATCAAATAAGCCCATAATGATCTCCGTTGCGATTAATTAACCAACATCCCACGCTTGCATTCATAGTGTAAATCAATATAACCGTAGTAAACCTGATTAACCGTGCTGAATGCTGATTTAAAGTCATTTAGCATAAAATTTTCTGCGCGTAATGTCATCAAAATAGCAGTTTGAAAAGTTGTTGATGGATATTGGTATGCTAATTGCATTAATGCAGAGATGACAATTTTATGCTGTGATAATTAATGCTAGAGAGCGCCAATAAATCATCGTGGCACGATCCACTTAAGCTGTTACTTGAATCGACCAGTGAGGGCATTTACGGCATTAATATGGCGGGGCAATGTACCTTTATTAACCGCGCTGGTGCTGCACTTTTAGGTTATGAACCCAGGCAAGTGTTAGGCAAAAATATGCATAATTTAATTCATCATGCAAAGCCCGATGGTAGCCACTATGCAGAGCAAGATTGCCCTATTTTTCAGGCTTTTTTGCAGGGTAAATCTTGCCGCATAGATCAAGATGTGTTGTGGCGCGCCAATGGCACGCGCTTTGCGGTGGAGTATTCATCTAACCCGATGCTTGAAAATGGCGTCATTTTGGGTGCCGTGGTTACTTTTGTGGATATTTCTGAACGTAAATACCATGAAGATATTTTGCGTCAAACGCGGCTACGCCTAGAAAAGCAAGTGGTTAATCGCACACAAGATTTAAGTGAGGCTTTGATGAATGTACGCAATTTATCAGCGCATCTGCACAGTATTCGTGAAGAAGAGCGCACACGAATTGCGCGTGAAATTCATGATGAACTGGGTAGTTTACTGATTGCGCTAAAGCTAGATGTGGGTTGGTTATCTAATCGATTGTCAGAGCAGCCTGCACTGATACAAAAATGCCACAGCATGGCGCGCCTAATAGACATAGCCGTTGAAAATGTGGGGCGCATTATGACCGATTTACGCCCCAGTATTCTAGACCATGAGGGTTTGTGGGCAGCATTAGAATGGCAGGTAGAAGAGTTTATGGATACCAGCGAATTGACTTGTGATTTTCAGCTGCAACTTGGACATACACCTGCACCAGACGGCCTTAAAGCGACGGCCATTTTTCGTATTTTTCAAGAAATGCTAAGCAATGTAGCCCGCCATGCCAAAGCACAACAAGTACAAATTTTACTGCACACTCAAAAGCATTTTTTAATTATTGAAGTCAATGACGATGGCTGTGGAGCAGAAATGAGTACATTTTCACATCCACAAGCCTACGGCATTATTGGTATGCGCGAACGCGCAGGGCATTTTGGTGGCGAGATAATGGTGCAGAGCGCACCAAAACAAGGCACAAAATTGCGATTAATTATGCCGCTAGCGCATGTTGAATTGGCGCCCACTGAAATTCATTAGGTTAAATAAAGGATGAACCATGATACGTGTTTTGCTGTGTGACGATCACTTAATTGTGCGCCAAGGTTTGCGCCAACTGATTGCTGACGCAAAAGATATCAGCGTGACGGCTGAAGCGCAAGATGGCGTGAGCGCTATTGGGCTTGCGCGCAAACAAGTGTTTGACGTGGTGCTACTCGATATTGCCATGCCCAATAAAGATGGCTTAGATGTGCTAAAGCAATTGCGGCATGAGTTTCCAAAATTGCCAGTGCTGATGCTTAGCACTTATCCAGAAAAACAATACGCAGTGCGCTGTTTAAAACTGGGCGCAAATGGCTACTTAAATAAAAGTACCAATCCTGCCGATTTAACGCAAGCCATTCGCAAGGTAGCCGCAGGCGGGATTTATATTAACCCTGCTATGGCAGAAACATTGGCAATGGAGTTAGCAAGTCCTGAGAAAAAACTCCCGCATGAGGATTTGTCACACCGTGAATATCAAGTATTTTGCCAAATTGCAGCGGGTCAAAGTTTGACCCAGATTGCAGAAAAACTATCGTTATCGCTCAATACGATTAGTACTTATCGGGCGCGTATTTTAAGCAAAACGCACACAAAAAATGATGTTGAAATCGCCTTGTATGCAGTTAAAAATGCTTTGCAAGCCAACCTAGTCTTGACGACTTGACACTATTTTTCGGACAATTTTTACCGATATTTTTGTGCGCTACACTTTTGTAGTAACACCACTACAAAAAGTGTAGCGCTACATTGATATTTAAATTAATCAATTCTTTCTACAATTACCACAACTTAACTGTTTTATTCTTGATAGGAAATTGCCATGGCTTCGTTTTCTAATCCGTTTGATCCTAATAGTAAATTAGTCAAAGGCTGCAATTGCGGCCAACACAACAGTCAGGCTGCGCATGACGAAGCAGAAGCAATGAACATTCAGCAATTGGGCGATAGGGCCGTTGAGGGCGCGATTATGCGCGCACTGTTTCCGCATGACGAAACACGCCGCAATTTTTTACGCACAGTGGGAGTAGGGACAGCGTTTGCCGCCATTTCACAATTTCTGCCCATTAATTTTATGCAAGAAGCCTTTGCTGAAACAGGCGGCGCGCTAGAAAAAACCAAACTTAAAGTAGGTTTTATTCCTATTACATGCGCCACGCCCATCATTATGGCAGCGCCCATGGGCTTTTATGCCAAACACGGCTTGGATGTTGAGGTGGTTAAAACCGCTGGCTGGGCTGTGGTGCGCGATAAAGCCATTAACAAAGAATATGATGCAGCACATATGCTAGCTCCGATGCCACTGGCGATTAGCATGGGTATTGGCTCAACGGCTATTCCATGGACGATGCCAGCTGTTGAAAATATTAATGGTCAAGCCATTACCTTGGCGCTTAAACACAAAGATAAGCGCGACCCAAAATCGTGGAAAGGCTTTAAGTTTGCCGTACCATTCGATTTTTCAATGCATAATTATTTGCTACGTTATTACTTAGCCGAATTTGGTTTAGATCCAGATGTCGATGTGCAAATTCGCTCTGTACCACCACCAGAAATGGTCGCCAATTTACGCGCAGGCAATATTGATGGATTTTTAGCGCCCGACCCTGTCAATCAACGCGCGGTATACGATGGCGTTGGATTTATTCATATACTTTCTAAAGAAATTTGGGATGGTCATCCTTGCTGCGCATTTTCGGCCAGCAAAGAATTTGTAACGACCATGCCAAATACCTATCAAGCTTTGGTGAAAAGTATTATTGAAGCCACCGCTTATGCCAACAAAGATGAAAATCGTAAATCAATTGCCAGCGTAATTGCGCCTGCAAACTACTTAAACCAGCCAGTAACTGTGGTGGAACAAGTGCTTACAGGTACTTATGCCGATGGTTTAGGCGGCATTCAAAAAGTGCCAACGCGGGTAGATTTTGAGCCGTTCCCGTATGAATCGTTTGCAATTTGGATACTGACGCAGATGAAGCGTTGGGGGCAAATTAAAGGTGATGTGAATTATCAAAAAATTGCCAGCGAGGTATTTTTGGCGACCGATGCAACAAAATTAATGAAAGAAGCTGGCTTGGTACCACCAAAATCTAATACTAAAAAATTCTTTGTCATGAAAAAAGAATTTAATCCAGCTAAGCCAGAAGAATATATTGCTAGCTTTCCAATCCGCAAAGTGTAGTTTAACCATCAGCCAATGCCAGCTATTTTAAAGCTGGTTTTGCTAGGTAAAACATGGTTAAGTATTTATTGAAGTAAACCGTTGTTAAAAGAAATAAACATGAAAATTTTTAAGCCGAAAAACGCTAAACCATGGCTACCTGCCATGTTATCTCTAATCATCTTGTTGATATTTTTAGGCGCATGGCATTTAGCCACGTTGCCAACTCAAAGCGCTGTTAACCCAAATATGGATCCGGAATACGCGAAACTACTTGGGGTATCAGCCGCAACAGGCCAAAAATCAACCGTACCAACGCCTGCGGATGTATTTGATAAGTTGTGGGAAAGTGCCAAAGACCCGTTTTACGACCATGGCACCAATGATAAAGGCATTGGTATTCAAATAGCCTATTCCTTGGCGCGTGTTATTTTAGGTTATGGCTTAGCGGCTTTAATTGCTATTCCACTTGGCTTTGTCATAGGCATGTCGCCACTGTTGCACAAAGCGCTAGACCCCTTTATTCAAGTGCTTAAGCCCATTTCACCACTGGCTTGGATGCCACTTGCGCTTTATACGATTAAAGATTCAGGCACTTCGGCTATTTTTGTGATTTTCATTTGCTCCATTTGGCCCATGCTCATTAACACCGCATTTGGTGTTTCCACGGTGCGGCGAGAATGGATTAATGTTGCGCGTACTCTAGAAGTGAAACCACTGCGCATGGCATTTAGGGTTATTTTGCCAGCAGCGGCGCCAACCATTATGACAGGCATGCGCATTTCATTAGGCATAGCTTGGTTGGTCATTGTGGCAGCCGAAATGCTAGTGGGCGGCACGGGTATTGGTTATTTTGTCTGGAACGAGTGGAATAATTTATCAATTACCAGCGTGATTGTGGCCATTTTAGTGATTGGTGTGATTGGCATGATATTAGATTTGTTATTAGGAAAAGTGACCAAACTAGTTAGCTTTAAAGAATAGCAATTTTAGTAAATTAAGACTAACTATACTAAAACTCGACAATATTAAACTACAAAATACTAGACGACATTGATAAAGTGAATCATATGAATGAATTAGAGCCAATTATTAACATTCAAGGCATCGCCCAGCGTTATCCTACGCGCGAGGGCGGTACTACAACGGTATTTGAAAACCTGCATTTAAACATTCAGAAAGGTGAATTTGTATGCCTAATTGGCCATTCTGGTTGTGGCAAAACCACCATTTTAAATGTACTTGCTGGCTTAGATAGCACGTCTGAAGGCTACGTGTTTGTAGATGGGCGCGAAATTAACGGCACCAGTTTAGACCGTGCGGTAATCTTTCAAAGTCATGCATTGATGCCGTGGTTGTCTGTGAAAGGCAATATTGCGTTTGCAGTTAAATCGCGCTGGCCAGATTGGACTAAAGCACAAATAGAAGCACATTGTCTAAAATATATTCAGTTGGTGAATTTAAGCGGCGCTGAAAACAAACGTCCTGCTGAATTATCTGGCGGCATGAAGCAACGTGTTGGTATTGCGCGCGCATTATCCATCGCGCCTAAAATTTTACTCATGGATGAGCCGTTTTCAGCGTTGGATGCACTAACACGTGGCGTGTTGCAAGAAGAAGTGTTGCGTATTTGCGCTGAAACCAAACAAACGGTTTTTATGATTACGCATGATGTAGATGAAGCCTGTCTGTTGGCAGATAAAGTGGTGTTAATGACTAGTGGGCCGCAAGCGCGCATTGCGGAAATCGTTGAAAACACCATGCCAAAACCACGCAGCCGTGCTACCTTGCACCATGATCCACAGTTTTATAAAATTAGAAATCACTTGGTCGATTTTTTGGTTAATCGCTCAAAAACGCACTTAACCGATATTGATGCCTTAAATTTTGATCCGAAATATCCGCCTGTTGTGCAGCCGGGCTTAGAAAATATTGCCGCCTAAAGGCAACAATTAAAAAACATTTAGAGATGGAGAAAAGCATGAATCGCAATGATGTAACCGAAATGATTGTAGTGGCTAAAAATACCAAAGGTTTAAAGTGGGTAGATATTGCCAACAAAATTGGACTATCTAAAGAGTGGACAACCGCTGCGTTATTAGGCCAAATGACACTAACCAAAACGCAAGCCGATATTATCGGATCAACACTGGATTTACCAGCAGAAGCAGTGGCTTTGTTACAGGTGGTGCCTTACAAAGGTAGTTTGCCAACTGCCGTGCCCACAGACCCGCTGCTGTATCGTTTTTATGAACTCATTAATGTGTACGGCACCAGCATAAAATCGTTGATTCATGAAGAATTTGGCGATGGCATTATGAGTGCGATTGATTTTTCAATGGATATTCAGCGCGAGGCAAATCCGCTGGGCGACCGTGTGAAAATCGTATTGAATGGTAAATTTTTGCCTTATAAAACGTATTAAGTATTGTATTTGTATGCGCTACACATTTTAATGCGCTCACCAGTGCGGCGCATTAAAATCGTTTTATGCATTTAATCATTTATATGGTTGTTAGATTAAAGCCAACTTGTTTTTAAAACTTTTCGTTGTCTCTTAAATAACGCCATTGCCCTTGTGGCAATTTGCCCAAATTAACGCTGCCAATGCGCACGCGTTTTAAGCCCACCACAAATAAGCCAACCATTTCGCACATGCGGCGAATTTGACGCTTTTTGCCTTCACGCAACACAAAACGCAATTGGTCTTCATTCTGCCAACTGACTTTTGCTGGCTTGAGTTTTTCGCCATCTAAACTTAAGCCATGATTTAAGCGTTGCAAATCTGCATCACTCAATGCGCCCTCAACGCGCACCAAATATTCCTTCTCAACGCTGGAATCTTCACCAATTAAATGCCGCGCGATACGGCCATCCTGAGTGAGCACTAACAAACCTGTAGAGTCAATGTCCAAGCGGCCAGCTGGCGCCAAGCCATGCAAAAATCCACGTTGAAATTCTTTGGCATTATAAGTGGTTAAGTCGGGGTCTTCCATCCATTCATTATCGGGGTGCACCAACACAATCGCAGGCTGATAGCCATCCTCGGCTTGCCCACTCACATAACCTATAGGCTTATGCAGCAATATCGTCACTTGCTCAGCCTGTTGCTCGTAGGCATAACCGCTAATCACAATTTCAGCATCTGGCTTAATGCGTGTGCCAAGCGTTTCCAAAATCTCGCCATCTACTTTCACCCAACCATTTACAATCCATTCATCTGCCTCGCGCCGCGAACAAATACCGCGTTCTGCCATCACCTTAGAAAGGCGCGGCATTTCTACATTTACAGGTGAAGATTTGTAAGCCGCTTTTGCCGCCGCGCCATATTGCGGCGTGGCCACTGCATCGTAACCATCGCGCACCTTGGTATCTCTTAGTTTTCCTTGGCGGCGAGGTGCCTGGCGAT
>JBKJRD010000027.1:0-28709 GCA_046594885.1 Methylotenera sp. | reverse complement strand
GCCAATGATAGTATGCTCTTCGCATGCGAAAGTAGGTCATCCTCAAGCTCTTTATATCGCTGATGCCGTTAAGGTTTTAGCTAGCAAAAGCCTCCCATTGTGGAGGCTTTTTGCGTTGTAGCATTGGTTAAAATAGTAAAAATAGTGTGCTTAATAATAAAATCAGGGTATATTAAATCATTAATTTAGAGCAACACTGATGAAAGCACTGATTCTAATCTTTTTATTTTCTACTTGCCTGCCTGTATTTGCTCAAGCGGATGGTGTTGAAGCTGATTACAAAACGTGTGATAAGCGTTGCCTGCCAATTAATTTGACGCGTGGCGACACGGATAAATCTTTAACGCGTAGCGAAGTAAACGATGATTTAACCATTAATAAAAGTATTGATGTGTTAAAGGTTGGCAAACTGACTGATAACTTAAAGCGCGGTAGCGAAAGTGTAGGACTAGAAGCAGGAAAAAAAATCAATAAACTAAGCCGTGGTTTAGAAGCTGAACCTTTGCAGATGAGCGGAATTCGTGATGATTTATCGCGAGGCTATGCCACTAATGACTTAACACGAAGCCAGATGGGAAATACGCTATCCAGACGTGTTGTTAACGATAACTTAAGTTTTAGTAGAGTGCGCAATGACTTATCACGCGGCAGAGAAACTGTATCATTAACGCGTTGCGAATAAAAACTAATCTTCTATCAATAAATCAGGCACATAGTTAAACGCTATTTTTGCCTGAGAAGCATAAAGTGCATTGTGCGCACCGCCAAGATAAATCGTATTTTTTCCGTACCTTAAGTTTAAAACATCAAGCGCATTGTTCAGTTTTTTTTCGATAATACTCGGTTTTTCGGTAAATAAATCATCCACATATTCATTGGCATTACTCAAATTGCTAAAATTAACACCAACAGCAACCGGCTCAAAATCTATTTTAACCAGATTAAATTCACACAAAAGTGTTTCTAGCGCGTCAGTTAATTTAAGGCTATTATCAGTGGCCGTCATGGCACTTTCTTTGTAGAACCGTATAATTTCTTTTGTTTTTATATGGCGCAATTTAATTTTTACGCTGACGTGTGCGGTTAAAAGGCTATAACTGCGCATACGTGTAGCGGCTTTTTGCAGCAAGCGATGCAACACTGCTTTTACTCCTTCAATATGGCGCAATTGTGGCGGTAGCACATGGGAATGTCCTAAACTGCTGCGCGCATTTTTCACATAATAGGGTTCTATTCCCCGTAGCTTGTCGTAATAGCGTTCACCTTCTATACTGCCCCAAGCGGCGCGTAGTTGCTGTCTATTAGCAGCATATAATTTCTCAATAGAATCAATACCATAGCGCATAAGTTTAGCTTGCATTTGCTTGCCTATGCCATTGAGTGAGCCAATTTTAAGTGCAAGCAATTTGGTTGGAATATCATCCATTTCAATCACTACACAGCCATTAGACTTTTGCATAATAGACGCAGTTTTAGCCAAAAAAGTATTGGGCGCAATACCAATCGAGCAGTGAATAAATTTATACTGCTTATTGATTTCACGTTTTATTTTTGCTGCCAGTTTAAGCGCATTTTCTTTTAATTGCTGCGAACCCGTTAACTTGCACACCATTTCATCAATCGACAATACTCTTTCCACATGTGTGCACGATTCGACGATTTCGATTAGTTTGTGATGATATTGAATATACAGTGGCGGTCTAGCTTGTACGAAAATCATGTTTCGGCAAAGCTTGCGTGCATCGCGTACACTGGTACCCGTTTTAACGCCAAATTTTTTGGCTTCATAGCTCGCTGCAATGCAGCACGTGGTTTCTGCCATCAGTGGCAGCACACCAACGGGTTTTCCACGCAACTCTGGCACCAACTGTTGTTCTACAGAGGCGAAGTAAGAGTTAAAATCGACGTATAAAGCGTTTAAAGACATGAATAAATAAGCGGCAAAATTTTAAAGTGAATGTAATGTTTTGAGTTGAATATGGACTAACCATTGTAAGACTATTAACCCGTAATTTAAGTCAATTTTAATAAAAATTTAAAGGTGAGTATGATGACCAATTCACAAATTGCAGTGTTCGCAGGCGGCTGTTTTTGGTGCACAGAACCGGTTTTTAGCCAACTAAAAGGGGTTAATAAAGTTGTTTCTGGCTATATTGGCGGCCACACGCTTAATCCCACTTATAAAGACATTTGCAATGGTGATACAGGCCATGCGGAAGGCATACAAATAAGCTTTGATGACGACCAGATTAGTTTTGAGACCTTATTAGAAGTGTTCTTTGTCTCGCATGATCCCACCACACCAAACCGTCAAGGTAACGATGTCGGCACGCAATATCGCTCTGCAGTGTTTTGCCAAAATACGGCACAACGTGATGCGACAATTAAAATGATTGATGAGCTTAATGTTAAAAAAATGTTTAATGTGCCAATTGTGACCCAAATTAATGGCGCAGAAACGTTTTATGCAGCCGAGAGTTACCACCAGTATTATTTTGAAAAGAACCCCAGCCAGCCTTATTGCTTAGCGGTCGCTGCGCCTAAAAAAGAAAAAGTGCGCACAAAATATGCAGATTTAATTAAAGATTTACCGCAAGATGCCTAAGTTTTGCGGGGATTTTTTAGGTGGTTTATCGTGTTAAGTCTTGCTACTTAACCATTGCCTGCGCCAAAAAATCAGCACCATTATCGACGCAATCATTGCCATTAAACCGATTGCCCACCAAAAACCATCGGCGTCTTTTAACCACGGCATGCGCTCAAAATTCATGCCGAAAATGCCAGAAATCAGCGTGGCTGGCATAAATAGCATGGTCACGACGGTGAGCGCGCGCAGTTCCAGATTGACGCGATTACTCATGCTCGCCATATAAATATCCATCATACTGCTCAAACTATCGCGAATGGATTCCAGCGATTCAATGAAATTCACCGTATGATCATACACATCGCGCAAATAGGGCAGGGTACTTTCTTTAAAAAAGTTGTTTTCGTTGCGAATCAGATTGTTAATCACCTCGCGCAAAGGCCAAACGGCGCGGCGCAGCTCCACACATACACTTTTAAGCTGGTAAATATCTTGTAATTCGGTATTGGAAGGCCGTGATAATAACTTTTCCTCTATGGCTTCACTGGCATCGCCCACATCTTCCAACACGCTAAAATACCTGTCCACCACACTATCGAGCAGCGCATAGGCTAAATAATCAACACCAAGCTCGCGAATGTGCGCACGACTTGCACGCAACCGTGTGCGCACTGGCTCAAAAATGCCCGTTGAGCGTTCTTGAAAAGTCAGCAAATAATCATGACCCAAAATAAAACTAATTTGCTCAGATTCCATGTTGTTATTGGATTTATCGTACTTAAAACTTTGTGCCTCTAAAAACACATAATCATCGTATTCATCAATTTTTGGGCGCTGCTGCGTGTTAAGTATGTCTTCTTGCACCAGCGGATGCAGATTGAATACATCACCAATTTTCTTAATTAAATCAGTATCATGCAAACCGTGTATATTCAGCCAAACTTTTTTATCTGCTTTGATATATTCCGACAGATTGAATTTTTCCAGTGTTTCAACAGTTAACTCGTTTTCGATTAAATCAACACCGTTATAAACCGTCAACGTTATAGTTGGCTTAATGGTTGCCACTTCTGCGTCCATATTGCCGATATAAACCAGTGAGCCTGGAGGCAAGCCAATTTTTTTGGACAGCTTATTTTTGGATGATTTTCGGGATTTTTTCATTGAGATTTATTGTGGATTGCATTTATTTGATTATTATTGACGATATGGCTAGCTCGTTCCTTTAATTCATCAAAAGTGATGATTTCAGGATTGGTGATATTTTTCCGGTATAGCTCGAATGACCTATATTTCTCAATGTTGACTAAATTATCTTCCGTTCTAAACTCATTTAAGCTACCGATTATCAAATAAGATTTAGGTTGATAACTAAATAATTGCTCACCAGTAGGATTGCCTAGTTCATCTGCAGGATTTAGTTGTGATTTAATATTATCTAGTGCAAGACTCACAGAGCCTTGTATCTGCGCAACAGCTCTAGTTAAATCAACTGATGGAGCCCAACAACCAGAGCGAATTGGTTTGGAAGAACCTTCTAATAGGCAAGTCCTATGCGTTTTGATTTCAATAAAGCATAAGCTGGATATTGCACCTCTGCTCTTCATAAGACCGTCGACCTCTTTACCTACTCCAGCCACGCTTCTCCCAGTAACATATTGCTCCAACTTCTTCTTGTCTAAGTTAGTAAGAAATATATAACTCAATCCATACCCAAAAATCCAATTGTTTTTTTCGAAAAAATATTGCCATACCGATTCTGTAGATTCATCATTTAGTAAATCAGAAAAAGTTTCTAGCTGTTTTTTTCTATATCCAACTGCAACTAAATCTTCTGTGGTTATTTTTGATTTGAAAATTTCATTCAAAACATCGGGGTTTTCAAGCATTAAATCTTTAATTTGATTATTCGACAGAGTAAGTTTTTTTAAATCTTCATCAGTGATATTTATTGAGTTCTGATTTTCGAATATGTAGGATTGGATATGAGCAACAAATTCAACGAAGTCATTGATTTCTTGGCCAATTAAGCAAAAACTTCCATTGTGTGGTTTTTCTGTTATTCCAGTGTAGCCTTGTAGATTAAGAGTTCTAAGTTTACGGCTATCTTCCCAAAAAGTTGCTTTAATGAGTTTTTTATTACCTTTAGTAACTCTAATGGTTATTTCATCTTCAATTTTTGCAAATCCAAAGTCCGTTTCTGGCTCAAAAACTTTAGACGCTATTCTAACCACTCTAGATTTATCAAAAAAGTCTGGAAGACCCTTGCTTACATATGTCTTACCAACTTTTTTATTTGAGTCGTAATCATCTTCCATATTGGTTTTTCCTATATGAACTTAGCTCGAACTTCAATTATATTTATTTCTGCCAAGCATCCCGCAAAGTCACTGTGCGATTAAACACTGGTTTACCTGCGGCGCTATCTTTTCTATCTGCCACAAAATAACCATGCCGTTCAAACTGAAATCTGTCTTCAGGGTTTGCGTCTTTTAAACTTGGTTCTAATTGTGCGGTAATTGTTTTTACAGAATCTGGATTTAAATCATTTAAATAATCTCTATCTGCAGAACCAGGATGTGCTTCTTTAAATAATCTGTCGTACAAGCGAACCTCGGCCGCGTATGCATGTTGCGCGCTAACCCAGTGAATATTGCCTTTGACTTTAATGGCATCGGCGCCAGGTGTGCCAGATTTAGTATCGGGCAGATAATCGCAATGCACAACGGTGATATTGCCAGCTTCGTCTTTTTCAAAGCCTGTGCATTTCACTACGTAGCCATAGCGCAGGCGCACCATGCCATCTGGCGTTAACCTAAAAAAGCCTTTGCTGGGCGTTTGCATAAAGTCCTCGCGCTCTATCCACAATTCGCGCGTTAACGGCACAACGCGTTTGCCTAACTCTGGTTTTAGCGGATGATTGGGTGCAAAGCAATCCTCTACTTGATTCGCGGGATAATTATTAATCACCAGCTTAATCGGGTCTAACACCGCAATTCTGCGCTCTGCGGAGTCGTTAAGTACTTCGCGCATGCAGTCTTCTAAAATGGTGTATTCAATCCACGAATCGGCTTTTGAAACACCGATGCGGTCTGTAAACAATTTAAAGCCTTCTGCCACATAGCCACGCCGGCGCGCGCCTGCGAGCGTTGGCAAGCGCGGGTCATCCCAGCCTGATACGTGTTTTTGCTCAACCAAATCGATTAACTTACGTTTTGATAAAACAACATAAGTCAGGTTAAGGCGCGCAAATTCATATTGTTTTGGCAATGGATGCGCCAACAAGCTTGCCTCTGCCAAACGCTCTAGCAACCAATCGTAAAACGGACGTTGGTCTTCAAACTCTAACGTACAAATGGAATGGGTAATTTGCTCCAGCGCATCTTCAATCGGGTGCGCAAAGGTGTACATCGGGTAAATGCACCATGCGTCACCGGTATTATGATGATGCGCCCGACGCACGCGATAAATAGCAGGGTCGCGCAAGTTGATATTGGGCGACGCCATATCGATTTTAGCGCGCAAAATCAGGCTACCATCGGCATGTTTGCCATCGCGCATTTCACGAAATAATTGCAGATTTTCTGCTACTGTTCGCTCGCGCCAAGGAGAATTTTTACCCGCTTCTGTCAACGTGCCACGTGTTTCGCGCATTTCATCCGCCGTTTGGCTATCCACATAAGCGTGGCCATTTTCAATCAAGCTTTCTGCAGCGCGATACATAAAATCGAAATAATTGCTGGCGAAATACAGATTATTTTCTTGGCTATTTTCCCAATTAAATCCTAACCATTTAACCGCATCGCTAATGCTATCGACATACTCTTGGCTTTCTTTTTCTGGATTGGTATCATCAAAGCGCAAATGGCACACGCCACCATAATCACGCGCTAAGCCAAAATTTAAAAAAATACTTTTGGCATGACCAATATGCAAGTAACCATTCGGCTCTGGTGGAAAACGCGTGCGGATTTTAGCAGAGTCAATTTGCCCTGTTGCGTGGTGAGCGGCGTCACCTGGGCTACCCGCCCATTTTTTGTTGGCGAACTTGTTGACGGCTAAATCGTGCTCAACAATCGCGCGAATAAAATTTGAGCCAAGTGCAATGGGTGTTTTTTCTGCGGACATAGATAGTTAACTGGTTTAATAAGCGAATAATCACGATATTTTACACGCTTGAATTGCATTATGGCGGCTTAGATTGACTTAAGGCGTAAGCATCGGCTGTGATAAAATTTGGCTTGAAAAATGAAATAATATGCACAAATTAACTTTCCCACTTTTAAAACTATTGTCTGACGGCCAGTTTCATTCTGGTGAGGTGTTAGCGCAGCAGTTTAAAGTAACGCGCGCGACGATTTGGAATGCGCTTAAGCATGCAGAAAGTTTGGGTGTTACCGTTTTTTCAGTGCGCGGCCGTGGTTACAAATTACCGCAAGCCATTGAATTTTTAGATCAAAAATTAGTGTTAAGTGCGATTGGTGAGCAACGCGAATGGTTTAACTTAATTGTTTTAGATGAAGTAACTTCGACCAACACTTATTTGATGCAACAAAAAAATGTGCCGCACGCGACTTGTGTAGCGGCGCATATTCAAACCAAAGGTAAAGGCAGGCGCGGACGCACTTGGGTTTCGCAATTGGGCGCGAGTTTAACTTTTTCTCTAATATGGCGATTTCAGTGTGGCGCGGCGGCTTTGTCTGGCTTAAGTTTGGCTGTGGGTGTGGCGTTAATGCGTGCGCTTAAAAGCTTAGGTATTTATCAAGCACAGTTAAAATGGCCAAATGATGTGTTAATCGACGGCAAAAAACTAGCTGGTATTTTAATTGAACTACAAGGTGATTTGGATGGACCAAGCACAGCGGTGATTGGGGTGGGCATTAATTTAAATTTGCCAAAAGCACTGATTGAGGCGATTGACCAGCCCGTCATCGACTTGAATAAGGTCGGTGGTGAGCTAATCAATCAAAGTAAGTTGCTGGGTGTATTGTTAAAGCATTTGGCAGAAGTGCTGAGCCGCTTTGAACAGCTTGGTTTTATGGGTTTGCGCGATGAATGGCTAGGTGACCATGCTTATCACAATCAACCTGTACGTATGTTATTGCCCAATGGTACGGAAGTGTTGGGCATAGTTAAAAATGTGGCGGATGATGGCATTTTGCTGGTGGAAACAGCATTGGGGTTGCAGCGTTTTTCGGCAGGTGAAATTTCTTTAAGAGACCTCAATATGGGCGTTTCGGCGTAATGTTATTGGTGATTGATAGCGGTAATACCCGTACCAAATGGGCTTTAGTTGATTGCTCAGGAGTTGATAACCCGTGCGTGTTGCAATCTATACAAGCTTGCCTGAATGCCGATTTAGCAACATCCACCTTAATGCAATCGGCCAAACTTGCCAATCAAGTACTGATTGCAAATGTGGCTGGCGATGCATTGGCAACGCAAATCACGCAATTGCTCGCCCCCTTAAAGGTACAATTTGTGCGCGCAAAACCGCAAGCTTGTGGGGTGATTAATCGCTACGAACAAGCTGAAAAGCTAGGCGCTGACCGCTGGGCGGCATTGATTGCTGCTTGGCATTTGAATAAACAGCCTGCTTTGGTGATTAATGCTGGCACGGCAATCACCATCGATTGCTTAGCCGTTGATGAAAGTGGTCATGGTTTATATTTAGGTGGCACAATTATGCCTGGCTTACGCTTGATGCAATCGACATTAGCGCACAATACGGCTCAATTAAAGGTGAGTGATGGCGAGCATCAGCGTTTCCCTACCAACACAGAAAATGCAATCCAAACAGGTTGCTTAAATGCAGCAATTGGCGCAATTATTATGATGCTACAGCGGCTTGAAAAACGCGGTGATTTTAAAGCTAAATTGCTGATTAGCGGCGGCGATGCCTCTATAATTGCAACTGCTTTGAAGGCGCATTTCAATGCAGATGAAAAACAGATTGTGTTGCTTGAAAGCCTTGTTTTGCAAGGCTTAGCAATATTACAGAAAGAGTATATATGAAGTGGCTGTTAGGTTTATTGCTATTGGTGAACGCAGGTTTATTGGTATATTTTAATTTGGATATAATTGCGCCCAAACCAATATTGGTTAATCCATCAATTCATCCAGAAAAACTCAAGATACTAGATCAGCAGGCCTTGCAAGCCATGCCCAAAAAAATGGCTACAACACCTGTGGAAATCGCTACAGAAGTAACTGCCAGCAGTTGTTACGAGTGGGGAAATTTTACTACCAGCAATTTACCCTCTGCTCAAGTGGCCTTGGTTAAACTAGGCTTAACAGGAATTGTTAAGCCAGCAGAAAAAGCAACAACGGATAGACGTTTTTGGGTCTATTATCCGCCTTTAAAAAATGCACGGCTGGCACAAGAAAAAGCGAATGAAATTAAAGCCTTGGGTGTTGGTGAGATATTTGTGGTGCAAGATTCGCAGTGGCGTCATGCGATTTCTTTTGGTTTATTTCAAGATGAAAAATTGGCCACCAATTTGCTCAATGCTTTGCAAGCAAAAGGCGTAAAAGGCGTAACTAAGGCATTGCGTAGCCCAGGTAAAAATATCTCTAGTTTATTGATTAAGGATGTTGCGCCAGAAACAGCTTTAGCATTACAAAAAATCAGCCCAGAATTTGTAGGCAGTGAGCTTACGGTAGCGGCTTGCACAAATTAAAGCTTTTAAGGAAACAATTTGCCCGGATTTAAAATATTATTCGGGTCGAAAGTGAGTTTGATTTGTTTCATTAAAGCCATCGTGGTTGCGTCAATTTCACGCGATACAAACGGCCGTTTTGCCATACCAACGCCATGCTCACCAGATAGTGTACCTTGCAACGATAATACCAAACTAAACACTTCATCCAAACAGGCGTAAGCACGCTGCATTTCTTGTGCATCATTAGGGTTAACCAATAAATTCACATGAATATTGCCATTGCCCGCATGGCCAAAATTGACATTGCTAATTTGATATTGCGCAGCCAGTTTTTCTAAGCCAGTTAATAGTTCGGGCAAATGCGACACTGGCACGGCAATATCTTCATTAATTTTTTTAGGTGCAATGTCTTTTAATAAAGGCGACAAAGCTTTGCGCGCCGCCCATAATGCTTTAGTGTCTAACGCAGGTTTGGCTTCAATTAAGCCATCCACTTGGCAAGCTTGCAAAATCGCTGCTGTGGCTTCAGTGATTTCTTGACTTGAACCATCTACCTCAATCATCAAATAGGCTTTGGCATTCGCTGGCAATAAATTTTGATGGCGACTGCGGATTAAGTTGAGTGCGCCATTATCTAAAAACTCGAGCGCACTTGGCGTATAAGGTTGCGCCATAATGGCCGCAATCGCTTTGGCGCAACTGTAAGTATCGATAAATTCAGCAGTTAAGCCGCCCGTATTTTTAGGTAATGGCGTGAGTTTAAGCGTGGCTTCGGTAATTATAGCAAGCGTACCTTCACTGCCCACAATTAAGCGTGTTAAATCGTAACCAACCACGCCCTTGCTGGTGTAGCAGCCAGTTTTGATGATATCGCCATTGCCAGTCACCGCTTTTAAGCCCAATACATGGTCGCGCGCGACGCCATATTTCACCGCATGCGGCCCTGCGGCGCAGGTAGCTAAATTGCCGCCAATGCTGCAATACGCTGCACTGGAAGGGTCGGGTGGCCAAAAAAAGCCAACGGGTTTAATAGCGTCTTGTAATACCTGATTTAATACACCTGGCTCAATAATCGCCATGCGATTGTCTGGATCAATGCTGATCATATTTTGCATGCGCTCAAGCGACAACACTACGCCGCCAGCCTCTGGCACGCTACCACCTGCGGTACCAGTACCGCGTCCGCGCGGTACTACAGGTATTTTATGCTGATTACACAGTTGCACAACCGCTTGAACTTCTTCGGTTGTTAAGGGAAAAACAACGGCGACAGGGTTGTGATAGTTGCGCGAATTATCGTAAGCATAGGCATAGCAATCAACAGGGTCGGTAAATACTCTGTCTTTTGGAAAAGATGCTATTAATGTTGTGGTTAAGTCTTGCGCTGACATCTCGCTATCTTTTCTTCAAATACAAGTCTGTTATCGTACCTTCTTTCATCTCAGCCGCGAAGCAAACGGTTTCTGATAGTGTTGGGTGCGCATGAATGCTTAGGCCTAAATCATGCGCATCAGCACCCATTTCAATCGCCAGCACCGCCTCTGCTAATAATTCACCAGCATTCACACCCACAATTCCTGCGCCAATTAAACGATGGGTAGTTTTGTCAAAAATCAGTTTAGTGGTGCCTTCGGTGCGCGCAATCGAGATAGCGCGACCGCTGGCGGCCCAAGGAAAGCTGGCCTTTTCATATTCAATGCCTTTGGCTTTGGCTTCAATTTCAGTCACACCTGCCCAAGCAATTTCTGGGTCTGTGTAGGCAACAGATGGAATACAAGCCGCTTGAAATTCGCTCTTTTGCCCAGCAATCACTTCTGCCGCCACTTTGCCTTCGTGCGTAGCTTTGTGCGCTAACATAGGTTGGCCGACGATATCGCCTATGGCGAAAATATGATCCACGTTGGTACGCATTTGTTTATCTACAGCGATAAATCCACGCTCATCTACTGCTACGCCAGCTAACTCAGCACCGATATTATTGCCATTTGGACGACGGCCGATTGAGACTAATACGCGGTTATATATTTGAGATTCTTTCGGTGCGGCTTCGCCTTCAAAGCTGACATGAATACCATCTTTTTTGGCTTCCATTTTCGTTACTTTGGTAGATAGCATAATAGCTTCAAAGCGTTTTTCCATGCGCTTTTGTAGCGGGCGTACCAAATCACGGTCGCAGCCTTGCACTAGGCCGTCAGTAAATTCAACCACACTGACTTTTGTGCCTAGCGCATCATAAACTGTGCCCATTTCTAAGCCAATAATGCCGCCGCCAATGACCAGCATGCATTTAGGAATATCTGCTAATTTTAATGCGCCGGTAGAATCCATAATGCGATCATCTTCTGGCGCGTTAGGAAATTTAGTCGCTTGCGAACCCGCTGCGATAATGGCGTTTTCAAATCCTATCGTAGTGATTTTGCCATCGTTATCAGTGATTGCAATTTGATTAGCGCCAGTAAAAACGCCAACGCCGACAACTACGTTCACGCCACGTTGGTTTGCCATTTGCGCTAAGCCGCCTGTAAGTTTGGCAACGACATCGTTACTTTTCCAGTTGCGTAGCGCGTCTAGGTCAATATTTGGTGCGCTAAAACTCACACCATGATGTGCAGTTTCTTCCGCTTCTGTAATCACTTTCGCTGTATGTAACAAAGCTTTAGATGGGATGCAGCCGACATTTAAACAGACGCCGCCCAAAGTAGGGTAGCGTTCAATTAATACGACCTTTAAGCCAAGGTCTGCCGCGCGAAAAGCCGCTGTATAACCGCCAGGACCAGAACCTAATACGACGACCTGCGTATCAATATCATGCTTAGTAATTGCTGAAACAGAATTCGCTTTAGTTTCAGTATTAATATTTTTCTCTGCGTTAGTTACGCTAGAGGTTGCTTGAGTTTCTGATTGAGCTGCAATGAAATTTTGTGGCGCTTTAGTTGCGCCGTCTGCAACTTCAACCACCAAAATAGCTGAGCCTTTAGCCACTTTGTCGCCAACTTTGGTTTTGATTTCTTTTACTACGCCGGCATGCGAAGCGGGAATATCCATTGATGCTTTGTCTGATTCAACGGTGATTAATGAATCTTCCTTGGCTATCGTGTCGCCCACTTTGATTAACACTTCAATCACATCTACACTGTCAAAATTGCCAATATCGGGGACTAAAAGCTCTATTAATGCACGCATACTTAACCTTTATTTTTACACAATAAATGCGCACAATTTTATCATTAAAGCGCTTGTTTTTAAGCTTTAAAACAAAGGTTAGTTATCACCAGAATAAATTGTTTAGTGAATGTGTGCTAAACACTAGCTTGATTCTATAAGTTAGAAAAAATTGCCCGCAACCTAAGCTTGAGTTGGCTCGTAGGCGCATAAAAAGTTAATCTATTTTGATGCCAATCGGCGATTTTAAGTCGTAGGCGGTGGTGATATCTAAAATATCCAGTGCGGCGACAAAATTTAATGCTTCAATTCGCTTGCCATTGTGTGCTGCAATTAAGCCCAAATAATATAGCGCGCTAGCATGTTGATTATTCGTTGCAACCACTTGATTTAAATGCAGTTCTGCATAAGCATGACGATTTAAACTATATTCTGCAACGGCGCGATAATACAAAGCTTCAAACGTGTTCGGCTCTTTTTCTGACCATTGTGTTGCAATTTTATTCAACATTTCCCAATTTGCAGTTTTGAGCGGATGTACCACTCGCATGAAAAACGGCCATTTATCTTCGGACTCTGCCCAAAATGGCACTTCATTCAAAGACGTTTCGTTTGAAGCAACCGTCGTTTGTTCAGGTTCATTCAGCAGTTTTTTTACCCACTTAACCGACATATTGTAATAAAAAGCGTTTCGGCCTGGGCTTTTTACTGTCACGATGCCCACCAGATTGTCCGCTTCATCAAACATACCGCCGCCGCTATCGCCTAGCCTAAAAGCGTTGCTGGCTCTAATGACCACGCTATCATCCATTGGATATAAGCCTTTCACAAATCCAAAAGTGCCATTAGGACGAGGGGAAAAGTTTGCAAAACCGACGGTATAAACAGCTTGTTCGTATTTGAGATTTTCGCTAGAGCCAATAGTGGCGATTGGCGCATTTAAACCCTCTGTTTTGAGCATACATAAATCGTGATACCAATCTGACTTAACCACTTTTGCGGGGTAATTTTCGCCATTGGTATTTACGCTGACGGAAGCTGCGCCTGAAATAACATGGCAGTTTGTCACGACATAATCTTTTGCGAGCACCACGCCAGAACCTAAGCCGTAACCGCCATTTGTTAACCCAACTTGCACTTTGACAACATGCGCACTGATTTTTTGTATCAGCTCATCGATAGGTTCAGCGTTAATAGGCTTTGCAAAGCCCAAAAGTAAACCAGCGGAAAAAAATAATGCAGGAACCAGCTTAAAAACAGGCCTAGTCATGATAATCCCCAATCGTTGTAATTAAATACATGCGTGGCTAAATTAAATCGATGCGCTGATTGAATAGCTAGCAATAGGCGTACCAACTTGTGAAAGCTGATATACACGTCGATTTGGGGAGAGTTTAGCCCTAAAAATCCGTTAACTTAACGCATTATTAGGGCTGAAAAAATATTTTGCACTAAAAAAGTGCAATTTAAGAATATTGAATTTAAATTGCGTTTAAAGCAATAAGCGACGCACGTCTGATAGCATCATACGCATGTGACTGGTAAAACGCGCGCCATCCGCGCCATCAACTACGCGATGGTCATAAGACAGTGACAAAGGTAATATTAAACGCGGCTCAAAAACCTTGGTTTTTTCGTTATAAACTGGCTGCATGGATGAGCGCGAAACGCCTAAAATCGCCACTTCTGGGCAGTTAATAATAGGTGTAAACATGGTGCCGCCAATGCCGCCTAGGCTGGAAATGGTAAAGCAACCGCCTTGCATTTCCTCAATTTTGAGCTTGCGTTCGCGGGCTTTTGTGGATAACTCGCCCAAATCGCGCGCAATATCTAATACGTCTTTTTGCTGTACATCTTTAACAACAGGTACCACCAAGCCATCAGGCGTGTCGCAGGCAAAGCCAATATTGAAGTAGTTTTTTAAGATTAGACTGTCACCATCTGGCGAAAGCGATGAATTGAAATTAGGGTAAGCTTTCAAAGCGTTGACAGAAGCTTTAATTAAAAATGCCAACATGGTGAGTTTAACGCCGCGTTTTTCGGCATCGGCTTGCATGGACTTTCTAAAATCTTCTAAATCGGTAATATCGGCTTGGTCAAATTGCGTTACGTGTGGCGCGGTTACCCAATTTCTGTGTAAGTTAGCGCCCGATATTTTTTTAATACGTGATAGCGGCTTGGTTTCAATATCGCCAAACTGGCTAAAATCAATCACGGGCATTGGTAAAGTGGCCAAGCTGCCTAAGCCTGCACCCATATTTTCTGTGCGCGGTTTGGCGAGTTCACCTTTTACAAAAGCTTGTACATCGGCTTGCGTAATGCGATTTTTTGCTGCGCTACCGTTAACAAACGCTAAGTTAACACCTAATTCGCGTGCAAATTTACGTACAGAAGGGCTGGCGTGCGATGTTTTGCCGCCGTTAATCACGACACTTTCACCTACTGGTAAAGGTTGTTGCGTGGGCTGTACTTGTTTTGGCGGCTCTGGGGCAGGGCGCGAGGGCTCTGGAATTGCAGCAGAAATCACTTCTTTTGCTGGCGCTTGTGTAACTGGCGCAGCTTTCACTTCAGCAGGTTTTTCTGCTGGTTTATTTTCCGATGCAGCATCGGCTTCTAAGGTTAAAATCAAATGCCCTTGAGCAATTTTATCACCTACTTTTAATTTCACTTCTTTGACGATGCCAGCAAATGGCGCAGGAATATCCATAGATGCTTTATCTGATTCCACTGTGACCAATGAATCGTCTTTGGCAATCGTATCGCCTGCTTTGACCAGCACTTCAATCACATCAACACTATCAAAGTTGCCAATATCAGGCACTAAAACATCTTGTAAACTCATTATTCACTCCAGCCAGCAGGCCTTGATTTAAGCATTAAACCGTTGTTGGATTGGGTTTATTCGCATCCAATTTATATTTTTTAACCGCCTGAAGCACTGTAGCGGCAGGCAATTTTCCTTCATCACTCAATGCTTTTAAAGCCGCAACCGTAATGTAGCGAGCATCGACTTCAAAGAAATCGCGAAGTGCTTCACGGCTATCAGAGCGGCCATAACCATCAGTACCTAACGCCACAAATTTGTTTGGCACAAAGCGTTGAATCTGTTCAGCAAAGCTTTTCATATAATCGGTTGAGGCAATGACTGGGCCTTTTGCGTCTTTTAAGCATGCTGCTACATAATTTAAGCGTTGCGGTTTTTCAGGGTTGAGCATATTCCAGCGTTCGCAATCCAAACCTTCGCGGCGCAATTCAGTAAAGCTGGTTGCACTCCAAACATCGGCAGAAACGCCCCAGTCTTTTTCTAATAATTCGGCCGCTTTAATCACTTCGCGCAAGATGACTCCGCTGCCCATTAATTGGACCTGCACAGCTTTGGCATCTTTGCCCTTAGCCTTAGATTTGCTAAAACTGTACAGGCCTTTCAAAATGCCTTGTTCAGCACCAGCAGGTAGTGCAGGGTGACTGTAGTTTTCATTCATTAAGGTAATGTAGTAATACACGTCTTCTTGATTTTGCACCATGCGGCGCAAGCCTTCTTGAATAATCACCGCTAACTCATACGCAAAAGTCGGGTCGTAAGAAATACAATTTGGAATGGTTGCGGCCATTAAATGGCTATGACCATCTTCATGCTGCAAACCTTCACCGTTTAATGTAGTTCTACCCGCTGTTGCGCCTAGCAAGAAACCACGAGCACGAGAGTCTCCCGCTGCCCAAGCTAAATCGCCAATACGTTGGAAACCAAACATGGAATAGAAGATGTAGAACGGAATCATTTGCACGCCAGTGACGCTGTAACTGGTCGCGGCAGCAATCCAGCTGGAGAATGAACCCGCTTCGTTGATGCCTTCTTCTAAAATCTGACCATCTTTAGATTCTTTGTAGTACATCACTTGGTCAGAATCCATTGGCTCGTATAGTTGACCCAAATGCGAGTAGATGCCCAATTGGCGGAACATGCCTTCCATGCCAAAAGTACGCGCTTCATCTGGAACAATTGGCACCACAAATTTGCCCAGCGTTTTATCGCGTAAAAGTGTCGATAAAATACGCACAAACGCCATGGTGGTCGATATTTCACGTTCACCCGTAGCACTTAACATGTTTTCAAAGGCAGAAAGTGCTGGCACAGTTAATTCGTTGCCTTTGCGGCGGCGTTGCGGCACAAAACCACCCATCGCAGCACGCCGTTCAGCCATATATTTCACTTCTGGCGCATTTTCGGCTGGCTTGTAAAAGCTCAAGTTTTCCACTTGTTCATCGGTAATCGGTAAATCAAAACGGTCGCGGAATTTTTTCAGTGACTCAATATCCATGCTTTTTTGTTGATGCGTGGTATTTTGACCTTCGCCCGCATCGCCCATGCCGTAGCCTTTTACCGTTTTGGCTAAAATAACCGTTGGCTGACCTTTATGATTCACTGCTGAATGATAGGCGGCATATACTTTATGCGGATCGTGACCACCACGGTTTAAGCGCCAAATATCCTGGTCGCTCATCGCAGCGACCATTTCTTTAAGCGCTGGATATTTGCCAAAGAAATGTTCGCGCGTATAGGCGCCGCCTTTGGCTTTAAAGTTTTGGTATTCGCCATCCACGCATTCTTCCATGCGTTTTTTCAAGATGCCGTCTTTGTCCATGGCTAGTAGTGGATCCCAATACGAACCCCACACCACTTTTAATACATTCCAACCAGAACCACGGAAATTAGATTCGAGTTCTTGGATGATTTTGCCATTACCACGCACTGGGCCATCTAAACGTTGCAAATTACAGTTAATGACAAAAATTAAATTATCTAATTTTTCGCGTGATGCCAATGAAATGGCGCCTTGCGATTCTGGCTCATCCATTTCGCCATCGCCACAAAATACCCATACTTTGCGCCCGCTAGTGTCAGCAATGCCGCGGTCATGTATATATTTTAGAAAACGTGCTTGGTAGATACCTTGAATTGGCCCTAAACCCATTGAAACGGTTGGAAATTGCCAGAAATCGGGCATTAACCATGGATGTGGATAACTGGATAAGCCATTGCCGCCTGTTTCTTGACGGAAATTAGCCATTTGTTCTTCCGTAATCAGGCCCTCTAAAAAGGCGCGCGCGTATACGCCAGGCGAAGAATGGCCCTGAAAGTAGATGCAATCACCACCAAAATTATCATTCGGCGCTCTAAAGAAATAATTAAAGCCCGTGTCGTATAAAGTAGCTGCAGATTGAAAACTGGCGATATGACCGCCGACGCCTGGCGATTTTTCATTAGCGCGCAGCACCGTCATAATCGCATTCCAACGCACCAATGCGCGGATGCGGCGCTCCATTTCAGTATCGCCTGGCAAATGTTGCTGTAAGTGAGTTGGTATCGTGTTTACATAAGCGGTTGTTGCATTGTAAGGTAGGTTGCTACCAGAGCGGCGCGCCTTGTCTATCATCGCCTCTAGCAAAAAGTGCGCGCGTTCAGTGCCTTCATTTTCAATGACCGCGGTCAATGCATCCAGCCATTCCTGCGTTTCTAATGGATCGGTTTCTACTAATTTATTTTGCGTGTTCGAGGTCATGCAGGGATAGTCTCCGTTGATCTTGCGTGCATTGGTATAATACGGGTGGTTAATTAAATGCAAGTGCCCTGTTCAGTAATGGTTGAACTGGCTTGATTTAAAGCAATCTATAAAGCTGTCAGTGTGGCTTTTTTAGAGTTTTTGGTCAAGTTAAACCGTTAAGTTAACGCGCTGTTTTTAAAAGATTTGCTAGCTTTGTCTTACATTGTATATAAGAGTTGAGGGTATTTAAATGTCGTTAAAATTAAGTCAATTTGCACAAATAAGCGATGAAAAGGTGTTAACTTCGCAAAAACACAGTCTTTTTATATTTAGCGAGCAACTACAAAATGCGCCAATTTTTAGCGAATTGCTGCAAAATAAATTGCAACGTAGTCATGCAGATTTTAAAAGCTTAGCTAAAACGCCAATCACCTTGGATTTACCAAATGGTGGAATAGGCGCTTTTGTCATTTTAAGCGCTACTTTATCCGTGTTTCAACAGCATAGTTTGTTGCGTAAAGCGTTAAAGCCTGTGCTGGCAGAAAACCCAGAGCGTTTGTCAATTTGCGTGTTTGGCGATGATGCTACGCGTGAAGCTCATGCCTGCGCAGCTTATTATGTGGCGGCAGTAAATGCCGCCTTACTGCCTAATCAAAAGGGTGAAAAAAGCAAACTCGACAACAAAACTAAGCCATTGAAAGAAATTGTTATTTATGGCTACAAGGCTGTACACGATTACAGCCACGTGAATGCGCGTGTTGCGGCCAATACGCTATGCCGCAGCTTAACAATTTTGCCACCCAATGCCTTAACGCCGACTATTTACCGGGAAAAAGTAAAACAACTCGCTAGCCAATATGGCTGGGCTTGGGAAGAATTCGATATGCCTGCATTAAAAAAAATGGGGGCAGGTGCGTTTTATGCGGTTGGCCAAGGCAGTGAGCCGCAAGACGCGGCGATTGTGCATCTGACTTATCAGCCAAGTAATTCTGATAAAGGCATTATCAAAAAACATATTGCCTTAGTGGGCAAAGGTATCTGTTTTGATACCGGTGGGCATAACTTAAAACCTGCCAAATACATGCAAGGCATGCATGAAGATATGAACGGCAGTGCGGTAAGTTTGGCAATTTTGCAAGCTGTGACTGAAATGCGACTTGAGGTAAAACTGGATTGCTGGCTGGCGATTGCGCAAAATCATATTGGGCCGCTGGCCTATAAACAAAATGATGTAGTAACCGCTTTGAACGGCATGACAATTGAGATTGTGCATACCGATGCAGAAGGGCGCATGGTATTGGCGGACACCTTAACCTTAGCGAGTAGGCCGGATAAAAATGGTGATTTACCAGATGTGATTTTAGATTTTGCTACGCTCACTGGCAGCATGCATACTGCTTTGAGTGACCGCATGAGTGGCGTAATTGCTAATCGACCTGAGTTGGCTTGTAAGGCTGTGGGTGCTGGTGCTGTGGCAGGCGAGCGCATTGTAGCGTTTCCGTATGACGATGATTTTGATACGGATTTAGAAAGCGATATTGCGGATATTAAACAATGCACTTTAGAAGGCGGTGCAGACCATATTCATGCAGCGCGTTTCTTGGGTAAATTTATTGAAAACGATGTGGCTTGGCTACACACGGATTTATCTTCTTATAACCGCAAAGGCGGTTTAGGCGCAGTAGACACCGACACCAATGGTTTTGGCGTTGGTTTTGGGATAGCGTTGATTAAAAGCCTGATGATATCAATTTAAGTAGGCAGAAATTTGATAGCGCACAAATAGATTTCGCACAAATAATTAATGTGCTACAAATACGATTAATTGAATTTGTTAATTAATTGTTACTAAATGTTAGTTAACTATTTCAAGATTGAATAGCATTTGGTGTGATGTTTGCGCCAAATAAACATAAAAAAAGTAAGGCATTATTCATTCTTACAGGGAGAGTTACAATGGCACTAAAGTTTAGTCATTTATTATTATCAATTGCAGCACTGTGCGCAATGTTGGTTTCATTACCAACGTTGGCTGAAGATTCACTTTATACCCGTTTGGGCGGCACTTATAATATCGCTTCAACAGTCGATCATTTAGTCGATAAAATTTATGTAAACAGAGCGCTAAATGCAAACCCAAACTTAAAAGCGGTGCATGACAATGTAGACAGTAAAGCTGGCTTTAAAGTAATGTTAACCAATTGGGTTGTGCAAGAAACAGGCGGTCCAAAAATTTACGTGCGTGATGAGTTCGGCCGTGGTAAAACCATGAAAGACAGCCATCCACATTTAAAAATCACCAATCGTGAATTCAATATTATTTTGATTGAATGCTTACACACATTTTATGCGTTTAACGTACCAGCGCTCGAAATCAGTCAATTGATGGGTAGTTTAGAAAGCTATCGTAACGTAATTGTGACTGGTGAAAAACCAGTTTCAGAACCAGTAAGAAAATAATCAGTTCATCAACTTAACACTCAAAAGCCAGCAATAATCGCTGGCTTTTTTGTTTAACAACATGAATAACAGCTTACTTTGGGCGCACGTCGCAGTTAGACATGGTATCTACCAAGCGGTGCAGCGTTTCTTTTAACTGATTAAACTCTTCATTATTTAAACCTGTTTGACAAGCAACGCCATATTGCACGCGCGAAATTTTGTGTTGCAACTGATTGCCAGCTTCAGTCAGTTTAATTTCTACGATGCGTTCATCTTTTTGGTTGCGAATTCTAGAAATAAAACCAGCGGTTTCCAGGCGCTTAAGCATGGGCGTTAAAGTGGCAGAATCTAATTCTAGCCGTTGTGCAATTTTGCCCACATTGATACCATCGGTTTCCCATAACACCAGCATCACTAAATATTGTGTGTAGGTGATACCAAGCGGTTCAAGCGAGCTGCGATAGGCCCGCGTAAGCGAATGCGTGGCGGCGTATAGCGCAAAACACAGCTGATGATTCAGTTTTAAATTGTCGTACTCTGCCATAGGTGTGCACAATAATAAGAATCAGATTACGTTAACTTATTTTATTTAATCTGGCAAATGATTTGTGAAGCAAATAGTTTGAAGCTACAACTAATCTACACGCTCACTTGCAACAATTATGGCCTGCTGATAGTGTGGCAATATAATGTAATTGAATCATTGATAAAAAGAATCACTTAACCATTTTTTTTGAGTAAAAAAAGTGTTAAGTTTGATGGAGACAAAGGTAATGGACAATTTAAACTGGCTAGAAAGCTTTCCCGCTTTATTACAGCTTGAACCAAGCGCGCGTGACATTTTAATCAAATCTGCGCGTATCGTAGAGGCGCCAATCGGCACCATTGGCTATCGCGAAGGCGGTGTTTGCGGCGCTTATGTCATGCGTTTAGCTGGGCAATCACGCGTATATAAAATGTCTTCTGGCGGGCGTGAAATTTTATTGTATCGGGTAGCGGCTGGCGAAACCTGTGTGATTACCACCACATGTTTATTGGGTCATAGCAACTATCCGGCTTCAACCATTGTAGAAGAACCGATTCGCGATGTGATTATTCCAGCAGCTGCATTTAATCAGTTAATGATTGATTCGGCTGTATTTCGCCAATTTGTGATGACCAACTACGGCGTATTAATCAGTGATTTAATTGTATTGTTAGATGAAGTGGCTTTTCATAGCATTGACGCGCGTTTGGCGAAATTATTGCTGGATGCAAATCATGCAACCATCAGCCGCACGCATCAACTAATTGCCGATGAATTAGGCACCGCGCGCGAAGTGGTCAGCCGTCAATTAAAACGCTTTGAGCAAAAAAGCTGGGTAGCATTAGGGCGCGGCCATGTGGAAATTACGAACCGCAATGCATTAGAGAAATTAGCCAGTCATTGATGGTTAAGTAAGGTTAAAACAGCCGCCAATATGGCTAGCACTGCAAATGCGCGTTGACTGGTTTTTGCAGGTAATTTACGGTTAAAGCGACTAAATATCAGTAAACCAGTCATGGTACTTAACGCAAATGGAATGGCAATATGCCAAAGTAAAGGCGCAGCTACACTGTGACTAACAACGCTGGCGATTGAAACCAGCACAACTGTCATGAGCGAGGTGGCAACAATTGTTTGCAAGCTAAAATTACTCACTTTTTGTAAACTGGGCACAATCACAAAACCACCACCAACACCAAGCAAGCCAGAAATAAAGCCAGCAAATATGCCCGTAGCAACCAGCCGTTTAGTGCAAAATGCAGTCCAATATAATTGGGATGTCACTTTGTTTTGTATGCATGGCGCATTTTCCCTATTTTGGTTGTTAACATTTACATTGGTTGTTTGCCGCCACATGTGCCAAGCCACAGCAAGCAATACGCCAGCAAAAATAAAACGTAGCACATGGTTTGGCGTGTAACCAGCCATCCACACACCAACTGGCGCGAAGGCTATGCCAAAGCTGGCAATCAAAAGCGCTGTTTTATAGCGTACCAAGCCTAAGCGCAAACCTTGAATCGTACCAATAATCGAAGCCATCATCACCGCCAGTAAGGCAATTGGCGCCGCTTGATTAAAGCTTAAATTTAAACCCAACATGAGTAACGGAATGGCTAATATTGAGCCGCCAGCGCCAGTTAATGCGAGTACCAAACCTATAAACAATCCAATAGCCACGCCAATTAATGACCAATCTAACAATAGTAAGTGTTGCATTTAGCTACTTGCTGGCTTTGCAGCGTGCAAGCCATTCGTGGCCTTTTAGCATACCGTTCCAATATAGCCAAGGAAGGCCATATTTTTTCAGTAACCAGGCCAAACGTCTTGGTTTGGTAGAATCCCACCAAAAGCTTGGCATTAATTTTCCGCCGAAACCGAATTCCGCCAAAATTATTTTGCCTTTTTCAACCGTTAATGGACAAGAGCCATAACCATCGTATTGCGTTGTTAAATCTAATCCAGCGCGATGCGCAAGCAGGTTTTCTGCCACTACAACCGCCTGTTTACGTGCAGCAGCAGCGGTTTTAGCATTGGGGCTAGAACAACAATCGCCCAAGCTGAAAATAGGTGAGAAACGCACATGTTGTAACGTGTTTTGATTCACATCAACCCAGCCATCTTGATTGGCGATTAGGCTATTTTTGATAAAATCTGGCGCGATTTGTGGCGGTACTACATGCAGCAGATCAAAGTCTTTTTCAACGCGTGTGGTTTCACCTTGTGCATTTTTTACAGCAAACCATGCTTTTTTATTTGGCCCGTCAATTTCTATCAAGTTGCTGCTAAAGCTTAAATTTGCATTATATCGATTCATATATTGCATCAACGGCGCTACATATTCTTTAACACCAAAAAGCACCGTGCCAGCGTTATTAAAATCGACCTTTATATTGTTTAATACGCCAGCTTGCTCCCAATGCGAACACGATAAATACAGCGCCTTTTGTGGTGCGCCAGCGCATTTAATGGGCATTGGCGGCTGTGTGAAAATAGCAACGCCTGCTGTTAGATTTTGTACCAATTGCCAAGTGTAAGGCGCTAAATCAAAGCGATAGTTTGAAGTAACACCATGCTGACCTAAACTTTCTGACAGTCCTTTAATAGCCTGCCAATCGATAGTCAGCCCAGCTGCTACAATTAAATATTGATATTGAATCGCACCTAAACTATCTGTGATAACGCGGTTTTGATCAGGCTCAAATTGCGTGACACTCGCTTGCAGCCATGTCACTCCTTTTGGAATGCAATCAGCCATATTGCGTACCGTTTTAGCAATATCAAATTCACCCGCGCCAACTAATGTCCACGCTGGCTGGTAATAATGATGCAAACTAGGCTCAATCATCGCAATATTTAACTGCTGGTTACGCTTAAGTAAACTGGCTGCAACCGCGCAACCTGCAGCGCCGCCGCCAACGATCACGATATCAAAGCTGGAATTTTCTAATTGCAACATATTAATTTCCGATTATTATGTGGTTAAGTTTGTATATTCAGGCTAATTTAGCTCTGCAATATTTATACAAACGCGTGATTAAACATTTACTTTGAAACCACTGTTTAATTTTAACAATAGGCGATTGTTGTGTTGCGCCATTGCCAGATTGCGCCAGTTTATACAAGCTAGCAGCGCGATTACCTGTGCGGCAAAACCCCAAGACAGGTTTATCTGCTGATTCAAGAGCGCTATTAAAAGCAGCGATATCATTGGCTTGAATATTGTTGGGCACCACAGGAATATGCAGGTAACTTAACCCAAATTTTTCGGTCATTTTCTTTAATTCTTGGCTAGTTGGCTGCTCTGCACCGCCTTCAAAATCAGGCCGATTATTGATAATGGTTTTAAAACCAAGCTGCGCGATTTCGGCAATATCGTCTACTTTAATTTGTGGCGCAGTGCTAAACTCGGTTGAGTGCTGGGTAATTTGAATGCTCATCATTCATCCTTTCGTATTTATATTTTTTTACAAATTTCTTAAGTTTGCATATTGCTTAGTTTTGACAAATTTCATGGTGCAAAACCTGCATGACTGCCATGGCAGATTGACTGGAAATACGATAAAAAATACTTTTACCTTCGCGGCGTGTGGCGACCAATTCAGCTTCGCGCAGCACGCTGAGCTGTTGCGACAATGTCGGTTGTCTGATATCTAAAATCGTTTCTAGCTCGCTCACCGATTTTTCGCCCACTGATAATTGGCATAACAACATTAATCGGTCTGCATTGGCCATTATTTTCATTAAATTGCAGGCTTTGTCAGCCGAGGCGCGCAATTCATCAAAGTTTATTGTGCGAACATCGAAGCTATTGGGTGATATGGTTTCTGACATAGTTTAATCACTAAACAATTAATATTTAAATATTATATAAAAATATATAATATAATTCAATATAATAATTAATTGCATTTTGGAGTGCGCCATGTTTAAACAATTATTTGATTCAGTGTCTTCCACTTATACCTATTTGCTCGTTGACGACGACTCGCGCGAAGCCGTGCTGATAGACCCAGTGGCGAGTCAGATTGATACTTATATTGCCTTATTAAATGAGCATGGCGCGCAATTAAAATACTCCATTGAAACGCATGTGCATGCAGACCACATTACGGCCAGTGGGCAATTGCGCGAAAAACTCAATATTGAAACGGCAATCGGTGCTTTGTGTGGTGCATCAAGCGCCGATTTGCAGTTAAAACAAGGTGACGTATTACATTTCGGCAATCAAACCATTCATGTTATAGCAACACCTGGCCACACGGCTGGTAGCGTTTCTTATCATTGCAATAATTGCATTTTTACGGGGGACGCCTTATTGATTAACGGATGTGGACGGACGGATTTTCAAGGCGGCGATCCGGGCACTTTGTATGACACCATCACGCAAAAAATATTTGTGTTAGCAGATGAAACGCTGATTTATCCCGCGCACGATTATCATGGCAAACGCGTGAGTTGTGTGGGGCAAGAAAAAAATATCAATGTACGTTTGGCGAATAAAACGCGCGCTGGGTTTATAGAAATGATGAACGCGCTGGATTTACCTAAACCAAGCATGATAGATATTGCTGTGCCGCTCAATAGAATGTGTGGTGTGACAGAAGAAACGATTCAGCAAGGCTAAATTGATACGCAATATTGGGTTAAATTAAGGGTTAAGTCACGTTTAAGTCATGTTGCTAACACATACTTAACCCATTTTTTAACGCAAAAAGTGCACGGTATCGGCTGTTTTACTGCGCGTGCAGCATGCAATTAACGGTCAGCTTTACAGCAAATAATGCCAAAACCTAATTTGATTCTGACACGGTTTGTGGCTCAGCGGATGCTGCTATGCTGACACTGCAATCGATACATTTGCCTTTTACAGTATTAAAACCTTTAACTGTTTCTAAGCCTTTTACGTTAGTAAAGATAGCATCGTCCACATCCGCATCGGTTAAATTAGCGCCGGTTAAATCGGCACCGGTTAAATTGGCTTTGACTAAATCCGCGCGATACAGATTAGCACCGCGCAAATTAGCATTACTTAAATCGGCAAAACTAAAAGCGGCAATATTTAAATCGGCATTTTCAAAATTGGCACCTGCAAAATTACCGCCAATCGAATCAAACTTCATTTGGCCCATGGGTTGATTGCCAACATCCAAACCAAAGCGACCTTTGCTAACATTGGCGCCACTCATATCCACCTTGCCCAGCGTACCAATCATGCGTGCGTTACTCAGGTTAGCGCCTTTAAAAATGGTTTTATCAAAAATCGCCTGAAAAATGGTCGCGTTACTTAAATTGGCATTGGTAAAATCCGCATTTTCTAAGCGCGATAAATTTAAATAAGCGCCTTTTAAATTCGCGCCCACCAATTTTGCACCTTTTAACTCTGCGCCAAAAAAACTCACATTTTGCAGATTGCAATGACTTAAATCTAAGCCATTAAAAATTAAATAACCCGCATCTTTATTTTGCAGCGTACAAGTTTTACTATTAATTTGACTTAACGCATCAGCTTGCGTAATTTTTTCGCGCTCAGGCTCTGCATTCTCAGCATAAAAAACAGCTGCTTTTGCAATCATATTTTCTTGGTCAAATAAAAACGAATCACGCGCGCCCTCATTGCTAAAACAATACGTTTTGCCTTTATAAATCTCGTTAATCGCACAATCGGTCTGATGCAGCGTGTTTTTTGATAAACCATTGGTGCAGTAATTACCAAATTCACCCGCCAACGCAAGATTAGCAAACAATAATGCTGTGCCTGTTAGCACATATTTTGTAAACCCAACATTAAAGCTTTTCATCTCACATTCCTTTTTTTAATTAGTCTGCATCATTGCAGTGTTAACGTGACTATAGACGCATATTTTTTATCTACAGTGACTGTAGTTACATTGGTCGTTAATACTGGAAATAACTGACAAATAAACAAAAATGCCGCTGATGAAAAGCGGATCTAAGTAAAATCATGAGTTACAAATAATTAACAAATTGCCGTCAGCAAACCAAACGCATAGCCCGTTCAATGCTCACCTGCGCAACATATGCAGGGAAAAAATTCAGGAGAATTAAAATGCGTCAAACATTGTTATTGGGTTTAATTGCGGCGACGGTTTCAATGCCAGTATTGGCGGATGACGATTATGCAGACCGTGCACGCGTGATTTCAGTGGCGCCACAATTTGAGCGTGTGAATAGTCCGCGTCAAGAATGTCGTACTGAATATGTGCGTGAAAGTTATTATGAAGCGCCACAGCGCTCATTAGGCGGTGCCATTATTGGCGGCTTGACCGGTGGTTTAGTCGGCAGCCGTTTTGGTGGTGGTAATGGTCGTGTTGCCACGGCAGCCATTGGCGCTGGTGTGGGCGCAATTGTCGGTGATCGCCTTGATAATAATCGCCAATATGGCCGTGAACGGGTAGAAACGCGTCCAGTAGAGCGCTGTGTCACAGTGGACAATTGGCAACAGGTGCCAGCAGGCTATTTGGTGAACTATGATTACAACGGTCGCCAATATTCAACCGTGATGGATCGCGACCCAGGCCAATTTGTGCCAGTGCAAGTCGTGGTCAGGTCTGGTGGTTATATTTCAGATGTGAATTATCAACCAGCAGGCTCGAATAATCAGCGTTGGGACGATGACAGATACAATGGATACGATAGAGATAACAGACGCGGCAAAGGGCATCACAAGCATAAAGAGCGCAAATACTGGTAATGTCCTGTTGTGTTGAGCATGTAGATTGACATGTTCATTAAAAACCCCGCGCTTTCATTTAAGCGCGGTTTTAATGCGTGTGTCATCATTTACTGTAAAACTTAACCCAAAAAAAGTGTTAAGTTTTACAGTAAAGCTTGAAAGTTGGCTTGCATAAAACAATGCGGTGTTAAAATGTTTAGTTATGTTTGCCTTTTTAAACAATCTATTTCAACCAAAATTGCCGCACGCGGCGCTGGCTTGGCAGCAATCGGGTAATCAATCTGGCAGCGCGTATTGGTTGTATGCATCACCTGTACACTTAGTTTTACAACGCGACAGTTTTAGCTTGGCAGCACCAGCGCCATTGCCGTTAGAAGCAATAGAAGTAGACGCTTTAACGCAAAGCCTTAACACGCATTTTGCGCTAGATGGCATGCAGTTTTTCTGGCATCAGCAACAATGGTTTTTGCGCTTGGATCAGAATCCTGACATTGAAACTGTTCATCCGCAACGAGCAATCAACCAAGATATCAATGCTTTTTTGCCAACAGGTCAAGGTGCTAGCGCTTGGGCGCGCGTTCAAAATGAGTTGCAAATGTTGCTGTTTGCACACCCTGTTAATTTGGCGCGCGAAAATCAACGTTTGCAAACCGTGAATAGCATTTGGTTTTATGGCGGTGGTCAGTTAAAGCCGTCAAATCCATCCGCTTAAATAGCTTATTAATGAAGTCTTATGCAAATTAAATCACGTGCTTTTAATCAAGCAACAGTCGATACGCTGATTAACGCAGGCGAAAACCCCTTGCTGGCGCGCTTATACGCTGCGCGCGGGGTTGCGCAGCTTAGCGAAATAACCACTACATTAACGCATCTGATTCCGCCAGAGCAACTGACTAATAACACGCAAATGGCCACTTTATTGGCTGATGCACTGCTAGCGCATCAAAAAATACTGGTCATAGGCGATTACGATGCAGACGGCGCCACCGCCACCGCGGTTGCAGTAAAAGGCTTGCGCCTATTTTGCTCAGTATTAAATTCTGCCAGCACCATTGATTTTTTAGTGCCTAATCGGTTTGAATATGGTTATGGG
>JBKJRD010000076.1:0-61685 GCA_046594885.1 Methylotenera sp. | reverse complement strand
AGATGTGTTCGATTCGAATCTGACTGAAATGCTTAATTTGCAAGCACAACAACACAAACTGCAACTGGAGCGTTATGCTAATTTGTTTAAAGCTGAACAGTTAACCATTCAAAAAGCGGTATTTTTCTTAAGCGTTGGCAAGTTGGTGTTACTTTAGCTTTATATAAGCCTGTTAAATATTAATCGTGCTTGAAATGGCGCCAAATATACCAAGCCACAAAAACTAAGCCACCCGCAATAATCACGTAATGCGATTGATGGAAATACACGCTTAAGCTTTCCCAGTTTTCGCCCGCCTTCATGCCAATATAACCCAAGGCCCAGCACCAAATAAACGAGCCCACAAAGGTGTAGATGATAAATCGCGTCATATTCATACGCGCCATACCAGCGGGGAACGCAATAAAAGTGCGTACACCGGGCAATAATCGCGCTATAAAAATGATAATTTCACCGCGTTTGGCAAACCATCTATCGGCCATATCTAAATCTCTTTTGCTAATCAGCACATATTTGCCATATTTTTCTGCCAATGGCCTGCCGCCAAACATGCCTAAATAATACGCAGGAATTGAGCCGACCACACAACCGATTGCACCCGCCATGGCAATGCCAAACAGCGTCATTTCGCCTTTGCTCACCAAAAACCCTGCAAACGGCATAATGATTTCAGAAGGCAGTGGAATACAGGCAGACTCAATTGCCATCAACAGCACAATCCCGCCGTAGCCCATGCTGGATATCACGCTCATGATCCAAACAGCCACAGCAGTAATCAATTTTTCTAGCATTTTATTTTCCTAATTTTAAATTTGCGCAAACTTAACCTTAAAAAATGGTTAAGTTTTACACACTATGTTACGAAAATTCTTTTAATAGTGTTTTCACAAAATTAGTGCGATGCGCCACATTACCTAATTGCACGGTTACGCGCAATTTATCTGGCCCATTCATGCGGGCGCGGCGGTCGCGCTGTAATAAATCAATCAATTTCATTGGGTCAATTTCAGTGCTTTGTGCAAAATTTAATTGGATGGCGCTGTCAGACGCATCAATTTTATTAATGCCCAACGGCTTTGCCGCAATACGTAAGCGGTGGCACGCCAGCAACGCTTCACCTTGTTCTGGCAACACACCAAAGCGGTCAATTAACTCTTCTTGTAAGTTATCTAATGCATCATCGTCATTGGCGTTTGCCAAGCGTTTATAAATCACTAAGCGCTCATGCACGTCTGGGCAATACGCGTTGGTTAATAAGGCTGGCACGTGCAAATTGATTTCGGTGGTGACGCCCAATGGGGCGCTTAAATCGGGTTCTTTGCCAGCTTTTAATTGTTTTACGGCATGGTTGAGCATATCTGAATACAGGCTAAAACCAATTTCTTGCATCTCGCCACTTTGGCTATCGCCCAACAACTCGCCCGCGCCACGAATCTCTAAATCGTGCATCGCCAGATGAAAGCCTGCGCCCAAATCTTCTAATAGTTGAATCGCATCTAAGCGTTTTTGTGCTTGTGGTGTGATTTTGCGGTGCTCATCGGTAAGCAAGTAAGCATAAGCTTGGTGATGCGAACGCCCCACTCGTCCGCGCAGCTGATGCAACTGCGCCAAACCAAACATATCGGCGCGGTTCATGATAATGGTATTGGCGGTGGGTACGTCAATACCCGTTTCAATAATGGTGGTGCACAGCAAAACATTACTGCGTTGCTGATAAAAGTCACGCATCACCTGCTCTAGCTCGCGCTCACGCAATTGGCCGTGGGCAATGGCAATGCGCGCCTCGGGGATAATTTTTTGCAACTTTTCTTTTTGCACAAAGATGGTATCCACCTCGTTATGCAAAAAGTACACTTGACCGCCGCGTTTAAATTCGCGCATCACCGCTTCGCGGATAATGCCATCTGAATAAAAAGTATGAAAGGTTTTGATGCTTAAGCGTTTTTGTGGCGGCGTGGCAATCACGCTAAATTCGCGCAAACCTTCCATCGCCATGCTCAAGGTACGCGGAATCGGCGTTGCGGTCAGCGTTAAAATATCCACCTCAGCACGCAGCGCTTTTAACTGCTCTTTCTGGCGCACGCCAAAACGGTGTTCTTCATCCAAAATTGCTAAGCCTAAGTTTTTAAACACGACATCTTTTTGAATTAAGCGATGCGTACCGATAATAATATCGACTTTGCCTGCCGCCAAGTCTGCCAATGCTTGTTTTTGTTCTTTGGCACTTCTAAAGCGCGAAATTTCAGCAATTTTAATTGGCCATTCTGCAAAGCGGTCGCAGAAGTTTTGGTAATGCTGTTCGGCTAATAGTGTGGTCGGCACTAATACTGCCACTTGCCTGCCGCCCATCACCGCCACAAAAGCGGCACGCAAAGCCACTTCGGTTTTACCAAAACCCACATCGCCACACACTAACCTATCCATGGGGCGGCCAGATTGCATGTCTTTGATGACATTTTCGATGGCTTCTAACTGGTCTGGCGTTTCTTCAAACGGAAAGCCTTCGCAAAACGCTTCATAATCTTTAAGTGATAATGTAAAGGCATGACCACGGCGAGCGGCGCGTTGCGCATATAAATTCAGTAGCTCTGCCGCGGTATCGCGGATTTGTTTCAGTGCTTTTTTCTTGGCTTTTTCCCACTGGCCAGAGCCTAAACGATGTAGCGGTGCGCTTTCTGGCGGGCCGCCAGAATAACGCGAGATTAAGAATAACTGCGAAACAGGCACATAAAGTTTATCGTCGCCATAATATTCCAGCAGCAAAAACTCGGTTTCGCCTTCACCAAAATCCAAATTCATCAAGCCTTTGTAGCGCCCTACGCCATGCTGTTCATGTACGACTGGATCTGAAATGCGCAACTCGGATAAGTCTTTGAGCATGCCTTCGGTATTGCGGGCTTTTTCTTTCTCGCGCCTGCGTTGCTGGCGCACGGTGCCTGAATATAATTCCGATTCGGTGATGACAATCGTGTCATCATCAAAACCATGATGTAAGGGTGAAACACCTAGCATAATTGGTACGTCACTCGTTTGAAAATCTGCCCAAGTTTCACCCGTGGGCATATGCATGCCATGTTCGGCAAACAGTTGCAACATGGTTTCGCGGCGCCCTAAGCTTTCGGCTGTGATTAAAATGCGCTTCTTATTGCTTTTGATAAACGCTTGCAATTTGTGTAAAGGCTGTTCAGCGCGACGTTCAATATCTAAAGCTGGTAACGGATTTTTGACTTCATGCATTAACACTAAAACGGGGTAATGTTGTGTTTGCGCAAAAAAATCATCGGTTTTAATCAGCAAAACATCTGGTTTTAAAATTGGCCGCTCTGGGTCATGTGCCAGCAATCGGTAGCGAGAATTGGCTTCTATCCAAAATTGTTGTGCGGCTTTATCGCAATTACCGTGCAAGCAAATGGTGGCATTTTCAGGCAAATAATCTAAAAGCGTGGAAGTTAACTCAAAAAAAAGCGGCAAATACCATTCAATACCACCACTGGCAACGCCTTTACTCACATTTTTATAAATAGTCGCCCGTTGTGGGTCACCCTCAAATTGCTCTCTAAAACTGCTTCTGAACGTGGCAATACCTTTGTCATCCAGCGGAAACTCTCGTGCGGGTAACAATCTGATTTCTGGCACAGGATACAAACTGCGCTGTGTATCCACATCAAAGGTGCGAATACTCTCAATCTCATCATCGAATAAATCAATGCGGTAAGGCAACACGCTGCCCATGGGGAATAAATCAATTAAACCGCCACGCACACTAAATTCACCAGGAGAAATGACTTGGCTAACATGATGGTAGCCTGCTTGCGCGCATTGGTGGCGCAAGGCTTCTAAATTCAATTGTTGGCTTTTTTTGAGCATAAAACTATGCCCAGCTAAATACGCAACCGCTGGCAAGCGAATCAGCGCAGTCGCAATTGGTACAATGATGACATCCGTCTGATTTTGGCTAATTTGATACAGCGTTGCCAGTCGTTCTGAAATCAAATCTGGATGTGGCGAAAACACGTCATAAGGCAACGTCTCCCAATCGGGTAGCAAGTTAACCGATAAATCTGGGGCAAAATAAGGTATTTCTTCTAATAATCTTTGCGCTTCAAACGCATTGGATGTGATTATCACCAAAGGTGACTTTTTAGCAACAAGTGTTGTCCGATTTGTTGTGACTTCTGTTGTATTTTGGCGACATGCAAGTAATGCGAGAGATAAACTATCTAAGCCATTGGTAGCATACGAAAAACGACTTTTTTGGCCTGATTTGGGGGGAGTTAACTGCATAAATGAGCTTGAAAATAACTTGGATAATGGTGACTTATTACCTATTATAACCCTAAGCAAGGCGCTTCAATAATTTAGCTTGTCACTAATAAAAGAATAAGCAAATACCAATAATATAGTGTTGAGGAGATGGATTGACATGCATGTTAAGCCTATAAATGATAAGCAAGCCGTTGCGATGCATGCTGCCAGCTATGTTAAAGATGGCATGCTGGTTGGGTTGGGCACTGGGTCTACCGCCAATTATTTTATTGAAGAGCTTGCCAGGCGCAAGCAGGCAGAAAATCTCAATATCACCACTATTTCCAGCTCAATAGTGAGCATGATTAAAGCGCAAAGCTTGGGTTTAAACGTGATTGCGCTCGCTCAAGTAGCCGAAATTGATTTATACGTCGATGGCGCCGATGAAATTACGCCCAATATGACGTTGCTTAAAGGGCGTGGTTACGATTTAGTGCTGGAAAAATTGCTAGCAAAAGCCGCCAAACAATTTTTAGTGGTGGCGGATAACAGCAAATTAGTCAGTCACATTGGTAGCAATTTTGCCATTCCAATTGAAGTGATGCCATTGGCTTGGAAAGCGGCTAAACTCAGCTTGGAAGCCGCTGGTGGCGTGGGCGATTTACGCCATAATGTGGCCAAAGATGGTTTAACTGTCACATCTCACGGCAGCTTGGTGCTGGATATGACGTTTGACCCATCCATCTCAGAATCCCAATTAAATCAACTCATTAACAATACGCCCGGCGTGGTAGAGCATGGCATTTTTTATGGCTTAACTAGCGCCACTTTAATTGCGCATGAAGGTGTTGTAACAGAAAACTGGGCGTAATATTTGCTGCTACTTAACCACAAATTAACACCAATATCACGTTGCATTCACTACGTCATTTCATTGGTATTTTTTTTGTGTATGGCCATTTTATTATCTTCTTGCCAACCACCTATCGATAAACCAAAGGATGATGGCACCAAAGTTGTCATCGGCGCAGTTAAAGACAAAAATGCAAAGCTACTCACCTTTGTCACGCTCAATAGCCCAAACACTTATTATGTAGACGACAACCAACAATCGGCCGGGCTTGAATACGACTTAATCCAATTATTTATGCAAGAATTAAACCAGCAAGCAAATGACAATACCCAATTAAAACTGATTGTTGCCAACAATATTAATCAAGTGATACCTGCGGTTTTAAATAAAAAAGCCGATATAGCGGCGGCTGATGTCACCATTACCGAAAGCCGCAAAGAAATTATCGATTTTTCTATTCCTTATCAGGATGTGCAGCAAGTGGTGGTGTACAACAACCAACAATTGAAAGCAGATCAAAAAAGACCGCCAAGAAAATTAAAAGACTTAGCCGGTATGTTAATCACTGTGCCAGCAGGCACAAGTTTTGTAGAGCGCTTAATTAAACTTCAACCTGATGAAATTGGATTGGTTTGGGAAGAACGTTTGCGCGTAGGCTCAGAACAATTATTGCAAGATTTGGCACAAGGCGATATCGATTACACCATCGCCGACAGCCATTTGGTATCTATTATGCAAAATTATTATCCAAATTTAAGTGTGGCTTTTAGCCTTGGCGAGCCGGAAAAAATTGCATGGGCAATGCCCAAAAATGCAGACCCAGCGCTGCAACAAAAAGTGAATGCTTTTTTTGCCAAAATTAAAAAAAATGGTGTTTTGCGTAATTTGATTGATCGCTATCATGGCAACGCCAAACGCCTCAAGCCCGTGGATGTGAAAGCTTTTCTCATTCGTAGCCGCACTTTATTGCCTAAATACAAACGGCTTTTTCAGCAAGCGCAAGAAATCACCGGGCTAGATTGGCGCTTAATCGCCGCCATTAGCTATCAAGAATCGCACTGGGATACGTTTAATACATCGCCCACCAACGTGCGCGGATTGATGATGCTAACCGAAAGTACCGCCGACTTAATGAAAGTAACCGACAGATTAGACCCAAAGCAAAGCATTCCCGCTGGCGCCAAGTATATTAACTTATTAAAAGACACCATTCCAGAACGTGTGCCAGAGCCTGACCGCACATTTATGGCATTGGCGTCTTACAATATTGGATACGCGCATGTGGAAGACGCGCGCGTGCTAGCGCAACGTTTAAAAATGAACCCTGACCGATGGGCGGATGTGAAAAAAACCTTGGTGATGCTTAATGACCCAACTTATTACTTGAATGCAAAATATGGCTACGCCAGCGGTGGTGCGCCGGTGATTTTTGTGGAATCGATTCGCAGTTATTACAATATTTTGGCGCGTTTTGAACCGAGTTATGACGATACACAGGATCAATTTAAAATTGCCAGCGCCAATTAATCTCCAAAACTTAACCCAAAAAAATGGTTAAGTTTTAAGCGTTAAGTTTTCATGAGCAAGCGATTAAGCAGGTTTAATCACTTCAAGATTGTTCATATAAGGGCGTAACACTGTCGGAATCGTCACACTACCATCGGCATTTTGGTAATTTTCTAACACCGCAACTAATGTGCGGCCAACTGCCAAACCCGAGCCATTCAGCGTATGCACAAACTCGGTTTTGCCTTGCTCGTTTCTAAAGCGTGCCTGCAAACGACGGGCTTGAAACGCTTCACAATTACTCACGCTAGAAATTTCACGGTAGGTATTTTGTGCAGGTAACCACACTTCTAAATCATAGGTTTTCGCCGCGCCAAAACCCATATCACCTGTACAAAGCAACATCACGCGATAAGGCAATTCAAGCGCTTTCAAGATATTTTCCGCATGTCCAACCATTTCTTCCAAAGCCTCATAGCTTTTACTTGGATGCACAATTTGCACCATTTCCACTTTATCAAACTGATGCTGACGAATCATACCTTTAGTATCGCGCCCGTAAGAGCCCGCTTCCGAACGGAAGCATGGCGTGTGTGCGGTCAGCTTGATGGGTAATGATTCTAGTGGGACTATTTCATCGCGCACTGTATTAGTAAGTGTCACTTCAGAAGTAGGGATTAGATATAGCTTGCTTTCGTTATGCAGCAGAGAAAACAACTCTTCTTCAAACTTAGGTAGTTGTCCAGTGCCAGTTAAAGTCTCTGCGTTTACCAAATATGGCGTATAACACTCTTCATAGCCATGCTGTTCAGTCTGCGTGTCCAACATAAATTGCGCCAAAGCGCGGTGCAGCTTAGCGATTCCGCCACGCATAAACGTAAAGCGTGTGCCTGATAATTTGATGCCTGTATCAAAATCCAAACCTAAAGGCGTACCGACATCAGTATGGTCTTTAATCTCAAAATCAAAACTACGTAGTTCACCCACTTTTCGCACTTCAATGTTATCAAGTTCTGATTTTCCAACAGGTACGCTTTCATGTGGCAAATTCGGCACATTCAATAAAACGTTTTGCAGTTTTGCCTGCAATTCCTCCAATAAAGCTTCATCCGCTTTTAATGCTTCACCTAAACCAGCCACTTCTGTCAAAATCGCACTGACATCTTCGCCTTTTGATTTCGCAAACCCAATTTGCTTAGAAGTATTATTGCGCTTGGCTTGCAATTCTTGTGTGCGCGTTTGTACACTTTTACGCTCTTGTTCTAAGGCAGAAAAAGCGGCTGAATCAAAATCAAATCCGCGTTTTCTTAACTGCTTAACAACGCCATCTAAATCATTTCTTAATGCTTGAATATCTAACATAATTCTCTACTTTTTCGCTTTTTTATCTAGTTCTTTTAAGTGTTTCAATTTTTCAGTAATTTTACCTTCTAAGCCGCGTGGTGTGGGCATATAAAATTGTGGCACTTTATTTTCTTGCTGTCCGTTACTTTCTAAATACAGTTCATCTGGAAAATACTGCTCGCCCGCCGCGTAAGCTTCTGGTTCATTGTGCGCGTAGCGATAGGCTTTGCCGTAATCCAATTCTTTCATTAATTTGGTCGGCGCGTTTCTTAAATGCAATGGCACGGGCCGCGATTTATCTTGTGCCACAAACGCTTTTGCCTGATTGTAAGCGTTGTAAGCCGCGTTACTTTTGGGTGCAACCGCTAAATAAATCACCATATTGGCCAGTGCCAATTCACCTTCGGGCGAGCCTAATCGCTCATAAATCTGCCAGGCTTCCAGCGCCATGGTTTGCGCGCGCGGATCAGCCAAGCCAATGTCTTCAATCGCCATGCGGATAATGCGACGACTTAAATATAACGGATCTGCGCCGCCATCTATCATACGTAAAAACCAATATAAGGCGGCATCTGGATTTGAGCCACGAACGGATTTGTGCAAGGCGGAAATCTGGTCATAAAACGCTTCACCGCCTTTATCAAAACGCCGCAGTTTGCTGGACATCGTGGTTTGCAAAAAAGCTTCGTCTATTTCGGTGACATTTGCGCTTTCAGCCGCGTTAAATAAACCCTCTACAAAATTCAGCAAACGTCTTGCATCACCATCTGCATAGTCTAAAACTTGTTCTTTTACCGCGTCACTTAACGTAGTATTTGCTGCAACTAATTGCTGCGCGCGACTTAACAGTAAATCTAGCTCAAGTTCTGATAATGCATTTAAAACAAACACTTGGGCGCGGCTCAGTAGCGCACTGTTCACTTCAAAAGAGGGATTTTCAGTGGTCGCGCCGATAAACGTAATTAAGCCGCTTTCCACAAAAGGCAAAAAAGCGTCTTGCTGACCTTTATTAAATCGATGCACTTCATCCACAAACAAAATGGTTTTGCGCCCATGTTGCTGCAAGGTTAATTCTGCGCGTTCTACCGCTTCTCGAATATCTTTGATGCCCGACATCACGGCAGAAATGGGAACGAAATCTGCATCGGCGGTATTGGCAATTAAACGTGCCAATGTAGTTTTACCCACGCCTGGCGGCCCCCATAAAATCATGGAAGGCAATTTTCCCGATTGAAAGGCTAATCTTAACGGTTTATTATCGCCCAATAAATGCGATTGCCCGACCACTTCATCTAAAGATTTAGGACGTAATCGCTCTGCTAAAGGTGCAGTGGGTGTAGCGGTTTGAAATAAGCTGTTCACTTATTTTACTTTGAAAGTTTTGCTTTAAAAGTCAGATTTAAAACGCTATTTTAGCGGTTAATTGAAGTTTTGGCTTGCGCATCTCAAAGCTTAAGTGCATTCATTCAAATCAATGACCAAAATGCATAAAAAATTAACCCAAATAAACGGTTAACTTCTAATACTTAACCATAAAAATACTGCAAAAACTCATTCACTGACGACATCTACGCCTTTGGGCGGGGTGAATAAAAAAGTTGAGTATTGCAAAACAGGGTTTCGTTCAACTGCATCAAAAGTAATTTTGGTGATGTGATTAAAGCTGTCATACAGCTCCATCTTTCTTAACTTTCCGTCACTAAACCCAAGCAAAACACGCTCAAATCCACTGTCTTTTTCTTTCGGCAAAGCTAAAACCCAAGTTAAGTCATCTTTGCGCACCGCATTTTTAATCGTGAAGCTTTTTTCGACTGCGTTCCCGCCTGCTAATAAAGCCGCAGGGCTAGAGCCTAATGTTTTGCTGAGTTCGCGAATGGTGACTTGTTCTAAATCGGTATCATACAAAAATACTTGTTTGCCATCGCTAATAATCTGCTGCTCATACGGCTTTGCATAATCCCAGCGAAACTTGTTGGGGCGTTGCAATTGCATAGAGCCTTGCACTTCTTGAATCTTGCGGCCTTGTGTATCAGTGACCACTTGGCTAAATTGCGCACGCATGGCGTTCGTATTTTGGAAAAAATCATTCAAACTGGCTACGCCATCGGCGAATACAGTTTGTGATGCGATTAACAATCCACTTAACACTATTTTTCTAATCATATTTTTAATCACGCTTTAATCAACAGACGCATTGCTTTTAGCCAACACCTCTCTGTTACCGTTACTTTGCATCGCAGAAACCAAACCTGCGCGTTCCATATCTTCAATCAACCTTGCGGCGCGGTTATAACCAATTCTTAGCTGGCGCTGCACCGATGAAATACTGGCGCGGCGGCTGGTTAATACAATATTCACCGCTTCATCATACAGCGGATCTTTTTCTGCACCATTGTCGCTTACAAAATCTCCAGCATCATTGCCTTCTGTTTCGTTGGTCAAAATACCTTCAATATAATTCGGCTCACCCATGGCTTTTAAATGATTCACCACTTGATGCACTTCATAATCCGACACGAAAGCACCATGAATGCGCATGGGGTAACCCGTACCTGGCGGCATGTACAACATATCACCCTGACCTAACAACGCTTCAGCGCCCATTTGGTCTAGTATAGTTCGCGAATCAATTTTGCTGGACACCTGAAATGCCACACGGGTGGGAATATTCGCTTTGATTAAACCCGTAATGACATCCACCGAAGGCCGTTGCGTTGCCAATACCAAATGAATGCCAGAGGCGCGCGCTTTTTGTGCCAAACGCGCGATTAATTCCTCCACTTTTTTGCCCACCACCATCATCAAATCGGCCAATTCATCAATCATCACCACAATCATCGGCATTTCTTCCAATGGTTCTGGCGCATCTGGCGTTAAGCTAAACGGGTGCGGGATTTTTTCGCCTGCTTTTTCGGCGTCTTTAATTTTTTGGTTATAGCCTGCCAAGTTACGCACGCCTAACATCGACATCAGTTTATAGCGACGTTCCATCTCCGCCACACACCAGTTAAGCGCGTTGGCAGCTTGGCGCATATCGGTGACTACAGGCGCCAATAAATGCGGAATGCCTTCATACACAGAAAGCTCGAGCATTTTCGGATCAATCAAAATCATGCGCACTTTGCTGGGTTCAGATTTATACAGCAAGCTTAATATCAATGCATTAATCGCCACCGATTTACCAGAACCCGTTGTACCCGCCACCAACACATGCGGCATTTTAGCTAGATCGGCCACCACGGGTTTTCCTGCAATGTCTTTACCCATGGCGATGGCCAATGGTGAATGCATTTCGGCATACACTTGGCTACCCATGATTTCTGACAAAAAAACAATTTGACGTTTTGGATTAGGGATTTCTAAGCCCATGCAAGTTTTGCCTGGAATGGTTTCTACCACACGAATACTCACCACAGATAAGGCTCGCGCTAGATCGCGTGCCAAATTGGTGATTTGGCTACCCTTAACGCCAGCAGCAGGTTCTAACTCAAAGCGCGTAATTACAGGGCCTGGCTGGGCCGAAAGCACTTTCGTTTCAATGCCAAAATCCATTAACTTGCGCTCAATTAAACGCGATGTGAAATCCAGCGTTTCTACAGAAGGCAAATCAACCGTGTTGTTGGCGACATCCAGCAAATGCAGTGGCGGCAGGCTAGAATCTAAATCGGTTGCAAATAGCGCGGTTTGTTTTTCTTTTTGCACACGTTCACTTTGCGCAATTTCAACAATCGGCGCTTTAATTTCAATCGGCGCGCGGTCTTCGGTACGCTTGCGCTCTGCTTCTACAAATTCTTCACGCTTTTGCACCACCACTTTTCCAACTTTTCTATCTTGCCAATCGTGATATTTGTTAATTGACCACTCATAAGCAACAATCAAATGTGCGCCTAATTTCTCGCTCATGATAATCCACGACCAGCCCGTAAATAGGCTGAATCCCACTGCAAACAGTGAAAGCAACAACATGCTAGAGCCCGTAAAACCGAACATGCCACGCAACGCGCCATCTACCGCGTTGCCCAACATGCCACCGCTCGTTAGCGGCAAAGTCGCGGGCAAATTGATTAAGTGCCCCGCTTCTATCGCGCAAGAAGAAATGAGTAATAAAGCAAAACCGACTAAATTGAATACCAAAAATGGGCGTTCTGAGATGGTTAACTCTAAACGCAAATACACCAGCCACATGCTGTAAAATGCTAAAACCACCCACCACCATGCTGAAAAACCAAACAAATACAACAACATATCGGCAATCCAAGCGCCCACAGCACCGCCTGCATTTTCCACAACGGCTTGATCAGAAGCCATATGCGACCAAGATGAATCTTGGCTATTGTAGGTGATTAAAATAACGGCAAGATATAAGCCGACTAAGACTAAACCCAGCCACCAAGCCTCACGTACCAGGCTGGCGCCATGTTGTTGTGATGAGCTGGGTGGCGCTTGTAGGCGACTATTGATTGGTGGAGATTTTTTATTTAAAAACAAACCGTTAAAAACCTATGCTAATGAAGAAAAAATTAATGACTGATTATAACAAAATCAAATTGCACAAAGCAGGTCTGAACAATTAATATTAAGGAAAATAAGCTTAAAGACAATTTAAACCCTACTGTAAAATGGACAACTTTACATTCAATGATAATTGATTTATTTAATAATGGAGCGAGTAATGGACATTGGTATTAAAGAAAAAGACAGAAAAGCAGTCGCTGAAGGTTTATCGCATTTATTAGCAGATACTTACAGCTTGTATTTAAAAACGCATTATTTTCATTGGAATGTGACTGGCCCAATGTTTAACACCTTGCATTTAATGTTTGAAACGCAATATACAGAACTCGCTTTAGCGGTCGATTTAGTGGCTGAGCGCATTCGCTCATTAGATGTTTACGCGCCTGGAACATATAGCCAATTTGCCAAATTAACCAGCATCAAAGAAGCCGACGGCGTGCCAAAATCCAACGATATGATTGCCGAGTTAGTGGCAGGTCACGAAGCGGTTTGCCGCACCGCACGTAGCGTATTTCCTGCGTCAGAAAAAGCGTCTGATGAAGCAACGGCGGATTTACTCACACAACGTTTGCAATTGCATGAGAAAACAGCTTGGATGTTAAGAAGTTTATTAGAAAAATAGCATCCAAACCGTCTTTCGGCGTAGGCTAACCTTTAGGTTAAGTGAGTGTAACGAATGGCCGAAACCAAAAAACAGCCCGGATGTTGCGTAGCTTGCTAGAGAAATAGACGACTTAACACTATTTTTCATGCAAAAAATGCTTGAAAAACCCGCATTCAGCCTTATTTAATGACCACCAGTTAATCTTAGAAAGCGTTTCAACATGTCTTCTCGTCACGTCAAACTTCTTATTTTAGGCTCAGGCCCGGCAGGTTATTCAGCCGCGGTTTATGCTGCGCGCGCTAATTTGAACCCTGTATTAATCACTGGTATCGCGCAAGGCGGTCAATTGATGACTACCACAGAAGTGGATAATTGGCCAGCCGATGCGGATGGTGTACAAGGCCCAGCATTAATGGAACGCTTTCAAAAACATGCCGAACGTTTTAATACCGAAATCATTTTTGATCATATTCACACCACGCATTTGACCGAAAAGCCGATTCGCATGGTGGGTGACAATGGCGAATACACTTGCGATGCGTTAATTATTGCCACTGGCGCATCGGCCAAATACTTAGGTATTCCAAGCGAAGAGAAATTTAGCGGCAAAGGCGTTTCTGCTTGCGCCACTTGTGATGGTTTTTTCTATCGCAATCAAGAAGTTGCAGTCATCGGTGGCGGCAATACGGCGGTGGAAGAAGCGCTGTATTTAGCCAATATTGCCAGCAAAGTAACCTTGGTGCACAGGCGCGATAAATTTAAAGCCGAAGCGATTTTGGTGGATAAATTAATGGTGCGCGTAGCAGAAGGCAAAATCGTGTTAGAAACCTTTCATACATTAGATGAAGTGCTAGGTGATAATATGGGCGTAACCGGCATGCGCATTAAAAACGTCAACGATAGCACAACTAAAGACATTGATTTAAAAGGTGTATTTATCGCCATTGGCCATAAACCCAACACCGATATTTTTGCAGGCCAACTGGAAATGGAAGGCGGTTATATCGTCACCCAAGCAGGTCGCAAAGGCAACGCCACCGCCACCAGCATTCCAGGTATTTTTGCAGCGGGCGATGTGCAAGACCACATTTATCGCCAAGCGGTTACCAGCGCGGGCACGGGTTGTATGGCCGCTTTAGATGCTGAGCGCTATTTAGATGGTCTAAATTAATTTAAACCGTTTACTTAACCAATAAACTTAACCCAAAAATCAGGGCAACTTTTAATTGATGATGACATGATGGCAAAACCCAATCCATCCTCGATTAAAAGTCAGCCACTAGCCACAACAAAACTCAGCACCGCCCCGCTCACAAAAGCGCAAGCCAAAGCCATTAAGATGGCTCTAGCACAAAGAAAACAAGCTGAATTAGATGCAATCAAGGCGCAGCAAGATTTTGTAGCCGCGCAACAAACCGAGCAAGATAAAGATTTATTTTTAGCCGCCATCAAAAACGCGCGGCCTTTAAACGCAGAACCTCAGCACTCAGAAAAAATCTACCCAAAACCTGTTGCCAAACAATTTATTCGTGATGAAAAACAAGCGCTTAAAGATAGCTTAAGCGATGACTTTTACCCTGCGCACGAACTGGAAAGTGGCGAAGAGCTACTTTATCTGCGCACAGGGCAATCGCCCAGCATTTTAAGCAAACTACGCCGCGGTTTTTGGGTCATTCAAGCGCAAATCGATTTACACGGATTAATCTCTGACGAAGCACGCGAATATGTCGCCGAATTTTTAAGCAACTGCAAAAAGAAAAACATCCGCTGCGTGCGCATTGTGCATGGCAAAGGCTTAGGCTCACGCAACCGCGAACCCGTGTTAAAACATAAATTACGTAATTGGTTAATTCAAAAAGATGAAGTGATTGCGTATGCGCAAGCAAAACCTGAAGATGGTGGAAGTGGCGCGGTGATTGTTTTGTTAAAGGCTTAAATTAAAAAATGGTGAATCTATGAAATACATTAATAAATATATTAGCATTTTGATTGTTTTACTTTTACTGGCTGCTCCAATTGCAGTTTATATTTTTAAGTTTGGTTACCAAATATCTAATAAACATGAAAGATGGGCAGAAATGGGTTCGGCAATATCAGGAATCTACACTCCACTACTATCAGTTATGACTTTATTGGTCTTGTACTATCAGCTTAATGCAAATAAGAAAACAAACAAAATACAGCAGGACATGAATGAATTTAATAAAATTGATAGGTTTATTCAAGATGCAAAAACGGATGCAAGGCTATGTCTGTCTGCACTAAAATTTGAACTTCATGACTCAAAAAATGAAGATAATTCCTTTTATCAAAACCTGATTGCAAATTTTACTTACAAAACAATTGAAGAACTGAATAGTCCTGAGTTGTACAAAATTGCTGAAAAACTAAATGAAAAAAATCCAAGTATTCTGGCAATATGGCATAAATTTTACAGTGTATTCATCTTACTTAACGCAAAAAATGAATACCCATATGAACACAATCTAGTTAACATTAGAAATGAAGCTTTCATAATTGTTCCTTATGCAGGTTGTGTAGCTCTAGACAACCTTTCATTGTGTCTTACTAAAGGTAAAGTTAATTATAATTATGAATATAGTGATATTTATAAAACTTAATTTAGCCTTGTAGGATAGGTTCTTGCCCCCTACACATTATAGCCCTAGTTCACTTAAGCTAAAATGCTCATCTGGTCTGCGACCTAATGGCCAAAAGAATTTACGGTCTGTTTCTTTAATCGGCAAATCGTTAATACTGGCGTAACGTAATTCCATTAAACCGTTTGCGTCAAATTGCCAGTTTTCGTTGCCGTAACTTCTAAACCAATTGCCTGCATCGTCATGCCACTCATACGCAAACCTCACCGCGATGCGGTTGCCATCAAATGCCCATAGCTCTTTAATTAAACGATAATCCAATTCTTTTGCCCATTTTCGGGTTAAGAATTCTACGATCTGCGCCCGCCCTTTGGGAAACTCCGCACGGTTGCGCCATTGCGAATCGGGCGTATACACCATTGAAACACGTTGCGGGTCGCGGCTATTCCAACCATCTTCTGCCATGCGTATTTTTTGGATGGCGGTTTCGCGCGTAAATGGTGGTAATGGTGGGCGTTGTTCTGTTGATGTATCCATATTTTTTACCTCATTTTTAGTGTTAAATTATGCCAAAATTTTATTGCTCGCCTAAGAAACCACCACTTTGATGTGCCCATAAACTGGCATATAAACCGCCTTGCTCTAGCAACTCGGCATGACTACCCTCTTCAATAATGTTGCCGTTATCCAGCACAATCAACCTATCCATCGCGGCGATTGTTGAAAGCCTGTGTGCGATTGCGACCACTGTTTTACCTTGCATCAAATTATATAAGCTGGCTTGAATCACGGTTTCTACCTCTGAATCCAGCGCGCTGGTAGCTTCATCTAACAACAAAATCGGCGCGTCTTTTAACATCACGCGTGCAATGGCGATGCGCTGGCGTTGTCCACCAGAAAGTTTTACGCCACGCTCGCCCACATGTGCGTCGTAACCTGTACGGCCTTTGACATCGCTCAAATTCAGTATAAATTCGTGCGCTTCGGCGCGTTTGGCGGCGGCTATCATTTCGGCTTCTGTGGCGTCTGGGCGACCATATAAAATATTATCACGCACACTTCTGTGCAAAAGTGAAGTATCTTGCGTGACCATGCCGATTTTTTCGCGCAGGCTGTTTTGCGTCACAATATTGATGTTTTGCTGGTCGATTAAAATCGCGCCATTTTCCACTTCATAAAAGCGCAGTAGCAAATTGACGATAGTGGATTTTCCTGCGCCAGAACGGCCGACCAAACCGACTTTTTCACCTGGTTTAATGGTTAAGTTAAGCGCTTTTAATACGATTTTTTTATCAGTAATCTGCTTGTCTGTGTTGTAACCAAAATCTACCGCATCAAATTTCACTTCACCTTTTTTAACGATTAAAGGTTTGGCATTGGGCGCATCCACAATATTATTCTGCGTGGTCAACGTGTTAATGCCATCTTGCACCGTGCCCACTTGCTCGTAAAGTGAGGTCATTTCCCACATCACCCAATGCGAAACCCCATTTAAACGCAGCGCCATTGCTGTCGCCGCGGCAAGCCCGCCCACTGTCACTTCGCCTTTACTCCATAGCCACAATGCCATCAAGCTGGTGGCGATAATCAGCAACATATTAAGCAGATGATTGACAATTTCTACTTGACTCACGTAGCGCATTTGCCCATGCACCGTGCCTAAAAATTCGTGCATGGCCGATTTTGCATAGCCTGCTTCGCGCCCTGCATGCGAGAACAATTTAACGGTGCTGATATTGGTATAAGCGTCGGTAATGCGGCCGGTCATCAAACTACGCGCATCGGCCTGATGTTGCGAAACCTTGCTTAAACGCGGCACAAAGTAGCTGAGCGACATGACATAAGCCGCTAGCCAAACCAAAAATGGCAACATAATTAACGGGTTAAAAAAGCCCACAATGGCCACCATACTGCCAAAATACACCACCACATACACCATAATATCGGCGACGATAAACCACACATCGCGCACTGCCAGCGCGGTTTGCATGACTTTTGCAGATACACGGCCAGCAAATTCATCCTGATAGAAACTCATGCTTTGATTGAGCATTAACCGATGAAAATTCCAGCGCATGCGCATGGGAAAATTGCCCGCCAGCGTTTGATGTTTAAATAATGTTTGCAGCGCAATAAACACCACGCTAAATAGCAAAATGATGGAAAGCCAGATAAAGTGTTCGCCTTCGCGTACCCATAATTCGGCTGGCGGAATAGTGCTGAGCCAATCGACTACTTTGCCCATCATGGCAAATAATAAAGCCTCAAACGCGGCAATCAAGCCGGTAAAAATCGTCATGCCTGCTAAATACGGCCGAAAGCCTTCTGTGCAACCCCATGCAAACTGCCAAAAATGCTTGGGCGGCGTAGTAATCAGGCGCTCAGAAAAAGGCGGGCTTAATTGTTCGAACCATTTAAACATGTGCTTGTGGGCTTTTTTGAGTGATTTTGAGGGTTAAGTTTTGGGTAATGTTGCCAGTTTTAAGAGGTCAAAAAGGCGGTTTGGTTGCAATGGGTTAAATTGATAAGTTTAGATACTGAATATGGATATTATGAGTGCCGCGTTTAAGTGCTGATTAACGTGCAAACCGCTTCCGCTGCAATGCCTTCGCCACGCCCAGTAAAGCCTAGTTTTTCGGTAGTGGTGGCTTTTACATTGATTTGGCTCACTTCAACTTGGCAATCCGCCGCAATATTAGCGCACATTTTTGCAGTGTAGGCTGATAATTTAGGCGCTTCGCAAATCACCGTAGCATCGATATTATTCACCGCATAATTTTTAGCTTGTAGCAAGCTCACAACATGTCGCAACAATACGCGAGAATCTGCATTTTTATAACTGTCATCATTAGGCGGAAAATGTTTGCCAATATCGCCCATCGCCGCCGCGCCTAGTAGCGCATCGCAAATGGCGTGTAATAAAACATCCGCATCAGAATGGCCATCCAAGCCTTTGTCATGCGCAATTTCCACACCGCCAATGATGCATTTTCGCCCTTTAATTAATGCATGTACATCTAATCCATGTCCAATGCGAATCATGCTTTCTCCTGCTTAAATAAGGCTTCTATCAATATTAAATCTTGCGGATAAGTCACTTTTAAATTGCGCAATTCACCTTGTATCAGTTTTGGGCTTAAACCAAGCGCTTCAATCGCTTCTGCTTCATCGGTCACGTTTTCGCCAAACTGACTTAACGCCTTTTTTAGGGTCAAAAATCGAAACATTTGCGGCGTTTGTGCTTGCCATAAATCGGCGCGCGGAAGGGTTTTTTGCACTTGATTATTAGCAGCGGATTTTTTTAAAGTATCTGCCACTGGCAATGCCAATAAACCACCGACCGCATCGTTTTCTAAAGCATCCATTAATCGATTCAACAGCGCCTGTGTTAAGCCAGGGCGCGCGGCATCGTGCACTAAAACCCAATCATCATCCTGCATTTTTGGCGCAATGGCATGCAAAGTATTGAGCACCGTTTGGGCTCTGGTATCGCCGCCTGTGTAATGCAAATGCAAACGGCTTTCGGGTTCTAAGGTTAAACTACGCCAAAAATCGTCTTCAGGATTTAACGCCACGTGAATCGCTGCAATGCGCGGATGATTGAAAAAAACTTGAATGCTGTGCGAAATCATCGGTTTGCCACCCAGCGCGATATATTGCTTGGGTAGCACATTTGCCATACGGTTACCAACGCCAGCCGCAGGAATAATTACATGAAAAAACGCCATGCTTTATTTTAGCATGGCGTTTATTTTTGCTAGAAATTTAGTCTCGCTATTTAATTAAAAAACTTAACCCAATTTTTGGGTTAAGTTTTTGCGTTAAGTCTTGCTAAACCGTTCATTATGGGCGCTTGCGCTGGCTAATCAATCATCGACGGTTGCGCTGAGCCGTTCAGTCGTCGGCGGTTGCGCTGTACCATTTAATCATCAGCGGTTGCGCTGATCTTGTGAATACTTAAATCTGCACCGTCGTATTCTTCTTCGGCACTCATGCGAATGCCACTTAACATTTTTAAGCCGCCGTAAACAACAAACCCGCCAGCCAATGCGATTAAAACACCTAGACTCGTACCGATTAACTGCGCAGTAAAGCTCACGCCACCTAAACCGCCCAAGGCTTTTGCGCCAAAAATGCCTGCCGCCAAACCGCCCCAAGCGCCGCACAAACCATGTAGCGGCCATACGCCTAAAACATCATCAATTTTTAAGCGATTTTGTGTCAAGTTAAACGCCCACACAAACAAGCCTCCAGCCACCACGCCTGTTGTTAATGCGCCCAGCGGATGCATCACATCCGAACCTGCACACACCGCAACCAAGCCAGCTAATGGGCCGTTATGCACAAAACCTGGGTCATTTTTACCGATTAACAAAGCAGCCAATGTGCCGCCAACCAACGCCATTAAGGAGTTAACAGCTACCAAGCCTGAAATACCTTGTACCGCTTGTGCCGACATCACATTAAAGCCAAACCAGCCCACGGTGAGAATCCATGCGCCAAGCGCTAAAAAAGGAATATTAGAAGGCGGATAAGCATGTAAACGGCCTTCTTTATCGTAACGCCCTGTGCGCGCACCTAGCAGAATAACTGCTGCTAGTGCAATCCAACCGCCCATGGCATGCACCACAACTGAGCCTGCAAAATCGTGGAATTTTGCACCAAAGCTGACTAATAACCAATCTTGAAAACCGTAGTGACTATTCCAAGCGATGCCTTCAAAAAACGGGTAGACAAAACCCACAATTAAAAATGTGGCGGCTACTTGCGGATTAAATTTTGCGCGTTCGGCAATACCGCCTGATACGATGGCTGGTATAGCCGCCGCAAAAGTTAATAAGAAAAAGAACTTGACTAAATCATAGCCATTTTTTGCGGCTAGAATCTCTGCCCCGCTGTAAAAACTGACACCATAGGCAATACTGTAGCCAATAAAGAAATAGGCAATAGTAGAAATTGAAAAATCCACCATAATTTTAACCAAGGCATTGACTTGGTTTTTACTGCGCACCGTGCCCACCTCTAAAAAAGCGAACCCTGCGTGCATCGCCAGCACCATAATCGCGCCTAACAATACAAATAAAACATCATTCGCCGAAACGATTGCTTGCATTTTAATCTCCCCTAATTTTAATCATTATATTGTATTGATGAAAAACTGGGCATTATTAAGCAATTTTTGAGCCATAACATTGCACTTGATTATGAACAGATTTTTTTATTTAAAAGCATCAAAATGCACAACAATAGTGCAATGCACAATAAGTAGCACTAAATTTGTGCGAGCGTTTGTCATATTGCACGATTCTTATAACATGCTTGTGGCATGGTTATTTAAAATATATTTGTCGGCATCGGGATGGCCTGACCAGAAATGAAAAAACTCACGCACCACCACTAAAAATAAGCGGCGATTCTTTTTTACTTCGAATAGTGGCAGGGTTGCATCTACGGTTGTGCGATAAATTTTATTACTTTTATCGGGCGCATCGCGCAATCGCACCAACAAAATTTTGGCTAACTTTAGGCGTGTATCAATCAGTGTTTGCTCGGCATTTTCGTTACGCAAGGCTTTGGTATAGCCTTTTAGCGCCCAGCTATCAGTAGTTTCAAATTTTTCTTGGTCTAGTTGGTGCCATAAATCGCTTAAATTCACTTGCTGCGGCTTCCAAGCAATGGGTAATTGATCGGTGGTTACGCCCTTATTAAAATAGGCAACCGCTTTTATATCCTTTAACCAAAACGGATAATACTCACGAGCAACCAGTAAAGCCTCGGGCCAATCATTTTCAGCAATTGAGTCGGTCATTACCTCTATCGCCAAGCGATATTCACTGCCGTCGAGTGCTTTATCAGCAAGCAAGGGTAATAATTTATTTAAAAAACTGGTGCGCGCTGTAAAAGTCTCTGGACCAAAACCTTTCACCGTCAATAGCTTAAAGTAGACCTCTAGGGCTTTTTGTTCGCGTGGTTGAATCATCATAAATCGTTAGTTTTGTTGGATGAGTTAAACTATGATTAAATTCTACTGCATAATCTGTAATAATTATCATTCATATTACACATTGAGTAAATACTGCTTTCTTTACTTAACCCTATTTTTCGTTCAATTTTTAAAGCTATAGTAAAGTTAAATCATGTTTGAACTCATTTTATTGTTGTGCTTGCTACTTGCGGCGTGGTTTTGGCAAGATAGCATTGCCAAGCGCGAAATTGCTATCGCCTTTGGCCGAGAACTGGCCAGCCGTTATCAATTGCAGTTGTTAGATGAAACGGTTGCTTGCCATCAAATTCGATTCAGCCGCGATAATCGAGGCCATGCGCAATTATCAAGACTGTACGCTTTTGAAGTGACAGCCAATGGCGCCGAGCGCATGGATTGCAATTTGCAGTTATTAGGCAAGCAATTGCAAACTTGGCATATTCCACCTTACGTGCAAACCATGCATTAACACGACTGCAGCCCTCCTCGCCATGCAATATATTGGTCGTTTTGCGCCGTCGCCCACTGGGCCATTGCATTTTGGTTCCTTAGTTGCCGCAGTAGCCAGTTATTGTGATGCCAAACATCATCAAGGAAAATGGCTGTTAAGACTAGAAGATTTAGATAGGCCACGTGAAATAGCCGGTGCATCCAGCACTATTTTACATCAATTGGAAAGCTTTGGATTTGAGTGGGATGGCGAGCCGCTCTTTCAAAGCCAGCGTGATTATTATTATGCGCAAGCGCTAGATTATTTAAACAAACAGCAGCTCATTTACCCTTGCACTTGCACGCGTAAAGAAATTGCAGATTCTTCAAGTTTAATGGGTATTGATGGCTATATTTACCCTAAAACCTGTTTACACAATCCACTTAAACCCCACACAAAAAGCGCTTTACGCATTAAAACTAGTAGTAATCAAATTGCGTTTAATGATGCTATTCAAGGCTACATCATGCAAAATTTACAAAAAGAAATAGGCGATTTTGTTTTAAAACGCGCAGACGGCTTGTTTACCTATCAACTGGCGGTGGTGGTAGATGATGCTGCACAAGGTGTGACGCATGTGGTACGCGGCGCCGATTTGCTGCATTCCACCCCACGCCAAATTTTTCTGCAACAACAATTGCATTTGCCCACACCGCATTACGCACATATTCCCATTGCTTGTAATCAAGCAGGTGAAAAATTCAGCAAACAGACGCTTGCAGCGCCAATTAATGCTGCACTAGCGGGTCAGCAACTGATATCGGCTTTAGAGTTTTTAGGTCAACAGCCGCCTAAAAGTTTACAACATAGTCAGTTGCATGAAATTTGGCAATGGGCAATTAGCCATTGGCTAATACCACTAATTCCCCTAAACCATTCAACTAATTAGCAACACCCAAGTGCTAAAGCCAAATAATCTTTACATAAATTTACATTTTTATTGATATTGATTCTCATTAATATTACTATTCGCTTGCAGATTCAATCTCATCAATGTTTAGGAAAAAGTAATGGCCCAGTTAGCAAGTAAAAAAGTGCATCGATATCTGAATAAATCAAAAATGAATATTTTAAAATTGGCCATTCAAAGCGCAATCACGAGTGCTTTTTTTATAACGAATAGCGCTGCATTTGCAGAAACCAGTGAAGTGAGTTTGCCACAGGTAAATGTTACTGCACCACGCGTGAGCGATACGCAGCCGGTTAAGGGTTACAATGCTAAAAAAAGTTCCTCTTCTACCAGAACAGACACCGAATTACGTGATACACCACAATCGATTACGGTGATTCCACAAGATTTAATTAAAGATCAATCCATTCAAAGCATTTCTCAAGCTATTCAATATGTGCCTGGCGTGCAAGCTGCCCAAGGCGAAGGCAACCGCGACGCATTGATATTTCGTGGCAATGCAACCACTGGCGATTTCTTTTTAGATGGTTTGCGTGACGACGTACAAACCTATCGCGACTTATACAACACAGATAGGCTTGAAGTATTAAAAGGTCCAAACGGCATGGCCTTTGGCCGTGGTGGCGCTGGTGGCGCGATTAATCGCGTGACAAAACAAGCTGGCTGGGATCCAGTGGCTGAGTTTATTGCCAGCTATGGCGCCTACGATTACAAACGTGTTTCTGGCGATTATGGCCAAGCGCTTAATGATGAAGTTGCATTCCGTATTAATGGCGTGTACGAAGACTCAGGCTCATATCGCGACGGCGTGGACATTGAGCGTTTCGGCATTACGCCAACCGTGACGATTCGCCCAAATAGTCAAACAAAAATTGTGTTAAGTACTGAGTACTTTAAAGACAAGCGTACTGCTGACCGCGGACAAACTTCACAATCAACAACAAACCCTGGCACAGCCAACGTGGCTAGTGTTGCAAATCCTGATTTTAACCGTCGCCCATTTGATATTGGTGACCATTCCAGCTTTTTTGGCAGTGCTAAATTAAGCCCAACCGAAACTGAAACTGTGGCCTTTAATGCATCTGTAGAACATTCTTTTGATAATGGCATTGGCGTTAAGAATAGTACGCGTTATGCTAATTACAATAAATATTATCAAAATGTGTTTGCTGATAGCCCCGCAGGCTTAAATGGTAATTTCTTGGTGCGTGGCTATGTAGATTTTACTGACCGTGAAAATCTAATTAACCAAACTGATTTAACCTACACCGCAAATTGGGGTGCTGTAGAACACAAATTGTTGGCAGGCCTAGAGCTAGCAAAGCAAGATACTGACAACTCTAGACTTTCTGCTTTTTTTAATAACAATTTCACCACATCTGGTACGCAAGTCACTTTAAATGCCAATAATGCAACTGAAATCAGCAATACGCCAGTGAGTTTTAGAGCTAACTTTGTCAATGGCAATAATGCCTTCAGAAACAATCAATCAACCGTTGATGTGATTGGCTTATATATGCAAGATCAGGTCAAACTAAGTGAGCATTGGCAAGCAATTGTTGGCTTACGTCATGATCGTTTCACCACAGATTTTGACGGAGTTAGAAGAAACGCGACCACCAATGCACCAATTTCAGAAAGTTTTAAAGTCACAGATACTTTTTTATCACCACGCGCAGGTTTAATCTTTAAGCCTGTAGAAGCAGTTTCGCTTTATGGTAATTACAGTGTTTCATATGTACCACGTGCTGGTGACCAGCTCACATCGTTAACGGTAACCAACGCTTCATTTAAACCTGAAAAATTTATTAACTATGAAATTGGCGCTAAATGGGATGTCAATCCTAACCTTGCGCTAACGGCTGCGGTATATAAATTAGAGCGTGAAAATGTTCAGGTTACCGACCCAAATAATAATAACTTGCAAATTTTGGTAGATGGTCAAGAAACCAAAGGTGTTGAGCTAGGAATTACTGGCGACATCACAGATAAATGGAGTGTTTTTGGTGGCATTGCTTTCCAAGATGGCGAAGTAACCAAACAACATGGTTCTGGCAGTGGCGCCATTTTAAAAGGTGCTGAATTGGGTCAAACGCCTGACCGCACATTATCACTGTGGAACAAATATGAAATCAACGATATGTGGGCAGTGGCTTTGGGTATTGTCAGCACGTCAGATCGATATGCAATATCCCCTACCGCATCGCAAAGCACATTGTTGCCAGGTTATACGCGCTACGATGCCGCAATTTATGGAAAATTCAGCGAAAAGTTACGTTTACAAGTGAATTTGGAAAACTTAACCAACAAAGAATATGCACTTTTTGCACATAACAATCAAAACATCACGCCTGGTTCACCACTCACTGGTCGTGCAACCTTGATTTATAGTTTCTAATCTAACAAATGCTATTAAAGCCCATGCTCATGCGTGGGCTTTTTTAATGACTATTGCGTTTTAAATGATTGCTTTTGTTAAAATGTGCCATATGAAAAATACTCCCGACACGCTGCACCACTTTCTATTTGACAATACACCTATTCGCGGCAATTTAGTGCATTTAAACGACACCTATCAACAAGTGTTGCAGCATCAAACGTTGCCCAAGGTTTTAAAATTTGCGCTGGGCGAGTTAATGGCGGCAAGTGCATTATTATCAGCCACACTTAAAATGGATGGCGCTTTGGTATTGCAAATTCAAAGCAAAGGCGCGCTTAAATTACTGGTGGTGGAATGCAACTCAGATTTAAAAATGCGTGCGACCGCCAAATGGGATGAAACACAAACTGCCCAAATTGCCGAGCAAGCATTCTTTGATCTAGCTAAGAACGGGCAATTTATCATCACGCTAGACCCAAAAGAAGGCGAAGCGTATCAAGGTATCGTGCCGATTGAGGGCGAAACTGTGGCCGAGATGCTACAAAATTATATGCTACGTAGCCAGCAGATTGATACATCACTTTGGTTGCATTGCGACGAAACCAGTGCCAGTGGATTACTGTTGCAAAAACTGCCCGATTTTGGTGGCAATATAAGCGATTTATCTACAACTGATTCCAAAAAACTCTTATCAAATCAAGATATTGACGCTTGGAATCGCATGAATGTTTTGGCAAACACGGTGAAAAATGATGAGTTGCAGAATTTGCCTGCTGAAACACTGTTAACTCGGCTATTTGTAGAAGAAGACGTACGCTTATTTGAACCGAAACCGACACAGTTTTATTGCAGTTGCAATCAAAACAGCGTAGCCAGTATGTTACGCATGCTGGGCGAAGATGAGCTAGAAAGTATATTAGCCGAGTTTGGCAATATTGAAGTCAATTGCGATTTTTGCAATAAACACTATATGTTTGATGCCATCGATACCGCGCAATTATTGGCCACTGAGGCGAATGTAAGCCTCAGCCGCGCCAAACATTAACGACACACAAAGGGCAAATACTTCAACTCGACATTGGTTTTATTTTCGCCAAACACCACCATATTGGCGGGCGCTTTGGCATTGCCACACACCCACGCAACAGGTACCGCTTGTGATTCCTCAATCACCGCCGGGCGAATGGACAAAATTTTGCCCTGCAATTTTGCATTCGCTTTGTTGCCAAAAGTCATGTGAATCACACCTTTGTCTACTTGTAGTGCGCTAATCCAGTTGCTCACCACTTTATCAGGCGTGGGCAAACCCATTTCAGCATTATCAACTGGCAAGGTTTTCGTCGCTTTCCATTGTGCCGATGCTGGTTCTTTCGCCGCATCAGCCAGCGGAATCGCTGCGCTTATTTGCTCGCGGATAATCCGCTCTATGCCAGATGGAATCGCAATCATCGACAATATGCCAATAATGGCCACCACAATCATCATCTCGATTGCCGAAAAACCGCATTGGCGCTTGCGTTCAAACAAGCAAATGGCTGTGGCTGCCGCAGCATTTAACGATTCAACTACTAGGCTATTTTGATTCATCGGAATACTAATTTGCTTTGTGCAATGTTGAATAGTTTTGCTACTTAACCCTGCGCCTTCATTGCCCATCACAAACGCCGTGGCTTGTGTTAAATCTTGGCTATACAACGATTCGCCGTCCAAGGTCGTCGCGTAACTATTGCCCTCAAAGCTTTGCAATTGCGCGCTTAAATCGGCATATTCAACAATCGGCAACACAAATTGCGCGCCTTGCCCGCCGCGTAATGCTTTTGGCGACCAAGCTTGTGTACAGCCTTTACTTAAATAGACGACTTGTACGCCCGCCGCCGCCGCGGTGCGCAACATGCTGCCTAAATTACCTGGGTCTTGAATATCTTCCAACATCAGCACAAATTGCGGTTGCGCCGGAATTTCTAAAACAGGCGTTTTGACCACTGCCAAAATTCCAGTGCTACTCGCCACTGGCGTTAATTCTGCAAACATCAACGTTGGAAACATAATCGTGCTCACATGTTCCAGTTGCTGCATCAAATTGCTGGCTTCTAACGCACTTTTTCCCTCAGGAATAATGATTAACTCTGGCTCGCCAAACGTGTGTAAATAAGCCTCAATCAAATGCACGCCATCTAAAATAGTTTTCTGCTCTTGCTTTCTTTCGCGCGCGTTATCCGCCAGCTTTTTCTGATACTTAAAGATCGGATTATCGCGCGAGGTAATGTGTTTAAAGCTCATGATAGGATTTATTGGCTAAGTTAACGGGTTAAGTTAGTCAATATTTTAACGTAAACAAAAGTATTCAATTGTTTTAATGTGTAAATGATTGGTATCGCGCAATCACTAGTTTTGTATTTTATTTGTATAATTGCCGCATGACTAAAAAACTCGATATTGAACGCATTCTCTGCAAGCAAGGCTTTGGCACGCGCAAACAATGCCGCATCATGATTATCAATGCAGAAATCACTGTCAATGGCGAATTATGCGACGACCCAGATGCCACATTTGAGTTGGAAAACTTAAGCTTTACCGTTAAGGGTGAAACATGGGATTACCGCGAAAAATCTTACTTAATGCTGCACAAACCCAGCAATTACGAATGCTCACACAAAACCCAGCACCACCCGACAATCTATAGTTTATTACCGCATCCGCTTGTGGTTCGTGACGTTCAATGCATTGGCAGACTAGATGAAGATACTACTGGTTTGATATTGATTTCAGATGACGGCCAATTTATTCACCGCATGAGTTCCCCCAAACACAAAGTGCCAAAAATTTACAAAGTGACTTGCAAACACGCCGTCAGCGATGAACAAATCGTGCATATTTTAAAAGGCGTTCAGCTAGTAGATGAAGATGCGCCAATCGCCGCGCTGGCTTGCGAAAGAATCACCGAAAACATGATTCACATGACCTTAGCCGAAGGCAAATACCACCAAGTCAAACGCATGGTCGCCGCCATTAGCAATCGTGTAGAAGCGTTAAAACGCATCCAAATTGGCGAATTAAAATTGCCTGATGACTTAAAAGTTGGGCAATGGAAGTGGTTAAGTGATGCTGATATGATGTTGCTTAATGCAAAGTAAAATTTACCTAGTAATTGATTTAATCGAGATCAGTAAAATTATTAACCTGCCCAAATAGAAAATTAAGCTCTTATTTGGAATCTACTTTAAGTTAGAAGGACAAAACTTCATGTGGGAAGCTTTAATCCAGTTTTGGAGTAACAACAGTTCAAACATAATTGTTTCTCTTATAGTAGGTTTTGTATTTTTTGTTCTTGGTCCCTTAGGTCTTTGGTTTTCAGGTAAAAAAATTCGACGTGAACGTATTAGAAAAGCTAAAGAGGTTTTAATCGATCTTTTAGAGGGAATGGTTGTAAATCAAGCCGCTATTGATGAAAAAAAACTGAGATCCGTATTTCGCGCAGTAGAAAGGGATGTTGATACTGATTTATCAGGTGAATATCAGATTGAACATTGGCTTAGCGACGTGGTACTTAGATTTGAGAAAAGTAGACATCTCAGCGCAGATCAAAAGCAACAGTACTACAACGCAATCATCAAAATAACAGATGAAATTCATTCCAAAACAGATAAAAAAGCTGTTATTGAAACACCAAGAAAATATGAGCCGCTTCTTAATGATTTAAAAAGCGCCCTATCAAGTAACGATAACGATAAAGCAGTTGCTGTTGTTGAAGAGCTTGAAAGAGCAATGGTAATGCGTGATCATTCTCAAGATCCTTTGTTGAATGTATTTCGCGTTTACCGACGCATGTACGATCGTAGCCCATTAACTTTCTCTGTAGCTATATTAATTACAGTGATTATTTATGTTGTTTTACTTGCAAAATTCTTGCCCAACTCCCCCTTCTAACCCATCCATCAAGCCCCGCGCTAAAGCCCCACCGTACCTCAAACCTTACGCCTATTTAAAACCATTTTTCGCTTTCTAAACATTACCCCGTATAATGCATACACCCTGCAAAAACCAATCTGTGCAGCGGCCATGTTTTTATTTCCCATATATATGTTTGTCTCGATTGGTGTTGTTAAGCATAACAACAGGCCAACTTTAGTTTTTGAAAGTTTTACTTTGTCTATTCAACCTTGCCCAACCCTTAACTTTAACCAGTTAGGCCTTGCTGAACCCATTCTGCGCGCGATTATTGACGCGGGTTATACCACGCCAACGCCTATTCAAGTCAAAGCCATTCCCGTTGTATTAAACGGTGGTGATTTGCTGGCTGGCGCGCAGACAGGTACAGGTAAAACTGCTGGTTTTACCTTGCCTTTGTTGCATTTATTGCATGCCACACCCAAACAAAATAAAGCTGGGCAGCCGCGATGCTTAATGCTTACGCCAACGCGCGAATTAGCGGCGCAGATTGAAGAATCGGTTAAAACCTATGGCAAATATTTACAATTAAAATCATTTGTGGTGTTTGGTGGCGTGAATATTAATCCGCAAATTAATCGTTTATCTAAGCCGATTGATATTTTGGTCGCCACGCCTGGCCGTTTGTTAGATTTAGCCAATCAGCGCAAAGTGGATTTATCGGCGGTGGAATTTTTGGTATTGGATGAAGCAGACCGCATGCTAGATATGGGCTTTATTCGCGATATTAAAAAACTATTGGCGATGTTGCCAAAGCAGCGCCAGAACTTGCTATTCTCTGCCACGTTTTCTGACGAAATTAAACAGTTAGCCGATGGCTTATTGCACAAACCGGGTTTTATTGAAGTGGCGCGCCGCAATACGGCTTCTGAAATGGTGGAGCAAACTGTGCATTTGGTGAAGCAAGCGCACAAGGCCAGCTTATTGAGCTATTTGATTAAAACCAATAACTGGCAACAAGTGCTGGTATTTACCCGCACCAAACATGGCGCGAATCGCTTGGCGGAAAAATTGATTAAAGATGGCATTGCTGCTGCGGCGATTCATGGCAATAAAAGTCAAAGTGCGCGTACCAAAGCTTTAAATGATTTTAAAAATGGCGATACTCCTGTTTTAGTGGCCACCGATATTGCCGCACGCGGCTTGGATATTGACCAATTACCACAAGTGGTGAATTTTGAATTGCCCAATGTGCCAGAAGATTATGTGCATCGTATTGGTCGTACTGGCCGCGCTGGCAGCACTGGCGCAGCGATTTCTTTAGTGGATTTTGAAGAAATGAAGTATTTAAAAGACATTGAAAAATTAATTAAGCGTGAGATTGCAAAAGTGGCGGTAGAAGGTTTTGAAGCACCCACGCATATAGAGCCAGAAGCGCCGCGCGGACCGAGAAACCAGCCGCCTAGAAACCAATCATCCAGAAATAAGCCAGCCAACGCTAAACCAGCCAATCGCCCACAAGGCATTGGGCAAAAGCCTGCGACAAATAAACCGCAGGTAAAAAAGTCAGCACCGGCAAAACCATTTCAAAATATGCAACCGCCTAATGGCAATCAGCAAACGCATCATAGTGGCAATCGTGGGCGTTAAACTTAACCCTTAAAAAACATTAAAAAGTATTAAAATGCATTTTTTAATCAGACGAGGCGTACAGCAAAGCAATTGTCGCGGCATATATATGATATGTAAGGAGATTTTTTTGATGCGTGACGCAATATGATTTTGAGAGATGCTTTTTAACATGCAGATTTGGGTGGATGCTGACGCTTGTCCAGTAGTCATCAAAGAAATTTTATTTCGCGCCGCGATGCGCACTGGCATTAACACAACATTGGTGGCTAACGCTTGGTTGCGCGTGCCGCCCTCGCCTTTTATTCGCGCGGTGCAAGTGGATAAAGGTTTTGACGTTGCCGACAACTACATTGTGCAGTCGTTGCAAGCGGGCGATTTGGTGATTACCGCCGACATTCCGTTGGCCACGCAAGTAATTGCAAAAAGCGCGCATGCCTTAAACCCGCGTGGTGAGCTATATTCTAATGCGAATATTGCAGAGCGTTTAGCCATGCGTAATATGATGGATGAATTGCGTAACCAGGGTGCAGAATTGGGCGGGCCAGCCGTTTTTAATCTGGCTGACAGGCAGACATTTGCGGCGGAACTAGACCGCTTTTTGGCGCGTCATAGTAAAAAATTTCAAGGTTAACTGTATGCAAAAAGTGTTGTTTATTTTACTGGCCATTACATTACTGGCTTGCAGCGAACAGCAAGACGATATTAAGGTGGTGCAAAATATTGATGCTAATCAATATTTAGGCACTTGGTATGAAATCGCGCGGCTAGATCACAGCTTTGAGCGCGATTTACAAAACGTGACCGCGCAATATATTCAGAATGATGACGGTACGATTAAAGTGATCAATCGTGGGTGGAATGTTAAAAAAAATACTTGGAAAGAAGCGGAAGGTAAAGCGCGCTTTTTGGATGCGGCTAACGCAGATGGCACTTATACTGGCAAATTAAAAGTATCTTTTTTTGGCCCATTTTATGGCGCTTACAATATTATTGTGCTAGATAAACCTTATTATAATTATGCCATGGTCGCCAGCGGCAAAGACTATTTGTGGATTTTATCGCGTACGCCACAATTGGCCTACCCCATTAAACAGCAGTTAATTGCACAAGCCAAAGCGTTGGGGTTTGCCACTGAACAACTGATTTATGTACCGCAAACCACAGAAATAATGGATTATAAAGCTGGGCCACATGTAGAATAATGAGGCCAAAATAAGCGTTAAGTAAAAAGCCGTTTAGCTGGATTTAACTCAGCTAAACGGCTTTTTATCATGCTAACTTATTTACAGTACTGATTTTTAGTACTGGCTTATTTAAGTTGCAACTGATGAATGATGCTCATAAAAAAACTTAACCCTAAAAAAGGGTTAAGTTTTAAGGTTGATTATTCTTCCATCATTTCAACAGATTCATCATCGAGCATCGCATCGCCTTCAGAGTTAGTCATCGCTTCAGCGGCGACGGGTAAACCCGCTTCATTAGGATCCACGTTTGGTTTTGCGACTACTGGCCAAGCGCCAGTTTTAAAGTAAATATATTCATCTTGATCAATGTAACCATCGCGATTCACATCTGCTTTAGCAAACGTGCTTTTATTAAAAGCCTTACCTTTTGTTGCTTCGTAAGGTAATAATAAACCGTTACCGGTGGTATCAAGCGCTGAAAATTCTGCCGCTAATGGTGATTGCCAACTTGAATTGTCGACTGAATCGGTTGCAGTTTCTGCGTTTGCTTGAAAAGCGGTAAAGCTTGCAGCAAGCAATATCGCCACACTTAACGGTTTAAATACTTGTATTTTTTTAGTCATCATTTTCATATTGTCTACTCCTAATAATTGTGCAAACTGTGTTATCAAATTGATTCAATTAAGCCGATTTTATTGCTTAGCAAGCGTATATTAGCCTAGTCTAATCGGCAAAAAAGTCGCATAAATGCTGATTATGTTGTCAGTTTTGGACTACAACTATGCAAGCTTGAGTATGCGCAACTAATCAAGTTTTGATGTGCAAAAGCCACGCATTATTCACATGCGTGGCTTTTATTTAATTGGCTAAATATTTAGCCTCTAACTACTAAACTATTTTTAACAGATTTAACACCTTGAATTTTAGAAACAATGGTTTCTGCTTTTACGCGAGATAATTCGTCATCTACAAAGCCACTTAAAATAACATCGCCTTTGTAAGTATCCACGCTGATTTGCAAGCTTTTTAAATCTTTTTCGGCTAATAATTCAGCTTTCGCTTTTGCGGTAATTGTGGTGTCAGAGGCTACTCTTTTAACCACTTTCTTTTGTGCGGCAGATTTATAATTGGCATATTCTTCTTGGTTCAATGCGCCGTTTTTATCGACATCTGCTTTAGCAAAATGTTTTTTGGTAAATAATTTGTCATTGGCAGCTTCAGCACGGCTTAAGCTTTCGTTAGCGTTTGTATCCAGCGCTTTAAATGCTTCTGCCAAAGGCATTTGGCCTTCTTGAATCGCATCAGTGTCAAATGCTGATACTTGCAAGCTTGTTGCGCCAAATGCTAGCGCAATCATTAATGTTGCTGATTTTAAATTTGTTTTCATTTTTATCACTCCTGTGTCAATAATCGATTCGCCGCATCAAACAATTGCTGTGTGATTTTGCGATGGCCGAATATTAATGTGTGAGCGTGGGTAAATCAGCCCAAATTATGCTGATTATGTTGTCAGAATGAGACTACAGATAATAGTTAACGGCTTGTTTTAAACAGACTTAACCACTTAAAATGCCTAAAAAATTACTAAACGGCAGCAACGTCTAATGGAATAAGCGCACGAATAAGCACGCCCTCTCCTGGTTCGCTAAACATTTCAAAGCGCCCGCCAATGGCTAACACACGATGACGCATACCTGATAAACCGTGTATATTACCACTCAATATGTTCAGGTCCAAGCCTACGCCATTGTCTTGCACTTCAATTTTTAAGTACTTCGCGTCTAACATGATGTCTACCGAAATGGTGCTGGCTTTGGCATATTTATTGGCGTTATTCAGCGACTCTTGCACAATGCGGTAAGCTACTAAACTGATGGTTTCATTGAGATCGGTATTTTCATCAGGCAGATTCAATGTTAGCGCCCAGTTATTGCGCTCGGCTGCATCGTTAATCAGCGATTGCAATGCAGGCCAAAAGCCAAAAGTAGATAGCATAGAAGGATGTAATTCTTGCACAATATGGCGCTGATATTGAATACCCTGGTCTACATAACTAGATGTTTTGATCAGTTTGGCAACAATGTCTGGCGCAGTGTCTTTAATCTTTTTCATCACCCAAGCCAAATCCATCTTGGTTGCGGTGAAAATAGAGCCTAACTCATCGTGCAATTCGCGCGATAGTTTTTGCCGTTCGCGCTCTACATCTGCTTGGTAATCCAGCGCCAAACTACGCAACAATTTGGTTTGCTCCTGCAACATCGATTCATAAATTTCGTTTTCTTTGATCACTTGTTTTTGCAAATTGCTTTTAATGGTCAGTTCAACCAATAATTGTTTAATCACCATCACCACTAATACAATGAGTAAAACCGCGCCTATGGTGACAGAAGCGCGCGCAAGCGAGACTGTATTCTCACGCTTGGCAACCATCGCATCTAAAGCTTCATTTTGGCGTTGAATCAGCGTATTCACATACAGCATAAATTCATTGGTTGCGTCAAAGCTTTCATCCAAGTTAACCACTTGCTTTGCCTCAACAGATTTGCCAGCTTTAACCAAGTTAATGGCGACTTTCATTTCTGCGGCTTTTGCCTCTAGGCTGGACGAAATGGTTTTTAGCCAATTTAGAGATTTTTTCTTTTCTTCGCTTTGTTTGCTGTCTTTTTTTATTACTATTGAATCAATTGAGGCCTCAATTTTTTCAAGATTATCTCTAGCCTCCGCCAGCGCTAGTTCAAACGGCCCTACATAGGCATTGCGCCTAGTAAATAAATAACCATGCTGCGCACTTTCTGCCTGGTAAAAATTAGTTTTTAATGCCTGCAAAGTGCTAATGTTGGTGCGCACTTCGGTAATCGTGACATTTTGTTTATTGAGCGATTTAATCCAGTTGTCAGAAAAAAAAACGGATATCAAAGTCAGCAATAATGCCACACCAAGCGTAGCAATGCTGCGTCCGCCCAAAATGCTGATGACCTTCTCAAAAGCCCACCAAGCTCTTTTATAAATAGCTTTAATGGCTTGAACCGCTTGCCTTGAGGTATTTTTGCTTAAGCTATTTTTGCTTAAGCCATTATTATTAAAGCTATTTTTATCAGTGCTATCCAAGATATCATCAACTTTATGGCGTTAAAGTTAGATTATAGCTGTTAAAATTTAATTTGATTAAATAGTAACAATACGTTACAAACTTATATTCAAATATTGAACATAAATTCAGGGAGAATCAACATGTTATATTACGCACTGGTATTTTTTGTGATTGCCGTTATCGCGGGCGCGCTCGGTTTTAAAGGCGTGGAATCTGCGGCTAGCAAGATTGCAAAAGTTTTCTTCTTTATATTTATGCTGCTGGCGGTATTAGTGGTTTTGGCCGTTGTGTTAGGCATTAAGCTGATCTTTTAGGGCTGGTTTTCTCTAGTTAACGATCAAGTTTGACTAGCATTTTGTGCAAAGCAGTTTAAATGCCAAAGAACTTTTTACGCCTAAAAGTAACATATATATACATTCTTAATAATAATTGAGCATTATTAAGGGTTAAGTCCTTGTCAGAATTGTCTGACAGGACAATCAGATTAAGCCTAATGCTGAAAAATCCGCGCTTTTAGTAAAGTACGGGCTGTGTTTTATCATTCAATTATTAATAAACCAATTTTTAAGGAGGACTAATATGCTTCATTACACTTTAGTGTTTTTTGTTATTGCAATCATTGCTGCCATATTTGGCTTTGGTGGCATTGCCGCTGGCGCTACCGAAATAGCGAAAATTCTATTTTTCGTATTTTTAGCCATCACGATTGTTTCATTTTTGATTGGTAGAAAACGGTAATTCGCTTAAATTGCAGTGATTACTTAACCCACATTTTTAACGCATTTTTTAAAGTAAAAAAGGAAACCATTATGTTTAACTCAACTAATCAAGACGATTTAAAAGAAAAAGCTTCTAACCTTGCAGATAATGTAAAAAATAACGCAGAGCAAGTGGCTGCAGAAGTCAAACGCAGTGCCGAAAATATTGGCAGTACCATGCAACAAAAAACTGCTGAAACTAAAAATGAAGCATTAAATGTGATTGATAGCTTAAAATCACTGTTAGCGCAATATACAAACTCAACCAATGTTGGTGAGCTTAAAAACCAAATTTTGGATAAAGCCTATCAATTAAAAGGTACTGTTCAAGACGAGGTTGTGCATGCTTACGAAGTGAGCAGAGACCGCACGGCACAAACTGTGCAAGATAAACCATTGGCTACTTTAGGTCTGGCCATTGGTGCAGGTTTATTACTCGGTTATATTCTTGGTTCTAAACAATCACACAAATCATTCTAATAATAAAGGCCTAAGCTATGCTGAACACCGTGCTTAAATTAGTCATGCAATTTATGATTGCCAAATTCATACGTAGCCGTATGCAAAATGTGCATGATGAAGCACCAGGCAGCACCCATTTAGGCGGGTTAAAAAGAAGTATGGCGGCGTTGCTAGAAAGCCACGCCGCCTTATTCAAAAATCAATTTAACAATGATTTAAAGCGTGTGGCCAATAGCTTATTGGGCTTAATGTTTATCTTATTTGCCACCATTTGCGCTGGCTTAACTGGTTTAATGTGGTTGTTTGCAATAGCTTGGAACAGCCCGCACCGCGAACTTATTTTAGGAACGACCATGGTTTTACCCATTATCATCAGCATTGGCGTATTTTTAGTGATTCGTCAATCTTGGAAAAAACAACCGTTAATGCAGCAATCGATGATTCAAATTGAACAGGATTGGCAAGTATTTAAAAATGGCTTAGATGGCACCGCTGATACTTCAGATGAAGCAAACCGATAATCAATTGAACGTCAGCACGGGTCTGATTTTATGAAAAACGTGTTATTAGTGGATGACCACAGCATTGTGCGCCAAGGTTTAAAAAACTTGATTGCGTTAGAGTCAGATTTAACGGTGACTGGTGAAGCAAGCTCTGGTTTAGAGGCGATCAACCTAGTCAGAAAAAATAAATATGATGTGGTTGTGCTCGATATTTCTATGCCAGACAAAAATGGCGTAGATACCTTGCATGATTTGAAACACGTAGCACCTAATTTGCCTGTTCTGATATTAAGTGGCTATGCCGAAGCACAATATGCATTGAATTTAATTCGCAGTGGCTGCAAAGGTTATCTGTCTAAAGATACCGATTCAGACGAAATTATGAAAGCGATTAGAACCATTGCAAATGGTAAGCGCTATATATCGGCAGAACTAGCAGAGTTAATGAGCGAACAGCTGAGTCATCCATCCGAAAAGCAATTACACGAAACTTTAAGTGACCGCGAATTTCAGGTGTTTTTTAAATTAGCAGGCGGTTTATGCGCTACTGAAATTGGCACAGAATTAAATATCAGCGTTAAAACGGTGAGCACTTATCGGTCACGTATTTTAGAAAAGATGAGCCTTAAGACCAACGCAGACTTAACCTATTACGCGATTAAAAATGGGTTAATTACATGATTAAGTTACTAAAACGCTGTAGTCAATTGTCGGACAAAGCACTCTTTTGTTATCACATTATTTGGCGTATATTACAAACTCACCAATTCAATAACTATCGTATGATATGAATTTAAATATTTCAGATAATGTGTCAAATATTAAGAACAATTTCAGCAACAAAATCATGTTAAAAGATGATGATGTGGGTAGCAAGCAATTGTCTGCATTTGAATCCATGAAAATGTTGTTGGTTGAAGACTCTACATTATTGCGTGAAGTATTGTTTGAAACGATTAATAATTTAAGCAATGTATCGGTTACTGGCACTGCGGCAACGCAATACAAAGCCATTGAATTATTAGATGCATCGCCTTTTGATATTCTATTGCTCGATATCGAGTTGGCTGAAGGTAACGGTTTTGAGGTGATTCGCCATATTCAAAAAGCCAGCTACCCCTTTAAACAGCCCATATTAATGATGCTAACCAATCACGCACATCCGCATTATCGCAATTTAGCCAAAACCTTAGGCGTACACTACTTTTTTGATAAATCCATGGATTTCGATTTAGCCGTAGAAGCCATTGAGCTTGAAGCGAATCGTTTTCGTCAGCATTAAACAGCTAAAATCTAAAAAACTTAACCCTAATTACTAGGCAATATTTGGAATCAATATGAACATTTATGAAGCTTTACGAGAAAGTCACGACGAACAACGAAAGCTTTGTAAAGAATTATTGGCCAGCGAGCCAAATGCATCACTGCGTAAACAAATGTTTAAATCGTTAAAAGTAGAGCTAGAAGCCCACGCTGCAGCTGAAGAACGTTTTTTATATTGCCCAATCATGATGGAAGACGCAGGGCTTACTGTCTCACGCCACGCATTAGCAGAGCACCATGAAATGGAAGAGTTGATGGAAGAATTAACCACTAACGACCCTACCGTGCAAGGCTGGTTAACCCGCGCGAAAGCTTTGTGTGAAATGGTCAATCACCATTTAGATGAAGAAGAAAAAGCCTTCTTTCAAGTGTCTGGCAAATTACTCAGCGAAACGCAAAAAACCAGCTTAGCCAAACAATATTTAAGCGATTACGATCGTCTCAAAATTAAATATAGCAGCTAAATAGCAGTTAAGTTTTTCAGTTAAATCGCATGCATTATTGTGCGATTTTTTTGTGCTTAAAATACAATCAACAATCATGACGAACCAAAACACCTTTTATTCTGCCCGCAATCGCTGGAAATTAGCGGCAAGGCTATTTGTGACTATTTGGTTCGTGATTGGCGGCGTCATGCACTTTGCCAATCCAGAACCATTTTTGCGCATTATGCCGCCCTACATTCCATTTCATTTGGCTTGCGTATATATCAGTGGCGCGTTTGAATTGTTAGGCGCAATTGGACTGTGGATTGCTCGTGTGAGAAGTTTGGCGGGTTATGGATTGATGGTATTAACTACTGTTGTCACTTTAGCCAATGTGCATATGTATCAACATCCCAACTTATTTCCCAGCATTCCAGAATGGATATTGATTGTGCGCTTTCCCGTGCAAGCGTTATTGATTTGGCTTATCTGGTGGTGCTCGCGCCCAGACAAAACGCCAGCATAATATGCATTATCAACCGTCTATCCGCTAGAATTTTAAACATTATTTAGCCTTACTTAACCCATTTATTTGGCTAATTTTGTCAGCTTAAAACCTGCTGTTTTAAACGCTTCAATCAAGCCTGTTTTCCCTGCTAAATGCGATGCACCAACCGCTACAAAAACTGGTTTTTCGTTGGCCATTTGAATGCTACGCTCTGCCATTAGCACATTGCGTTCATCTAGCAACTTAACCCGCATTTTGTCCCAAATTTCTTTGGGCAACATCGAGCCGGTAATTTTTTCATCTAAAGCACTAATTTTGTCACTGTCGCCATCTATATAAGCGGCGATTAAGCGCTCAAAATCGGCCTCTTTTTGCGCTTGGGTGCGTTTTAAAACGGCGCGCAACATCACCAATTGCTCTTCGCGACTAAATGCATCCATCACGCCAAAATGTGCTTTCGCGCTTTCTAAACCTTCCACATCTTTTAACAAATCTTCTGATGTGGTCATTAAAATATTATCTTGCGCAAATGGCGTTTGCGGTTTGGGCAAATCAAACACCACCGCCAGCAGCCAAGGCTTCATCTGCATCGCCGCATCCAAATGCATCACATGAAAGTCCGCTAATTCGCGCACTTGATCCAACTCTGGCTCGGTTAGCATCTCGCGCAAAGTCGCATCTTGCATCAATAAAACAGTTGGGTCGTTATTATCTTGCTTGGTTTCCATCACAAACGTATCCACACTTTTAATCGCGTTGATAATATTGGGCGAAAAATTCGTAATGCGATTGTCATCGGTATGCATGGTGCCAAACAGATAACTCACAATGCCAGTAGGCGATTCAAGCTGCCAAAACAAACCTTTTTCGGTGGCTTGCGAGATAGGTGATGTGCTTAATAAAGCGCTGATAAGCAACGGCCTGACGATATATTTAAGACTAAACATGCGAAATCCTTTTTTAAATAGTAACTGTTTTAACAGACTTTTAAACAGTATATTTGGTTCAGATTTGCTTTAAACGCAGATATTTTAGGCAATCACAACATTAACTTAACACTTTTTTTAAGCCAAAAAATGTTAAGCCTAAATGCTATTTAACGCGTGTTGGCCTCGCCGCGTTTTTCATATTATTAAATGATTTAGGCAAGCTGGCATATTTTTTTGCGCCGTATTTGTTGTCAGTCGCTGGTTTGCTGGATTTAAACACGCTGCCGTCAGACTGGCGAATCGCGCCCATCACCGCAGGCTGAAAAGCGGGCACTAAATGCTTTTTGCTATTACCAATTAAATCTGCGCGACCCATTTTCTTCAAGGCTTCACGCAGAATCGGCCAGTTGGCAGGGTCATGGTAACGAATAAACGCCTTATGCAACTTACGCACACCTGCCGCTTTAGGAATCGGCACATCGTCAGAATCGGCCGTCACTTTACGTAGCGGGTTTTTGCCACTGTGGTACATCGCAGTCGCCATCGCCATTGGCGTAGGCGTAAAGTTTTGTACTTGATCTAACCTGAATTCATATTTCTTAAGCCACAACGCTAAATTAAGCATATCTTCATCGGTGGTGCCTGGGTGCGCCGCAATAAAATAGGGAATCAGATACTGCTTTTTACCCGCTTCTGCGCTAAATTTTTCAAACATCGCCTTGAATTCATCATACGCGCCCATGCCCGGTTTCATCATTTTACTTAATACGTTTTCTTCACTGTGTTCTGGCGCGATTTTTAAATAACCGCCTACGTGATGCTGCACTAATTCTTTGACATATTCGGGCGATTTAACGGCCAAGTCATAACGTAAGCCGCTGCTAACTAAAATCTTTTTTACGCCTTTAATCGCACGCGCCTTTCGATATAGCTGAATCAGTGCGCTGTGGTCTGTGTTTAAGTTTTCACAAATTCCTGGGTACACGCAGCTTAATTTTCGGCACGATTGCTCGATTTTTTCAGATTTGCAGGCAATACGATACATATTCGCCGTTGGGCCGCCAAGGTCAGAAATCACGCCAGTAAAGCCATCGACTTTGTCGCGAATCTCTTCTACTTCTTTCAAAATGGATTCTTCACTGCGGCTTTGAATAATGCGGCCTTCGTGCTCCGTAATGCTGCAAAATGTGCAGCCGCCAAAACAGCCACGCATAATATTCACACTAAAACGAATCATTTCCCACGCGGGGATTTTGGCATTTTTGTAAATAGGATGCGGCGCACGCGCATACGGCATATCGTAAACGTAGTCCATTTCTTTGGTGGTGAGCGGAATCGGCGGCGGATTCAACCACACTTCTCTATCGCCATGCTTTTGCACTAAAGCTCTTGCATTACCCGGATTGGCCTCAAGATGAAGCACCCGCGAGGCATGAGCATACAGAATCGGGTCACTTGATACCGCTTCGTAATCGGGCAAACGCACGACCTGTTTTGTTCTATCGGCTTTGGGTTTACGCACAATGGTAATGGGATTGGTGCCTGCAGGTAAAACTGGCTTGCCGGATGATTCTTCTGTTGCACAACTCGCATCGGCCTTGCCCATCTTCATTTCATAAGGGTCAATTGCTTTATCAATCGTGCCAGGACGGTCTAGCTTGGTACTTTCAATTTCATCCCAGCCTGAAGGAATTTGCTTACGTAAAAAAGCTGTGCCGCGAATATCTTGAATATCTACGACCTTCTCGCCTTTGGCGATGCGATGGCTTAACTCAACCAGCGCGCGTTCAGCATTGCCATAGAGCAAAATATCCGCTTTAGAATCCACCAAAATACTGCGGCGCACTTTGTCAGACCAATAGTCATAATGTGCAATACGGCGCAAACTGGCTTCAATACTGCCCACAATAAGTGGTACATTTGAATACGCCTCGCGGCAACGTTGTGCATACACTAAAACCGCTCTGTCAGGCCGTTTGTTAGGTGCTGCATCTGGTGTGTAAGCATCATCCGAACGAATTTTGCGGTCGGCGGTATAGCGATTGACCATGCTATCCATATTGCCAGCAGTAATGCCAAAATATAAGTTAGGCTTGCCTAACACTTTAAATGCTTTTGCGTCCTGCCAATCAGGCTGCGCGATAATACCGACACGAAAGCCCTGCGCTTCTAGCAAACGGCCAACCAAAGCCATACCAAAGCTGGGGTGATCAATATACGCGTCACCTGTCACCAAAATAATATCGCAACTATCCCAACCCAATGCGTCCATTTCGGCACGCGTCATGGGCAACATTTTAGCCGTGCCAAAGCGCTTGGCCCAATAAGGGCGATAACTATGAATCGGTTTCGCTAGATTGTTAGTGTAGACTTCCATGGTGGGCTGAGTATTCGGCCAAACAAATATTAAACGCGCATTTTACGCTCTAATTGCTTGATTAAAAAGCTAATATTTGTAAGATTGTTGTAAATATTGCGGATATTTGACTCAATGATGCAAGTTAGTTCATGATGAATCGATGGAAATGAAAATATGAAAACAGTTTATTTGGTCACAGGCATGACTTGTGGTGCCTGCGTTAATCGCGTCAAAGCAACGCTAGCGCCATTTGCAGAATCAGTTGAAGTGACATTAGAGCCGCCGCAAGCCATATTAAACAATCCGCATGCAGATTTAGCCGCTTTGAATGATGTCTTAGCGCAAATTGGCCACTACACGCTGAATATTAGCAAAAAAGCTGATTCGGCAACGCAAGACTTAACCCTCGAAAACACTGAAAAAACCAGCTGGTTCAATACTTACAAACCATTAATACTGGTTTTTTTGTATATTTTACTGGTGACTTTAGCGGTAGAGTTTATCAATGGCCATTTTGAATCTCATCGGTTTATGCCTAATTTTATGGCGGGATTCTTTCTGGTTTTTTCATTTTTCAAGCTGCTTGATTTAGCAGGCTTTGCCAGCAGCTATGCTATGTACGATTTGCTGGCAAAGCGCGTGTATCGCTACGGATTTATTTATCCGTTCATAGAACTAGGTCTTGGTATTGCGTATTTAGTCAATTTCAAACCAGTGTTAACCAACGCAGTCACCCTTATTGTGATGGCATTTTCCAGCATAGGCGTTATTTTGGCGGTCATGAATAAGCAAAAAATCCGCTGCGCGTGCTTAGGCACAGGTTTTAATTTGCCCATGACAACGGTCACGATTATTGAAGACTTGTTAATGGCAGCGATGGCAGCATGGATGTTAATTTAAACATGTTGATACAACATTGAGTATTGGTTATTACCAACTTGACTCTGGACGAGTGGCGGCTATTGATAATGATTGCCCTTTTCCACCACTAAGCGATGCTTTGACTGAACCGAATGGATTGATTGCAATTGGTGGCGATTTAACTGCTACGCGTTTACTTAACGCTTACAGTCAGGGCATATTTCCTTGGTTTAACGAGTATGAACCTGTCATGTGGTGGAGCCCAAATCCACGCATGGTATTGTTTCCTGATGCGCTAAAAATTGCCAACTCGCTTAAAAAAACGCTTAAAAAAAACCTATTTGAAGTGCGTTTTAATAGCTGCTTTCGTCAAGTAATCATGGCTTGCAGCGAATCTAAACGCGCCAATCAAGCTGGCACTTGGATTTCAGACGAAATGATTAACGCTTATTGCGATTTACATCAGTTAGGCCATGCAATTTGCATGGAAAGCTGGCTTAACAATCAATTAGTTGGCGGCTGCTATGGCGTTATCATCAACAAAATGTTTTATGGCGAAAGTATGTTTCATACCCAAACCGATGCCTCAAAAGTCGCTTTTGTGCATTTAGTTAACCACTTAAAAACCTTAAAAATCGGCATGATTGATTGCCAAATGCAAACACCACTTTTAGCCAGCTTTGGCGCACGCGAAATAGAGCGCCAACAATTTATACAAAATTTGACCAAACTGGTACACTTTTAATATGAGTTTGCCCAATGAACAGCCGCTGCATAAATTGCAATTTTACGTTACCACATCTTATAAATGCGGCTACTTGCCCAACAAACTTGCACAAAGTTTAATTGCCTCGCCGCAACATTTAATTGATACAAAAATTTACAGCGGCCTGATTCAACAAGGCTTTAGACGTAGTGGAAAGTTTGCTTACAGACCACATTGTGAAAATTGCCGCGCCTGCATTGCAGTGCGATTAGTATTAGGCGACTTTGCCCCAACCCGCAGCCAAAAACGCGCCTATAAACGCCATGCAGATTTAACTGCTCGCATATTACCGCTACACTTTAACCAACAACATTATGCACTTTACGCTAGCTATCAATCTCAGCGCCATCTTGACGAAACATCGGCTGAAACAAAAGATGATGCAGAGCAATATCGCCAATTTTTATGCCAAAGCAACGTGGAATCTTTAATGATTGAATTTACAGATGCCAGCAATCAAATCAAAATTGTCAGCGTGGTGGATATAGTGCAAGGTGGTGTATCGGCTGTGTATACATTTTACGATGCCCTAGAAACCAAATCGAGCTTTGGCATATACAGCATTATGTGGTTAGTTGAATGGACAAAAAGCTTGAATTTAGCTTATTTATACTTAGGTTATTGGATACAGGACAGCCCAAAAATGGCCTATAAAAAAAACTTTAAACCACAACAAAAACTGATTGACGGAGAGTGGTTTGATATACTTTAAATAAACCGTCTTCGCTTAAATTTAAAATATTATCAATATCAGCAATTAGAAGGGTTTGAAATATGTGCAAAGAAGAAGAAGAAAAAGAAGAACAAAGTTTTAATAGCTTGGATTCAGTATACGGTGAAGATTATTTAAGTTGGAAGAATTGGCTCGGCGCTGAAAGTTTCGGATTTTTATCCAAATATGAGCATAAGTATTATGCTGCTGAAATTAAAAAAATCAACAAAGCATTCAACTCAGATAGTGTCGTGTTAGAAATAGGCTTTGGCAATGGATGTTTTTTACAATTTGCCAAATTAAATCACTGGAAAATCACCGGCATAGAACTAAACGAAAAATTAGTTCAAATGGCAAAAAACAATAATTTCGATGCACTGCATAGCGATAATCTGCGCTCATTCGACAATAACACCCAAGACTTAATCGTCGCGTTTGATGTGCTAGAGCACATCCCTCAAGATAAATTACTTGGCTTTTTACTAGAAGTAAAAAGAATTCTTAAACCAAATGGTTATTTTATGGCCCGGTTCCCGAATGGAGACTCTCCATTTGGATTGAGCCATCAAAATGGAGATGTGACGCATGTTAACTTTATTGGATCTGGCAAAGTGAGGTACTTCGCAAATAAACTGGCCGTCGAATTGGTTTATATTGGCGGAGAAGCACGTCCTTTTCTAGCCAGTAAAAATCCTTTAATAGATTTAAGTTGCATCCTCAAAAAAGCCATGAAAAAAATAATCAGTCAGTTTTTTAGCACCTTTTACGCAAGACCTCATTATCTTTCTGCAAATCTAGTTATAATTTTCAAAAAAATTGGTTGATCAATTCGATTCAATAATATAGCTTCAACGCAACTTAACGATCTTTTTTAAAGCATAATTGTGAGTCTATTTTTATAGCTTGTCAGAACACGACATCATGCCAAATGTTACAATGCTAACTGTTAATTTTAAGCGCTAAATTTTTCTTGAAAAAACTCGTCATCTTTGGTGTGGGCTTAATTGGTGGTTCGGTTGCGCTAGCTTTAAAAAAAGCAGGATTGATCATGCATATTGTGGGCGTTGGGCGAACAGAAAAAAGCTTAAAAATTGCTTTGAATTTAGGGGTAATTGATGCAGCGAAAGCCAATATCGCTGCAGCGCTTGATGGTGCAAATTTAATTTTAATTGCCGCGCCAGTTGCGCAAACCGCAAGCATTTTGCAAAGCATTAAGCCGCATTTAAATAAGCAAACCGTGATTACCGATGCGGGCAGCACTAAGAGTGACGTTTTGGCTTGTGCAAAAGAGATTTTGGGTGAACAGTTCAATCAATTTGTTGGCGGCCATCCAATTGCTGGCGCAGAAAAAAGTGGCGTTGTAGCGGCCAAAGCCGATTTATTTATTGGCAAAAATATTGTATTAACGCCTGCCGCAGAAACAAGTCATGACGCTATGAATCAGGTGACTAAACTTTGGCAGGCATGCGGTGCCAATGTGAGTGAAATGACGGCTAATATGCACGATAGTATTTTTGCGGCAGTGAGCCACTTGCCGCATTTATTGGCGTTTGCGTTAGTGGATGAGATTGCTGCCCGCCCAAACGCTGCGCAATTATTTAGCTTTGCAGCCAGCGGATTCAGAGATTTCACCCGCATCGCAGGCAGCCACCCAGAAATGTGGCGCGATATTTGTTTGGCCAATAAAACTGCGTTATTAAATGAGTTAAGCGCTTATCAATTAGCGTTAAATCAGTTAAAACAATTACTTGAACATGAAGATGGCGCTGGTCTACAAGCCTTATTTGAGCGTGCGAGTGTAGCGCGTAATAATTGGGCAAACATCAAAAGCACATAAACCAAAGAAATGATTAATGGAACAACTACATTTACCAGCTGCTAGCCGTGCGCAAGGCAGTATTACGCTACCTGGCTCTAAAAGCATTTCGAATCGCACTTTACTGTTGGCCGCAATGGCTAGCGGCTGTACGGAAATTAGAGGACTACTTCTGTCAGACGATACTGAACGAATGATTGAGGGTTTACAAAGGCTAGGCGTTAAATTAGCAAGGACTAATAATGGAAATTGGATTGTCCAAGGTGTTGGAGGTACTTTTCCAGTAAAAAAAGCAGAGATTTTTCTTGGAAATGCTGGAACAGCACTTAGACCTTTAACGGCTGTTCTTAGTGTATATGGTGGAGACTACACTCTGAGTGGTGTGCCACGTATGCATAAGCGTCCAATTAAAGATTTAGTTGACGCTTTACGCTTGACTGGCTCAAATATTGAATATCTTGAGAATGAGGGATTTCCACCACTTAAAATCAACAACTCAGCTCATCCGAGCCCGTTGCATAAATCTATCAAGATTCGTGGGAATGTTTCAAGTCAATTTTTAACAGCAATTTTAATTGCACTGCCGTTGAGAGGTGAAGAGTTTGCCATAGAAGTATTAGGAGAATTGATTTCTAAGCCATATATACAAATTACAATAAACTTAATGGCGAAATTTGGTGTAACAGTCATTAATGATAAATGGAAAAAATTTACAATAAAAACCAATTGTCATTACCATAGTCCTGACTACATAAATGTTGAAGGCGATGCTTCAAGTGCATCCTATTTCCTTGCAGCTGGTGCTATAGCTGGGTCAGTGACGGTTTGTGGGATTTCGCAAGATAGCATTCAAGGGGATGTAAAGTTTGCAGATGCCTTGATATTGATGGGGGCCGATGTGGTCTTTGACAACAATCAAATAACTTCTTATAAAACTGGAAAGCTTAAAGCGATTGATCTTGATTGCAACCACATTCCCGATGCTGCAATGACTTTGGCGATATTAGCTTTATTTGCGGATGGCACTTCTACGCTGAGAAATATTGCTAGCTGGCGGGTCAAAGAAACTGACCGCTTATCTGCGATGGCGACTGAATTGCGTAAAGTAGGTGCAATTGTGGTTGAGGGCGCAGATTACTTAACCATTACGCCGACACAAAAATTAATAGCCAATGCGGTAATTGATACTTATGATGACCATCGCATGGCGATGTGTTTTTCGCTGGTTAGCTTGGGTGGCGTGCCAATTACGATTAATGACCCTAAATGTGTCAATAAAACATTCCCCAATTATTTTGATGCGTTTAAAAAGTTGGTCAGTTAAAGTGGTTAAGTCGCTGTGATGCAATCAGCATTTGAATCAATGCAAATGCAACCAGCCCAATTGAACAGTTTTCGTATATTTTTCAGGGTTATTTCGCTCAAAATTTTTCCAGGCTTTTTCATGAAAATAAAACACAACCGTATTGCAAGCTGGCTCTATGACTGCCAACAAGCCACCTACCAGCGCACTTCCCGTTAATAAATAAGCTACCGTAAATGCTACGGCAAAGTGTAAAATTGCAAATGAAATTGTTTTAACCATGTGTCGCTCCTAAAATTATTAGCTATTATTCATCCATTAAAAAAATTAATCCAATTGAATGTAATTATGCCTTTGATAAATTTTATTTATGAGTAAGACTTTAATTCCAGTTATCGCCATTGATGGCCCTTCTGCCAGTGGCAAAGGCACTGTGGCCCAAAAGGTGGCGGAGATACTTGGCTTTCACTATCTGGATTCTGGTGCGCTATATAGGATCGTGGCATTTGCCGCTTACAAAAATAATATTGCATGGAATCAAGCCGAAAAACTGGGCGAATTAGCCAAAAAATTAAGCATTGAATTTCACCAGAGTGACATCTATTTGGACGGCGACCGCATTACCGAAGTAGTTAGAACTGAGGACATGAGCCGCGGCGCATCTGAAGTGGCGATTCATCCGCCAGTGCGCAATGCGCTATTTAATTTGCAGCAAAGCTTTTGTCAAATGCCTGGTTTAGTGGCCGATGGGCGCGATATGGGTTCGGTGGTTTTTACCGATGCATTATTAAAAATATTTTTAACCGCTAGCGTAGAAACGCGCGCAGAACGCCGCTACAAACAGCTTATAAATAAAAACTTAACCGCTAATATTGATGAAGTTTTAGCCGATTTACAGTTACGTGATAGGCGTGATGGCCAACGTAGCGCTGCGCCGCTGATTCAAACAAACGATGCGCTATTGCTAGACACGACTGATTGCAGCATTGATCAGGCCGTACAGTTTATTTTGAGTGCTTATCAAAAGCGCTTATAAAAAACGTAAAAAATTGTAGAAATACGTATTAAAAAGTCATTAAGTCATTGAACACATACTATTTTTTGTGTAATATGCCAGACTCGTGTTAAGTTAAAAACAATGCATTTGCTTAACGTTTAACAACTGCCCCACTGCTAGGTGGGAATGCTTAATGAGTTTTGAATTCAAAATATTTTGATTGAAAATATTGGTTAAGTAAATTTTTTTTAGGTATCTCTATTTAATGGCTTCTACTTCTAACTCTACATCCTCTTCAATGGAATCTTTCGCCGCGCTTTTTGAAGAAAGCTTAGCGCGACAAGAAATGCGCTCTGGTGAAGTCATCACCGCCGAAGTAATCTTTATCGATAGCGATCACGTGATTGTGAACGCTGGCTTAAAATCTGAAAGCGTGATTGACGTTGCAGAATTCAAAAATGACCAAGGTGAAGTGGAAGTAGCCGTTGGCGACTTCGTCAAAGTATGCATCGAAAAATTAGAAGATGGCTTTGGCTCTACACAACTTTCTCGTGAAAAAGCCAAAAAAATGCAAGCTTGGCTGGATTTAGAAGACGCCATGAATGAAGGCCTTGTGGTTAAAGGTTTTGTCAGTGGTAAAGTAAAAGGTGGTTTACGCGTATCAGTCAACGGCATCATGGCTTTCTTGCCAGGTTCATTGGTGGATATTCGTCCAGTAAAAGACACAACACCTTTTGAAAACAAAGAGTGGGATTTCAAGGTTATCAAGCTTGACCGTAAACGCAACAATATCGTGGTTTCACGTCGCGCTGTGATGGAAGTGAGCATGGGTGCAGACCGTGAAGCATTAATGGGTTCATTGCAAGAAGGCGCAATCATTAAAGGCATTGTTAAAAACATTACCGATTATGGCGCATTTGTCGATTTAGGCGGCATTGATGGCTTGCTACACATTACTGATTTAGCATGGCGTCGTGTTAAGCATCCATCAGAAGTGCTCACAGTGGGTGAAGAAGTTGAAGCAAAAATATTAAAATTCGATCAAGAGAAAAATCGCGTTTCATTAGGTATTAAACAGTTAGGCGATGACCCATGGGTGGCTTTAACGCGCCGTTACCCAGTAAGCACTCGCTTATTCGGTAAAGTGTCTAACATTACTGACTATGGCGCATTTGTTGAAGTAGAGCCAGGTATCGAAGGATTGGTGCATGTTTCAGAAATGGATTGGACCAACAAAAATATTCACCCAGGCAAAATCGCGCAATTAGGCGACGAAGTTGAAGTGATGATTTTGGAAATTGATGAAGATCGTCGTCGTTTATCATTAGGTATGAAACAGTGTAAAGCCAACCCTTGGGATGACTTTTCAGCAACGCATGCTAAAAACGATAAAGTTTCTGGTCAAATCAAATCAATTACCGACTTCGGCGTATTTATTGGCTTAGCTGGTGGTATTGATGGTTTAGTGCATTTGTCTGATTTATCTTGGACACAAACTGGCGAAGAAGCGATTCGTAACTTTAAAAAAGGTGACGAACTACAAGCCATTATTTTAGCCATTGATGTTGAAAAAGAGCGTATTTCTTTAGGGGTAAAACAACTGACTGAAGATCCATCAGGCGCTACACCTTCATCCTCTAACGAAGATAAAGTAGCCAAACCAAAAGCGAAAGCAGCAAAATCTAAAGCGGAAGATACAAAAGCTGAAGATAATGCTGCCGCAGCTGGAACAACCAACCTTGGCGCTTTATTAAAAGCCAAAATGGATAGCAAAAAATAAGTTAAATTCGCAAAAAAAACCAGTTTGATGTTAATCGTCATTAATTTAAACCTATTAAGCGCAACAATTAAGCTAAATTAAAGGCAACTATAAGCCATGACAAAATCAGAATTAATTAATTTATTAGCAGAGCGTTTTCCACAGTTGGTTGTGAAAGACGCTGAGTTATCGGTTAAAGCTATTTTAGATGCGATGACAGATAACTTATCAACTGGCGAACGGATTGAAATTAGGGGGTTTGGCAGCTTTAGTTTGAATTACCGCCCGCCACGTTTAGGTCGCAATCCAAAAACTGGTAGCAAAGTACAAGTGCCAGCAAAGCATGTTCCGCACTTTAAAGCCGGTAAAGAGTTACGCGATCGCGTTGATTCTGCCACTTAAATAGATTGAGTCAAATTAAAAACGGCGCAAAATTTGCGCCGTTTTTTTTGCTTTAATCTATGCCCTCCTGATGAATGTAAGCTAATCACAAAGCATTAGAAATGAGAAAAAGAATGATTAGTCATAAAGCTTAAGCTTGGGTAAAATACCTTCATAAAATTGATTCAAGATTGATCATGATAGAATTTGAATATTGGTGGCTGTTGGTTTTACCGCTATTTTTTACCTTAGGTTGGATTGCCGCGCGCGTCGATATTCGGCAATTACTTTCAGAATCTACTACGCTTCCCGCTGCCTATTTTAAAGGCCTAAATTTCTTGATTGGCAATCAGCACGACAAAGCCGTCGAAGCATTTTCAGAAGCGGTGCTTGCCAATACTGATTCACTAGAGCTGCATTTCGCGCTGGGCAGCCTATTTAGACGTACTGGCGAAACCGACCGCGCCATTAATCTGCATGTTAATTTACTCGATAAAAAAGAGTTAACTGATCCACAAAGAAATGCAGTAAAAGCAGAGCTTGCGCAAGATTATTTAAAAGCAGGCCTATTTGACCGCGCCGAGGAGCTATTTAAAGGCTTGGAAGATCAGCGCTATCGGCAGCCAGCATTACGTGCGCTTTTAGAAATTTACGTGCGTGAGCGCGAATGGGCAAAAGCCATTGCGACCGCAACTGAACTAGAGCGCTTATCTGGTGTGCCTTTCAGAAAGGAAATTGCGCAATATTACTGTGAAATTGCCATGAGTTACATGATTGAGCAAAATGCAGAGGCAGCACATACTCAATTAGAGTTAGCGTTAGATGCGAATAAAAATTGCATTCGCGCCAATGTGTTATTGGGTGATATTGAAGCAAGCGTTGGCAATCATCAACTGGCTATTTCCTATTGGAAACGTATTGAGTTTCAACAACCCGACTATTTAGGTTTGGTGGCAAGTAAAATGCTAAAAAGTTACCGCGCCTTAGATTTGATAGATGCTGCAAGTGAGGGAAAAAGTCATTTAAAAGAAGGTTTAGCACAATTAAATACTTACATTGAAACTTATAAATTAGCATCGTTAATGTCTGTTTTATATGAAGCAACTTTGGCGGAAGAAGGTGCTGAAAAAGCGGCCAAATTAGCGCGAAACGAATTAATCCGCCAACCGAGTTTAACGACTTTAGACCAGTTGCTGCAAGCGCGCGCAATGGCAGACGACGCCAATAACCAAGATGTGCAACTGATGCAACAAACCGTGCGTAACGCAATTGGCAATCGCGCAGCTCACCATTGTAACCAATGCGGATTTCGCGCCAAACAATATCATTGGCAATGCCCTGCTTGTAATGCTTGGGAATCATTACCAGCCGAACCATCTGAGATGGTATTACGCGAAATGACTGTAAAAAAGACCAACGCATAAAACCAAATATTAAATTTAAATCTCTGCAAAGTTAAACCAAATGATCGATTCTAAAATCATTGTCGCATTAGATTTTGCTAATGCGGCGAGTGCGCTTAATCTAGTCAATCAATTAAATCCGCATTTATGCAAACTTAAAGTAGGCAAAGAGCTTTTTACTGCTGCTGGTCCGCAATTGGTCGAGCAGTTAATCGCCAAAAACTTTCAAGTTTTTTTAGATTTAAAATTTCATGATATCCCCAGCACCGTTGCTAAAGCCTGCGAAGCAGCGAGTAATCTGGGTGTTTGGATGCTAAACGTGCATGCCAGCGGTGGAAAGTCGATGATGCAAGCGGCACTAGAAGGTGTGAATAAAAGCCACTATTCACCTTATTTAATCGCTGTCACCGTACTCACGAGTATGAATCAAGAAAATTTAAACGAAATTGGTGTTAATCGTAGCATTGAAGATCAAGTACTTAACCTTGCAAACTTAGCAAAAATTGCTGGATTACATGGTGTAGTCTGTTCCGCAAAAGAAGCCGAATTGCTCAAACAGAATTTACCACAAGATTTCTTACTTGTTACTCCTGGCATACGGCCTGCAATTGCGCAAAAGGATGACCAAACCCGAGTGCTTACGCCAGCGCAAGCACTGGCGGCAGGTGCAAGCTACTTGGTCATCGGGCGCACTATCACACAAGCCAAAGACCCTATTTCAACGTTAATCGCCATCCATTCTGAAATACAGTCCATTAAATAGGCACTAGTCCTACTGCAACTAAAACAGTACACTAATACCGTTGACGCGGTTGTCACACACACCTAACCCAGGAGAAAACAAATGAAAAGAATACTAATTGCCTTATTGATCAGTCTTGCCTTTAGTTTGAGTGCTTTTGCAGCTGTTAATATTAATACCGCTACACAGCAAGAATTAGAGTCATTAGAGGGTATTGGCGAGGTAAAAGCGAAGGCTATTATTAATTATCGCAAAAAAAATGGTGGTTTTAAATCGGTTGATGAACTCGGAAAAGTAGAAGGTATAGGCGAAATGACATTAAAAAATGTGCATGAAAATGTATCTGTCAGTGGGAAAACGACTATTGCTAAACCTGTCAGTAAGCCTGCTACTGCAAAACCTAAAGCAAAAGTAACAACTACTAAAAAATCGGTTAAAGCCGACACTGCCGAGATAAAACCGAGCACCAAAAAAACAACATCTGAACCTAAAAAGATGGTTGATAAACCAACAAACTAAATTTTTAGATTTATTTACACAGTAAAATGCCCGCTTATGCGGGCTTTTTACTTGTTACAAATACTTTAATTAATCATCATGGCCTCGATGATCATGTTTATAGTGGCCTTTTCCATGCTTATGTTTTTTGCCATGTTTGTGATTATGGTTCGAATTATTGGCTCTAGATGATGGCTCATCAATGACTTTACCAATCACAGCGCCACCAGCACCACCTAGGCCTGCTCCAACCACAGCGCCAGTACCTGTGCCACTCACTCTACGGCCAACATAAGCACCACCTGCGCCACCTGCTGCGCCACCAATCACTGCGCCTGCTTGACCCTGACCTTTAGTTGTAACAGCACCACCTAAACCACCACCGACTGCGCCACCGAGTACTTCTCCAGTACTGCCGCCAACTACGCCGCCTAATGCTGTGCCTGCTGCAGCGCCTAAACCACCACCGACTGCGGTTTTGGCATTACTGTCTGCTGCCATTGTTTGGCCTGAGAATAACGCAACTGCTAATAACGGAGCGTAAATAAATTTCATCGCAATTTCCTTTGAATAATTGTTTATTAAAATTACTTTGCTTACTTAACCATTATAAAAAGCCAAAAATAATGTTGAAATAAGTGTGTTCTGAATTTTTTGTAAGATTTTTCTTACAAGTATAATCTTACTATTTAACGCGCATACCTGCTAATGCGCCTACATCAGGCGAAAGAATAAATGGCCCGCCGCTTTCATCGCTCGCAGCTAATACCATACCTTCACTCATGCCGAATTTCATTTTTCGAGGCGCTAAATTGGCCACCATCACTGTATTGCGTCCAATCAAAGTCGTTGGATCATAAGCTGATTTAATGCCCGCAAATACTTGTCTGGTATTTCCTTCACCAATATCAAGAGTTAACTTAAGTAGTTTTTCTGCACCTTCTACATGTTCAGCATGCACAATTTTTGCAATACGTAAATCTACTTTGGTGAAATCATCAATACTGATGAAATCACCCTCAATTTTAGCTTCTGTAGTGATCGTTTTAGTTATTGGCGCTTGCGCTATATTAGGTGTGACGGTTAAGTTTTCTCTGTTGGCTTCAGTCATTGATTCAATCAGTTTTGGGTCAATGCGCGTAATTAGATGGTCGTATGCATTAATCGTATGCTGGGCAGCTAAACAATCAGTTACGCTGCTCCAACTTAATGCTGAAATATTAAGGAATTTCTCAATCTCAGCAGCCAAGCTTGGTAAAACTGGTTTTAAATACAAAGTGAGCAAACGAAACATTTCCAAAGCATCCGAACACACTTGTTGCAAAGCAGATTCTTCGCCTTCTAGCTTTGCCATCACCCAAGGGGCTTTTTCTGCAACGTAGCCATTCGCTAAGTCAGCCAAGCGCATAATTTCACGTAAAGCCTTACCATATTCACGCGCTTCATATGCGTCGAAAATAACACTTGCTGATGACTGTAGTTCGGCAATCACAATATTTTGATTCGAGGGCTTTAATTCACCGCTAAATCGCTTATTAATAAAACCTGCTGTGCGGCTGGCAATATTAATGTATTTACCCACTAAATCACTATTCACACGCGCGACAAAATCCTCAAGATTTAAATCGATATCTTCCATCGTGCCATTCAGTTTGGCCGCATAGTAATAACGCAAATACTCAGGATTTTTAATATAGTCTAAATAGCTGCGGGCGGTAATAAACGTACCGCGCGATTTACTCATTTTTTCACCGTTAACGGTTAGAAAACCATGCGCAAAAATCTTAGTTGGTTTACGGTATCCACTATATTCTAGTGTTGCTGGCCAAAATAAGGCGTGAAAATATAGAATATCTTTGCCGATAAAATGGTAAAGCTCTGTGGTTGAATCCGCTTTCCAGTATTCGTCAAAATCTAAGCCCTGCGTTTTACAAAGTTTTTTGAAACTCGCCATATAACCAATCGGCGCATCTAACCACACATAAAAATATTTACCAGGCGCATCAGGAATTTCAAAGCCAAAATACGGTGCATCACGCGAAATGTCCCAGTCATTCAAACCATTCTCAAACCACTCGCCCATTTTGTTGGCGGCTTCGCCTTGTAATGTGCCAGAACGCGTCCATTGTTTTAAAAACGCTTCACACTCGCTTAATTTAAAAAAGTAATGTTCGGTTTCTTTACGAATTGGCGAAGCGCCAGAAACTGCTGAATAAGCATTAATCAGCTCGGTTGGGTTGTAGGTTGCGCCACACACCTCGCAGTTATCGCCGTATTGATCTTTGGCGTGACACTTCGGGCATTCGCCTTTAATAAAACGATCGGGCAAAAACATGTTTTTTACTGGGTCGTAAAACTGTTCAATCGTTTTGGTGGCAATTTTGCCGTTGGCTTTTAATTTGCGGTAAATGGTTTGCGATAACGCTTTATTCTCTGGCGCATTGGTTGAATAGTAATTGTCGAACTCCACTAAAAACTCTTTAAAATCTGCGCTGTGTTCTTTATGTACCGCTTCAATCAAGGCTTCAGGCGTAATACCTTCTTTTTCTGCACGCAGCATAATCGGCGTGCCGTGCGTGTCATCTGCACACACATAATGCACGGTATGACCCTGCATTTTTTGAAAGCGCACCCAGATATCGGTTTGAATATATTCCACCAAATGTCCTAGATGAATACTGCCATTAGCATAAGGTAGAGCAGAGGTAACCAGAATTTTGCGCGCCATAAAAACTTTATAGATAAGCTAAAACGCTATTTTAGCAAATTAAGTCCTGTTTTATGTATTAACTTAATTTAACACTAAGCATACAAGCTTTAAATATGGCCTTGCGCTAAAATACGTTTTTAAACTTCAACTATTCACATCATGGCATTAACAGAGTTAACCATTCAAAACGCCTTAAAAACATTAATTGACCCGAATACTGGCAAAGATTTCATCACCAGTAAATCGGCCAAGAATATTCAAATACACGACAACCATATTAGTGTGGATATTGTATTGGGTTATCCCGCTAAAAGCGTCATGACTAATGTGCAACAATTAGTCACTTCGCATCTTAAAACCTTATCTGACGGCGGCTTGGTAACAGTTAATATTGGTAGCAGAATCGCCGCGCATAAAGTACAACAAGGCGTGAATTTATTGTCCAATGTGAAGAACATTATTGCAGTAGCGTCTGGCAAAGGCGGTGTAGGTAAATCCACCACTTCGGTTAATTTAGCTCTTGCTTTGGCGGCGGAAGGCGCAACAGTTGGCCTGTTAGATGCTGATATTTATGGCCCCAGCCAACCGCAAATGCTGGGTATTAGCGGGCGACCTGAAAGCGTCGACGGCAAAAGTATGCAGCCGATGCTGGCACACGGCATACAAGCCATGAGTATTGGATTTTTAGTCGATACTGATACGCCGATGGTTTGGCGCGGCCCAATGGTGACGGGCGCCTTAGAGCAATTGCTGCGCGATACCAAATGGCGAGATTTGGATTATTTGGTGATTGATTTACCGCCAGGCACGGGGGATATTCAATTAACCCTCGCGCAGAAAATCCCTGTGACTGGCGCGATTATTGTCACCACGCCACAAGACATTGCCTTGCTTGATGCGCGTAAAGGTTTAAAAATGTTTGAGAAAGTGAATATTCCCATATTAGGTATTGTTGAGAATATGAGCACACATATTTGCAGTAATTGCGGACATGAGGAACATATATTTGGTAGTGGTGGCGCGGCAAAAATGTGTGCCGATTACAATACAGAGTTACTTGGCTCATTACCTTTAGATATCAGTATTCGTGAGCAAACGGACAATGGAAAACCAACCGTTATTCATGCGCCAGATTCTAAAATTGCGAATATTTATAAAGAAATTGCGCGTAAAGCGGCGATTAAAATTGCCAATGCCAGCTTAGATCACAGTAGCAAGTTTCCCAACATTGTGATTCAGAATACTTAACCAATATTGACTGCGCATTTTTGTGAATTTATCTCAATTACCCAATGATTTACCGGTGCCTATTGATGATGGCTCAGCAAATGATTTGACAGGGAAATTTTTACCCCACATTCTGCTCAATGCTACAAACGGTGAGTTAGTTCAACTAAACAGATTGGAGGGTCGATACGTTATTTACATCTACCCAATGACTGGGCGACCTGATATTTCACTGCCAGAAAATTGGGATAATATGCCTGGCGCACGCGGTTGTACGCCGCAATCATGCAGTTTTAGAGATCACGCTCATGAATTAGCAAAATTAAATACTCAAATTTTTGGACTTAGTTCGCAAACGACAGAATATCAATTAGAAGCTAAAAATCGTTTGCATTTGCCCTTTGAGTTATTAAGCGACGCCTCATTCATGCTCAAAGAATTACTTGGGCTACCTACTTTTTATTGTGAGAGTATTGAGATTTACAAACGATTAACGATGATTATCGATAATAACCAAATCGTTGAAACTTTTTATCCTGTGTTTCCACCAGATAAAAATGTGGATGATGTGATCAGATGGTTAAAAACCAAAAGTTAACCACTTAAATACCTCAATATTTAGCTCAGCTCCACACCAAAACAATACACATCAACACCATTTTTCGGCACAATTAATGTGGCTGGAATTGCAACTCCTTTTCGCCAATTATCTACTGCTTCTTGCTTGCCGCTGCCTGTGACTAAAAACAACACTTCATGGGTGTTGTTCAAACGATTCTGCGACATTGTCACACGCTCTGCTGGTGGTTTTGGCGCGTTAAAAACGGGTACAACATCGGCGCTATTATCCACAATTTGATTGGGGAATAAGCTGGCGGTGTGGCCATCTTCACCCAAACCTAAAATCACCAAATCAAAAGCACGCACGCCATTCAAGGTTTTTGCATAAGCTTTTGCGCCTTCTACATTACCTAATTCGGTGGGAATATCGTGAATCTGATTTGGTGGAATCGCCACATGTTTTAACCACACATCACGCGCCATTTTACTGTTGCGCTCTGCGTGGTCAATTGGCAAACAGCGATCATCGTTATGGTAAACGTGCCAATTCGCCCAATCGGCTTGTTGCTGACTCAATAATTGATACACACTTTTTGGTGTGCTGCCACCTGCTAAAACCACCAAAAAACTGCCATATTGATGAATCGCTTGGTTGGCAGCTAACAAAATACGCTTTAAGGCCGCCTGATTAATCGCCTCTTGCGATTCAAACGCATGCCAGCGTGTATGACTTAATTTGTTGATGTTAGAAGCGATATTTGGTGTCATGACTTAACCCATTGGAAACAGTAAAAAAGAAAAAGCAGTTTGAAATTGTGCTTTTTTGAATGTTGCGCTTGTATTTGAGAAGCACCCTAAATTTGGTATAATTATACGCATCTGAATCAGATAATTCTTAAAAAATTATCAATTTTTGATTGCACCACATCCACAAGATGGGTGCTTTTATCATCCTCATACCATAGGAAAAATCGCATGAAATTAGCAATGATCGGCTTAGGCAAAATGGGCGGCAATATGTCTGCACGTTTATTACGACACAAAATTGAAGTCGTTGGCTTCGACTTCAATAAAGAATCTATCTCTCAGCTAGCTGAAAAAGAAGGCATGATTGCCGCCAGCTCTGTACAAGATGCTGTGAACAAACTAGAAGGACAAAAAATCGTTTGGTTAATGTTACCAGCCGGCGAAATTACCGAAAATCAAATTAAAGACTTAATACCGCTACTAAGCAAAAACGATATCATCGTCGATGGCGGCAATTCAAATTACAAGCACAGTCAACGTCGCGGCGCAATGTTAGCCGAGCATGGCATTGGCTTTATCGATTGCGGCACATCTGGTGGCGTTTGGGGTTTGGATAACGGCTACTGCTTGATGTACGGCGGCGACAAACAATATGCAGATGTTTTAGCACCTTATGCGCAAGCATTAACCCACGCGGACCGTGGTTGGGCGCACGTTGGCCCAATCGGCAGCGGCCACTTCACTAAAATGTTACACAACGGTATTGAATACGGCATGATGCAAGCATTGGCTGAAGGTTTAGATTTACTCAAAGGTAAAGAAGAGTTTGATTTAGATTTAGCACAAATCACTGAATTATGGCGTCATGGTTCTGTTGTGCGCAGCTGGTTGCTCGATCTCACTGCAGATGCTTTGAAAAGTGATCAGACATTGGAAGGCATTGCCCCATATGTGGCTGACTCTGGTGAAGGTCGCTGGACAGTCGTTGAAGCGGTTGAGCAAGGTGTCGCGGCGCCAGTGTTAACAGTCGCATTACAAGCGCGTTTCAGAAGCCAAGACAAACATGGTTACAGCTACAAACTGCTATCTTTAATGCGTAATGCTTTTGGCGGCCATGCAGTCCAGAAAAAATAAATACTTAACGCATTAAATTCGCTAAAAAATAAATGTTCAGTTTGATTCTCAAGATTTTTCTGGGCGTTTATTAGATAATCCGCTAATCGTCATGCCGTGCTTTAGGGATGATGCAGTGATGAAACTTTACTTAAATTAACATATTCAGCTTTTTGAAGGCTTAGAGCGATGACGCAACCCCATGCAGCAAGTAATGAAATTGACCCATGCACGCTGGTGCTTTTTGGCGCAAGCGGCAACTTAGCACGTGTAAAACTTTATCCTGGATTATTTAGATTAGATTCGATTGGTCGCTTGCCACCAGACTTAAAAATTCTAGCAGTTGGCCGTCAAGAAGTCACCTTAGCCGCATGGCGTGCCGATATTAAAAGCATGCTGGATGCAAAATTTAAAAAAGGTTACGACGCGGCGGCTTTTGAGCGTTTTATCGCGCGCAACTTTTATCATGCTAATCCGCCAACCGACACTGATGCATTTATTAAGCTAAAAAATGTGTTAAGTAATGCGGCAATTTTCCCGCAAAACTTGGCTTATTTCTTATCAGTCCGCCCTGTGGATTTTGCACCAGTGGTAGAGTCGTTAGCGAAAGTGGGCTTAACCCAAGAAGATAAATACTGGCGCCGTGTGGTAGTTGAAAAACCTTTTGGCACGGATTTGGCTAGCGCTGTTGATTTGCAAGCGTCGCTGACAAAAAACCTGAAAGAAAGCCAAATTTACCGCATCGACCATTATTTGGGTAAATCTGCGCTACAAAATATTCTATTACAGCGCTTTACTAATACCGTTTTAGAACCGATTTGGAACAATCAATACATTGATCATGTACAAATTACCAATACCGAAATGCTGGGCGTGGGTGATCGCACCCAATTCTATGACAGCACTGGTGCATTGCGCGATATGATTCAGAGTCATATTCTGCAGACGCTGGCATTGACTGCGATGGAAATGCCCAAAGATTTAACGCCTGACGGCGTGCGCGATGCAAAAATCAAAGTGCTTGAGCAAATACGCCCTATTCCAATTAATGAATTGAGCAAACATGCTTTCCGCGCGCAATATAAAGCGGGTGAAGTGAATGGTGCTGGTGGTAAAAAAGAAAGCGTTTCAGGTTACCTAGAAGAGTTGGGCAATAAAGACAGTGTAGTTGAAACTTACGCAGCGCTTAAGTTATTTATTGATAATCCGCGCTGGCAAGGTGTGCCATTCTACATTCGTACCGCAAAGCGCTTGCATGAAGCCGATACGCGTATTGCTATTCGCTTTAAAAAAGCACCGTTGCAAGTGAATGATCAAGACCAAAACTGGCTGATTATCGGTATTCAGCCGCGCGAATGTATCAAAATGGAAATACAAGCCAAAGTGCCAGGTCTGGATATCAACACGCGCACCATTCAGCTAGATGCAGCAAACCGCTTAGCTGAAGATGATACGGTTGATGCATATGAGGCTTTGCTGCTTAACTTAATGCAAGGCGATAATTCAAATTACCTACATATCAGTGAGGCCGAAGCACAATGGCGTTTAGTTGACCCTGTAGTAAAAGCTTGGGCAGCCGATAAAACACCTGTGCATC
>JBKJRD010000065.1:0-3811 GCA_046594885.1 Methylotenera sp. | reverse complement strand
CAAACAGTTGCACTTGTATTATCAATGCAATATTGGCATTTTTAACTGCATCAATAATTGATTGAACTGGCTGACTGATGTCAACGATGATAGCTAAATCGCGTCTTATCGCCAATGTTTTTGGCAGCTCAACATAACTTGCAACAGAATGTTGCAATAGGGGTTGGACTGCTAGCTCAAACAAAAAACAATTTTTAGCCAAATTGTAATGTTGCTGCCATTTTGGATGTAACTTGCCTAACCAACCAATGGGATGACCATCAACATAAACGTGCGCTGATTGGCCAGGATGCAAAGCATGATGGGCTTCGGCACGATACTCAGCCTTGCCGTGGGTTAATTGCTCAACGGTGGCTTTCATATCATAAAAGTCAACATCCTTAGTTGCCACGCCCCACTGCTCAGGCTGAAACGCGCCATAAAATAAGCCTGCGATATGTGTTTGCTCGCTAAATCCGTGTTGCGCTTTATGATAGGTTGAACCCACTTCAAACAACATTGCACGCTCTTGTTTGCGATTCATATTATAAGTAAGCGCCTCGAGTAAACCGCCCCACAAACTGCTACGCATCACGCTCATCTGGCTGGCAATAGGATTTTTGAGCTGAATAGGCTGCGTATTGCCCAACAAGTCGCGCTCCCAACTTTCATCCACAAAGCTATAAGTAATAATTTCTTGATAACCTTGCGCCTGCAAACTGTCATGCAACCATGTCGCACTCAGCGTAGTTTCTGATACATCCAGCATGTTTAGAGTGGCGGTTGGGGCGATTGCTGGAATTTTATCGTAACCGTGCAAACGCGCGATTTCTTCAATCAAATCCTCTTCACGGGCAATATCAAAGCGATAAGTCGGCGACTTAACCATAAAAATATCGTCATTTTCTGTGAATTCGAATCCTAACTGCCCTAACAAAACACCAACCTTTTGTTTGGCAATGGTAATGCCCAACACAGAACATAAACGCGCATAACGCAATTTGACCGAAATACGCACTGGCAACTGGTTAACTACCTCGGTTATCTCGCCTGCTTGACCGCCGCAAATATCCAATATTAAAGCCGTTGCACGCCGCAAAGCTGATTGGGTATTTCCAAAATCTACACCACGCTCAAAACGGTAAGATGAATCGGTATTTAAGCCTAAACGGCGTGCTTTACCTGCAATTGCGTCTGGCGTAAAAAATGCACTTTCTAAGAAAACTGCCGTGGTTGTTAAAGTAACTGAAGTTGCTTTTCCACCCATAATGCCAGCCAAAGCAATGGCACCGCTGTTGTCCGCAATAATTAAATCATCGGTGGCTAATTGAATCTGCGTGTCATTTAACAATTGAATTGGCTCATTTTTTGATGCAAATCGAACGTTAACTTCACCGCTCAACTTCGCTAAATCAAACGCATGCATGGGCTGACCAAGTTCTAGCAATACATAATTGGTGATATCCACCAGCGCGCTAATGCTACGCACGCCGCTACGTTCAAGATGACGAATCATCCAGTCGGGCGTAGCGGCTTGCGCATTTACATGTTCAATCACGCGGCCGTAATAGGCAGGGCATGCTTTGCTTGCTGCAACATTTACTGTGAGTTTTTTTGTGCTTTCAATCTTGCTAATATTCATTGTTGGCAACGTCATCGGCGCGCCTGTGATAGCGGTCACATCACGTGCAACACCTAAAATACTTAAACAATCGGCACGATTAGGTGTTAATTTTAATGTCAGCAAATGGTCATTTAAATCTAAATACGTACGAATATCTTGACCAACTGGCGCATCATCTGGCAACGCTAACAAGCCAGTGGCTTCGCTTGCTAAGCCTAATTCTTTCGCAGAGCACAGCATGCCAAAAGATTCCACGCCGCGTACTTTTGCAGCTTTAATGCTCATGCCAACCAATTCTGCACCAACCAATGCACATGGCGCTTTCAAACCAACGCTTGCATTGCTGGCTCCACAGACAATTTGCAGGATTTTATTTATACCATTTGCATTGCCAACATTCACTTTGCAAATTTGCAAACGGTCTGCATCCGGGTGTTTCACAGCCTCAACAATTTCACCAATCACAACGTTGCCAAAAACAGGTGCAACAGCTGTCATTTCTTCTACTTCTAGCCCCGCCATTGTTAAAGCATGGCTGAGCTCTGCAGATGTGAGCGCAGGATTAACAAAAGTGCGTAACCAGTTTTCTGAAAATTGCATAGTTTTTTAGTGTTAAGTTTTATTGATTGAATTGCTGCAAAAAGCGCAAATCATTATTAAAGAAATGACGTAAATCGTTTACGCCGTAACGCAGCATCGCCAAGCGTTCTACGCCCAAACCAAACGCAAAGCCGCGATATTTTTCGCTGTCGATATTTACGTGCTTAAACACTTCAGGATGCACCATGCCGCAACCGCCAATTTCTAACCAACCGCCGTTCCAACTCATATCCATCTCGGCAGACGGCTCTGTAAATGGAAAAAATGAAGGTCTGAATCTGACCGTTAAATCATCGCGTTCAAAGAATTTCTGTAAGAAATCTTGTACCACACCTTTAAGGTTGGCAAAACTGATATTTTCATCTACCCACAAACCTTCTACCTGATGAAACATCGGTGAATGCGTCGCGTCAGAATCCACGCGATACACGCGCCCAGGCGCGATAATTTTAAGCGGTGGTGATTGATTATTTTTTAAAGCCTCTTGCATGTAATGAATTTGTACCGGCGATGTATGGGTGCGTAATACAAAGTCGGTTTTATCATTATTTTGCACATGATTAGCTGCCACATAAAAGGTGTCGTGCATGGCGCGGGCTGGATGATTTTCAGGAATATTTAACGCGGTAAAATTATAAAAATCGGTTTCAATCTCAGGGCCTGTCGCCACATCAAAACCAATTGAATGAAATAATTGCTCGATACGTCGCAACGTTAATGTTACGGGATGTAATCCGCCCTCAGATTGTGTGCGGGCAGCCAAAGTCACATCTAGCGACTCGGCTGCTAACTGCTTTGCTTGTTCAGCATTAAGAATCTCTTCACGACGTGCATTTAATGCAGATTCTACCGCTTGTTTCACCACATTAATGGCTGCCCCTGCTGCTGGACGTTCTTCATTTGAAAGCTTGCCCAAGCCTTTTAGTGCGTCGGTTAACGCGCCAGCTTTGCCTAAATATTTCGCTTTCGCATTTTCTAATGTAGGGATATCGTTGCATGCATTGAAGTCGTTAATGCATTCTGAAATGAGGTATTCTAAATTAGCCATGCGATATTTTAACTTAAAGTAATGGTTTTGTTGATGTTTAACTGATTGATTATGAATAAAATTTTAATATCTAAAATTATCTAACCATCTGTCATTGCGTCATAAAAAAAGAGGCTATAGCCTCTTTTTTTATTAAATCATACAAAGCTTAAAGAGGCCGCAGCCTCTTTTTTTTGCAAAAATGATACAAGCAATAATTAAGTCGCCAAGCCAGTTTTCGCTAATTCAACAAATTGGGCAAATGCAGGTTTATCAAATACGGCTAAATCCGCTAATACTTTACGATCTACTTCAATAGAAGCTTTTTTCAAGCCATTCATAAAGCGGCTGTAAGTCAAACCTAATTCACGCGCACCTGCGTTAATACGGGCAATCCATAAAGTACGGAACTGACGTTTTTTCTGACGACGGTCTCTATATGCATATTGACCCGCTTTCATTACCGCTTGCTTGGCGACGCGATAAACGTTTTTACGACGGCCGCGATAACCTTTAGCGGCGTTTAATACTTTTTTGTGTCTTGCGCGAGCGATGACACCACGTTTTACTCTTGACATGTC
>JBKJRD010000062.1:0-3683 GCA_046594885.1 Methylotenera sp. | reverse complement strand
ACAGCCAAAATGGGAATCAGCGTAGAGCGCCAATCGCCAAGGAAAATAAAGACTACCAAAGCAACCAGCACAAAGGCCTCTATCAAAGTGTGCAATACTTTTTCAATGGAAGCGTCTAGGAATTTTGAAACATCATAATCAATTTCATATTCCATTCCTGCAGGAAACGAACCTTCTAGCTCTTTCATTTTCTCTTTAACTTGATCAATTACTTCACTGGCATTACTGCCATAGTTTTGCTTCAAAATAATCGCAGAAGAGGGATAGCCGTCTTTGTTCGAATAAATATCAAAAAACTCACTGCCAAGCTCAATTTTTGCCAAGTCTTTCAGTTTAAGTATTTCGCCATCTGAACTTGCGCGAATAATAATGTCGCCGTATTCTTCTGGCTTGTTATAGCGGCCTTTATATATCAGCACGTATTCTTTAGATTGGGCGGCAATACCAGAACTCTGACCAAGACGGCCCGGGCGGCCAATAATGCTTTGTTCACCAATCGCTTTCATGATTTCTTCAATTGAAACTTTATATGCGCGCATTCTGTCTGGATTCAGCCAGATACGCATGGCATATTGACGGCTGCCAAGAATTTTCGCGCTGGCAATACCACTAACTCGCTGTATTTCAGGAATTACATTCACATTGGCATAGTTGTATAAAAATTTCTCATCCGCATTTTTGTCTTTACTAAACAAATTGATGTACATCAGCATGCTAGGCTGTACGCGCTCCACCACCACGCCTTCTAGCTGCACCAATTCTGGCAGACGACTCATGACCTGGTCTAAACGGGTTTTAACACTCACCATGGCCTGATTGGGATCAGTGCCCAATCCAAAAATCACCTGAATGGTTGCTTCACCCGCACTGGTCGCGTCTGAAACAATATATTTCATGCCCGGTACACCGTTAATTGCGCGTTCGATGGTGATAAGAGATGACTGCACCAGTACATCGGCACTAGCGCCTGGGTAGGCTAAAGACACAATCACACGCGGCGGCGCAATATCAGGAAACTGCGAAGTTGGAAGTGTTCTAAGAGATAAAAATCCTAAAAATACGATAATGAGCGACAAAATGATCGCCATTACAGGTCTTTTGATGAATATATTAAACATATTTAGTTTCTTCTTTCACTATTCAGCATGAAGTTCTAATTGTGAAAGTACTTTTTCAGGCGACTGAAAGCTGATGTTAATTTGTTGACCGTTGTGTACCTTGCGCAGGCCTTCAATAAGGATTTTGTCAGTCTCTTTTAGGCCATTTTTTATAATAAACACATGCGGTAATTCTGCAGCCACTGTAATTAATCTTTGTTCCAACTTATTTTGTTTATTCACCACATACACATAGGTTTTATCCAATATTTCAAAAGTGGCTTTCTGCGGAATAATCAGCGCGTTTTTGTAGGGAATCGCGATTAAAATATTGCCAGTTTCACCATGCCTAAGAAGTTGCTTGGGGTTTGCAAATACAGCCCTGAATTCGATGTTGCCTGTTTTGTTGTCAAAATCTGCCTCAATGGTTTCAATTTTTCCTGCTTGATCAAACACATCGCCATTGGCCATTTTCAACTGCACTTTTACTGGGTTCTGATCAATTTTGTTGGTTTTATAATCTAAATACTCAGATTCAGGCACATTAAAATATACCCACATTTTGCTAATGTCAGATAACGTGGTGAGCAAATCACCTTCTGCCACCAGGCTACCGTTTCTCACGTTAAAGTGATCCATAATGCCGCTGAAAGGCGCATTGATATTGGTAAAATTTAAATGAGTTTGTGCAAGCTTTACTTCTGCATTGGCTTTATCAAGCTTGGCTTTTGCTAGCGCCAATTCATTGGCTGACACTATATTTTTATCGGTGAGCGCTTTTGTATTCTGATATTCAATTTGCACCATCTCAGCTTCCGCTTTAGATTTTTGTACATCCACTTCGTACAGATTGGGCATAATTTTGAACATGCGCTGACCTTTGGCCACCATTTGGCCTTCATCCACAAAAATATCTTGTATGTAACCGCGCTCTAGTGCTCTTAATTCAATGTGCTTATAAGCATGAATCTGGCTTACATACTCTTTGATAATAGAAGTGTCTTTGCGAAGCGGGCGGGTTACTTCAAATTTAGCCACTTCTTCTTTTGGTTCTTCAGCGCGTTGGCAGCCGCTCAAAAGCAATATTGCTAGGCTAAAACCTACAAATAATTGATTGATCATATTCATTTCTATTTTAAAAATTTCAAAAAGAGTGCGCTTGCACTTGCATCATTGGTGGCTCAGTTTCAAGCATTGCATACCATCAAAATTGAGGTGCAGTTGTGATTGATAAGCGTGATGAGATGAGCGATTGCGCGCTATTTGGCTGGTAAACAGACGGTGCTTTTGGACATGCGATTAACAGTGACTTCTTTGAAGCTTGCTGCATATACGCAGCTATTTTTCATTGAAATTTTGTGCTATTGCGGCGGCAGGCGCATTAATTTAGCAGCGTGCCGAGTCCATGCAAACATCGGTTTAAACCGATGAATGTAATGGGGGCGAACGGGGTTGGATGTGGTAAAGAAAGGTGAGGCGTGGTGTAACGTTGCTACGTTTTAAAGCGGAAACAAAAGTTGTTACAACATATACAATTAAAAAACTAGCGCTTAAAAAGCTTGGTGAATCGTCATCTAGTAATGGCTCTACATCATTTAAGAATTCTTGCATTTCAATAACAAGCGCGCTAGGTCTGTCATCGCTGTAAGAAACGCTATCAGATAATTGAGAAACAAAGGCAAAGCCAGTCACGGCAATCAGCATTGTAAACATGAACAATTTGATTTGAAACGCAACTGAATTTAAGCAGTACTTCATGAATTTATTGGATGATTTTATTTAAGCAAACGTTTATTGAATAAGTATATTGATATGATTTTGATATTTGCCATTATAAATGACTAGCTTAATCTAAAAGCAAGCATTGATAACGGTGGTCGATTGTATTTGAAATAAATTATTTTTACAACGCATCTATTTAATAGCATCTGCTATTGATGACTAGGCCTGAGAGCATATAGTTCAGCGAGCAGCTTAAAATTTACGCAACTATTGTGCATTAAGTATGCATTAAGGCGCTAGTTTATAAAACCTATTTTCGAGTGTTTTACCTGCTTTTACGTTATCCAGTTGACTGCCAGCGCTATCAGCCAACCGTGCTAAACGGTCATCAGGATGCGGGTGGGTTTTAAATAGCAACGCAACGCTATTGTCGGTTTTGTTGGTTTGGCCAATGGTTTGCAGCACTTCGGCTAAACCATATACATCATAGCCAGCGCGCGCGGCCAATATCATCCCCATGCGATCTGCTTCATATTCTGCACTTTTATCTAAACCGCGGGCACTAATTTCGGCGCCGCTACCAATGGCTTTTTGCGCAATTCGGTTGTTATTGGCGATTTTATCAGACAGTAATGCGCTACCAATATTCAATAGTTGCTGCTTTTGCAGTACCTTTAATTGATGTTTTTGCACAATATGGGCAATTTCATGGCCTAGCACACCCGCCAGTTGCGCTTCATTGCGCAATTGTAAATACAAGCCTTTTGTCATCAATACATAGCCCCCAGGTGCGGCGAATGCATTTAAATCAGCACTTTCAATCACGCCAAATTTCCAAGGTAAATCAGCACGTTCCGATTGATT
>JBKJRD010000079.1:0-3540 GCA_046594885.1 Methylotenera sp. | reverse complement strand
CAGACGAATGAGAATTTACATTCGTCTGGATGGATAGAAGCTAATAAATATTTTATTTCACCTGATTTAATCACACATCTACCAATACCTTCTGATAGACAAAATCAAGCAAGTGTTGGCATATTGTTTGGGATCGATAACGCTAAAATTTTACATGTTGGTCCGATTGAAGCTAATGGTGAAATGCCTGAGCCGTTAGTTGCTGAAGAAGATAAGTCAGTTACTAACTACGATTTTTCTTCTGAGGAGTTAATTTGATGAACTCAGCACGTAATCTTATTAATAATCATGAGCAACGAAATTCTCGGGTGCAAGAAAAACAGTACTTAGTGTTACGTTTCTTAAGAGATCATCTATGGAGCACTCAGGATATATTGCAGCAAGTAATAAGGGTGTCTTCAAGACAGGCAGCACATAAGGCACTTATTCATATTGAAAAAAAGGGGTTGATAAAGCGCCATAAATACGAGGCATTAGGAGGTGCTCTAACAATTTGGGGCATCACCAATCAAGGCCAAGCTATGGCCTTTGATGTCGAAACTGAGTGTTTGGAAACTGCATATTTTGAACCTAATAGGATCAGTGAGCAGACAATTCGCCACCAATTGGACATTCAGCAATTGAGATTAAAAGCTGAGGCCAAAGGGTGGCATGGGTGGATGGATGGCGATAGACTTGGTTCAAGTGATAAAGATCAAAAAAGACCAGATGCTTTAGCTAAAAATAATGTTGGTGTACTTGTAGCTGTTGAATGTGAAAGAACATTTAAATCGATTAAACGGTATGAAGTGATATTGGTAAATTATTTAAAGTTAATTAAAGCGGGTGAAATTAAAGAAGTGGTATGGGCTTCACCAAGTGCAGACATTTCAGCTCGATTGAAATCAATCATTACAGGCATTAAATTCGTCAGAGTTAATGGTCAGAAAGTCCAAATAGATCCTTCAAAACATCACGCAAATTTGCATTTTTGCTCATATCAGGATTGGCCTATCTATCTATGACAAACACATGAAAATAGGATAACAAAAGATAACAAACATTTAATAACAAAAGATAACAGCATTTAATAACAATTGAAAAATGAAAGGTTTTTATGGGTAGATTAGCAGATGTAGAATTTAACGACATTGCAAGTGTTGCAAATAGAATGCTGTTAGCTGGCGAAAAGCCAACGGCGAGAGCGATACTTGCGTACCTTGGTATGGGTAGCATGTCGACCATACAAACGCATTTCAAGCAATGGCAACTAGACCAAGCTGTAAATCTACCTGCCATAAATCATGAAATTTTAAATCCAGATATTACACGAGCTATTAACTTAGTCATCTTTACCAAAAGTCAGGAAGAAACAGCAAACGTTGTTAATACCTTGGAAGAAGAAAAAGCTGTCTGCATCCAAATTCAAAAAGAGTATGAGCGGTTATCTTTAGCTTATGAAACTCAGTCGTCAATACTGAAAGGTAGTGAAAAAGAATATGCTGAATTGGTTGGTCGATCGGTAATGCTTAAAGCGGATGTTAAACGATTAATTACAGAGCTGGCTAATGAGCGAAAGTCATCAGAATCTGCCCGTACCAAAATAGCTATACTTAATCATCGTCTAGAAATAATTCAACGTTTAGAAGTTGAAGTAGAAAGACTGCATGTTGAATTGAATCAAGCGAATAATAATGCTGCCGAATTCAAAAAAAATTCAGCTGTAGCAGAAGCTAAATTAGAAGCAGCATTAGCTAAATGAAGATTAATTCTTTATTATAGCTGCTAAAAGGGATATACTTTAAAGCGCCAATAGAGTTTTATAAATGATTTGCCATGCCAGATTTTAAAAAACTTTCTTTCAACGCCTCATCTTGCAGGTATATAACTTAGTTATAAAGTCTGATAGGAAATTGAACATTTGACGTCTCTACAATTCACGATATGACCACATAAAATAAGATGATATATTCCTAAAATTGCAGCAGGAGCAATAGAACATATCCCATTTATTAAAACAGAATTATTTAAATTTAGCGAAAAAACATGTTGGTTGAAACCACTAACCATAAGTTCAAGAACGATTCATTATTACGCTGCTCATGATTTAGCTATAATATTTATACTGTTCAAAGCTAATTAAATTTTCCTTAATTTATTTTGTGTTAAGTTAACTTTCATATTTGCAATATATAATTTAAAGTCTTGTTAATTACGGCTAATCACATAACTATTATCTAAGAGGTTAAATCAATTGAATCAAATCAGTTTCGACATACAAGGGCTTGGTCAAACATTGAGTGAAGCAAGCAGTGAACAGTTGAATGCATTATCGTTTGGCGTGATTGGGTTTGATGACGAAGGGTTAGTAAAGGTTTATAACGCTTACGAATCTAAAGTGGCCGGCTTATCGCTTGAAAGCGTGATTGATGCCGATTTATTTAGCACCGTTGCGCCTTGCATGAATAATTTCTTGGTAGCCCAAAAATTTGAAGATGCCATAGACGAAAAAGCAGAGTTAGATGAAATGATCGATTATGTTTTAACGCTAAAAATGAAACCAACACGCGTCAAATTACGATTAATAAGCGCACCAAAGTTGCCTTATAACTACGTCATTATTTTAAGATCGAATTGATACGGTAAATGACTGAAGATTTAAAATCGGATTACGAATCATTATTGCAGTTTTTGTATATGGCGCCAGTGGGCTTGGTGCAAATGCAGGCAAACGGCGATGTCGTTATGATCAATCCTTGTTCGGCACAATTGTTGTTACCAATTTCGCCAGACGGTGATTTATCAAACCTATTTAAAACATTAGAAGATATTGCGCCAGAGCTGCAAAATCTTTGGACAAACTTCAGCAAAAAACGCGGCCAGATATGCGATTCCTTGCGTGTGCAATTAACCGCAGGCATTCCGGGAAAAGAAGATGCGAAATTTCTAGCTTTTACGTTGCTAAAACTGGATGCAGACCGCATTATGGCGGTGATTACCGATATTACCTTGCAGGTTAAAAGGGAGCGCCAATTACAACATAATGAGGCGTGGTTTAATGCAATTTTTACCGATGTTTCGGAATATGCGATTGCCAGTTTGGATACTGATGGCAAAATAGAACGCTGGAATGTCAGCATCGAAAGACTAACCAACTTTAATCATGTTGACGTTGAAGGTCAATCGTACGGCGTATTTTTTCCGGAAGACTCTACCAATCAAGATAGATTAAAAGATAGATTGATGGAAGCCGATCAAAATGGCTGGGATTTATTAGAAGGCTGGTGTTTGAGAAAAGACGGCAACCGCTTTTGGGGCAGCAGTATTATTTCACCATTGGTCGATGCGTATCGCGAGCCGCTAGACCCTGCGCGCTATTCATTGATTATTCGCGATATTGATGAAAAACGCTGTTCAACCGAAGATATTATTAAAGCAAGCTTTAACGATCACCTAACGGGTATTTCTAACCGGCGTGCATTTTTTGAAGTGGCTGGTGTAGAGTTTGAGCGCTGGAAAAAAAGACCACGACCATTATCATTATTAACGATAGATGCGGAC
>JBKJRD010000054.1:0-12355 GCA_046594885.1 Methylotenera sp. | reverse complement strand
GTAAATCGGCACGCTCCGATTGATTGGCCACCAAACGACCCACTTGATTGACATACTTTTGCAGGGCTTGATCTTTAACCAAAGGCGCAGCACCTAATAAACTGCCGGTTATTTCGCGACCTAAAGCAATTTCTTCTTGTTTACTTGGATTCTTCCAGTTGAATGCTTTAGCCTCTGGCGCATTAGGTGCGGAATCGGCAGGTACAGATTCGGCTGGTGCTGCTTCGTCATTAACTGCGCCATCATTTTTGATTTCTTCAATTTTTTGTTTTGCCGCATCTTCTAAAGCTTTGCCAAAATCAAAAGCAATACTTTGTGCTGAAAATAAACTTGCAGAAACCATTAATCCAATCAATAGCTTATGCATTATTTCGCTCCTTTTAAATAGGCAATTGGCGTAATAGTTAGCTCGCCAGAACTGGCAAATTGTTTGCCATCACTTTGGTTTAGCGCATAACTTTCTAGCTTTTGCATTTCGGCTTCATTAAATTGTGCGGCTTTTAATTCTTCTGCACTTAATCCGCGAATGCCTGTGGTTGAAACTACTTTACCAGTGCCTGCACGGCCGCTGGCAACGCTGGCTAAACCGCCAACTTGATTCGACTTGCTTGCGCCACCACGTTTAACCGAAAGTAAGCGCACCCAGCCTGTGCTTTTTTTAGACTTAACCTGCAACCAAGCACCTTTTTTCTGCACGATATCCACAGCATCATTTTTAAGCAATTTGCCGACTGATTTAGCATCGGCGTATGGTTCAGCACGTAAGGTATCAGCTTTTAAAGCGGTGCCAGGTTCACCGGCCAACGCTAATATTGGCAGAATCATACCGATGATTAAACATAAACGAACACTTTTTTTCATCCTAAATCCTTAGTTAAGTCTGCATGACTATATTCTAATTGAATAACCGCTTGTGCAAATAATGCGCGCCATTGTGAGGCTAGATTAGTGGCTTGTTGATTCACTAACTTACCTTCGTGCAAAATATAACGCGTTTGGGTGCTGTTTGGCAGACCAAGTTTTTTAATCATGACTGGCAAGCGTTCGCTAATATGTTGTGCGTCTTGCTTGGCGCTAGCGGCGTATTGTGCTTGATTATCCGCAAAAACCCAAGTGACAATAATCATATCCCCAAATAAACCCCAGATACCGCTTTGCGTGCCATGCAATGTTTCAATGGTGTTGGGCGTTTGACTAGTTAACGCTATTTCTCGCCGCATTTTTTTAAGTAATGCATCGCCTAAAATTTCATCACTTTCTATCAAAATAGGCATCATTAAAACGCTAGATTCAACCGCGTCGGCCTTAACCCCAAACGCAAGCCAGCGTTGCAATGCACGGTCGCTGGCAAGCGCATAAATCTTAGCCACACCAAACAACGCCACTGCCCAAACAATGGGGGCAGTAAGATCTAAGTAAGTGTTGCTGATATTAATGGCAATATAAGAAAGCACCAACAAGCCGATTTGACTGCTGGTAAATATGGAGTTGAATTTATCGCGATCAACTTTGAGATAAAACGCCAATGTAGTGAGCCAAATCAGCAATACGCTCATCAGCACATAAGGCAATGTGCCGCGCCACACTTTTAAATAATCACCATGTTTAGCGTTATCAATCGCCGTTGCTAAAATCTCTACGCCCGGAAACTGTTTATGCATGGCAGTAGGTTTAATGTCAAACAAGCCTGGCGCAGTAGAGCCAATAATGACGATTTTATCGGTGAATTCGTTTGCTGGGCGCGCTTTATTTTTGCTGGCTAAATCGGTAAACACATCGCTAAAGCTCGCGTAAGTGTAGCTAAATGGTTTGCCACGCCAGTTGATTAACATATTTTTTGGCAATTTCTGCGTGTCAACTCCGCTATATTCCGCCAGCACTTTTGCCAGCGATGGCAGCTGCCACCCTGACTCATCATAAAACATGCGGTATTCGCGCAAAATGCCGTCATTATCTGGATACACATTATGCGTGCCCAAACGATTTGCTTTAATCGCGCCTTCAAAATAGGGCAAAATTGCGGCAATCGTTGCATTCTTATCGGCTTGGGCATCGGCACTTAATCCTGGAATTTGTGCAAATTTCAGTTGGCTTTGCGCATCTTGGCTGGCGTCTAAGCGCAAAATAGGAAAAAAGCAGTTGTTGCAAGCGCTTATAACTTCATTAAAATAGGCATCAGAATCTGCGTTATAAATATCCGCATCACTAAACACAATATCAAACACAATAGCTTTGGGGTTTTGCGCCTGAATATTCTCGACAAATTCGCCCAATACTTGGCGCGGCCACGGCCAGCGGCCATATTCTTTGGCAAATGCAGCCAAGCTTGCTTCATTAATATCGACAATCACAATATCTTTATCTGCGCTGGGTTTAAAAACGCGATTTTTCACCATAAAATCAAAAGCTTTATCGCGCATGTTTTCGCCAATATGAAACAAGCTTGCATCCAACAAGATAAATAAAGTGAATAGCGTTGCGAGATAAAGATAAAAGTTTTGGCTAAGCTTGCGCGTTAAATTGGCCAACCATTGACCCAACAGTAGTTTGAATTTAATCATATGATTTTATTTATAAAGGTAAAAGCCGCACTGGTTTATAATATTGCGATGAGCGAAATTATAATCTTACTTTTAGTGTGCGCACTTATTTTACTGTCAATTTTGGCTTGGCGAGAGTTTTCAGGCAGCAAAAATGTAGCTTTATTCAATCAGTTAGAAGATAAACATCGCGCAATGTTGCAAGATTTAAATAGTGGTTTAAATCAGTTGGCTGACCGCTTGAATACAGCATCTCAAGACAGTGGTGAGCGTTTAAAATCTGCAGTATCGTTAGAATTACAAGCCACACGCGACGCGATGCAAAATTTGCAATTAGCGCAAAATGCCAGCTTGGCGCAAACTCGCGAAACCGTGCTGGAAACCTTGCATAAAACCTTAAGCGAGCAGGGTAGAGAGCAACAAGCATTAATCAACAACACCATGTTAAAGGCCACCACAACCTTAACGCAAAGTGTTGAAAGCTTAGGTAAAATAGTCGATAGTCGTTTAGAGCAAATTGGCGGCAAAGTGTCAGAGCGTTTAGAAGAAGGCTTTAAAAAAACCAATGATACGTTTATTAGCGTGATGGAGCGTCTAGCCACCATTGATGAAGCGCAAAAGAAAATCGATGGCTTAACCGTTAATATGGTGAGCCTGCAGGAATTACTAGGCGATAAACGTAGCCGTGGTGCTTATGGAGAGGTGCAGCTAGAAGGTTTGGTGCGTAATGTGTTGCCAATTGGCAGCTTTAAAATGCAGCATACATTTGATAACGGGTCGCGCGCCGATTGCGCTTTATTTTTGCCTGAACCTACAGGCACGGTGGCGGTAGATAGCAAATTTCCGTTAGAAAATTACAGACGCATGTTTGATAAAGAGCTGAATAAAACCGAGCAAGACTTAGCCAACAAACAGTTTAAATTAGATTTAAAAAAACATGTGGATGATATCGCCAGTAAATATATTATTCCCAATGTGACCAGTGATGGCGCAGTGATGTTTATTCCTGCCGAAGCGGTGTTTGCCGAGGTGCATGCGTATCACCCAGAAATCATCCAGTACGCCATGGTTAAACGTGTTTGGCTGGTTTCGCCGACCACCTTAATGGCCGTATTAAACACCGCGCGTGCGGTATTAAAAGATGTGGAAATGCGCAAACAGGTGCATATTATTAAAGACGAGCTAGGTAAACTCAGCAAAGATTTTGAGCGCTTTGATGTGCGCATGAAAAAGCTTGCAGACAACATTCGCCAAGCCCATGATAACGCGCAAGAGGTGCATATCAGCAGCCAAAAAATCACCAGTCGCTTTAAGCAGATTGAAAGGGTAGAGCTGAGCAATCGGCCACTGGATTTATTAGACCCGATTGATGAAATTCTGGATGATAAATTAGATTAATTAAATGACTTAAACATATGAAAATTAAAGTATTATATTTTGCAAGAATCAAAGAAGCGGTGAATTATTCCACTGAAGAGTTAGATTTGCCTAATGAAATTTTAACCATTACTGCACTCAAAAACTGGCTTACACTACGCGGCGAAGTGTGGGCTAGTTTATTCAATGGTAAGCAAGTAATTCGCGCAGCGATTAATCATACTTTAGTGGATGATTTAGCAACGATTCAAGCCGACGACGAAGTGGCTTTTTTCCCACCGGTCACTGGCGGTTAGCAAGGCGATGCCATGATTGTGCAGGTGCAAACAGAAGATTTTGATGTGGGTTTAATGCTCAATCAACTACGGCTTGCTCACCCAAATGCGGGTGCTATGGTGAGTTTTGTTGGCCAAGTGCGTGATATCAATAATGGCGATGTGATTAACACGCTGACTTTGGAGCATTATCCTGGCATGACGCAAAGTGCATTAACCGCAATACAAATTGAAGCTAGTAAGCGTTGGGATATGATCGATAGCCTTATTATTCATCGTGTTGGTACGCTTAAACCGCTCGATCAAATTGTGCTGGTGGCCGTATTAAGCGCGCACCGTGGAGATGCGTTTAAAGCCTGTGAATTCATGATGGATTATTTAAAAACCCAAGCCCCGTTTTGGAAGAAAGAAATGAACGCAACAAGTGCGCATTGGCTAGATGCTAAGACTAGTGATGATGTAGCCGCTGCACGATGGCAAAATATTGGCAAAACCCAGAAAAAAATAAGCCAATAAGTTACCAGCCAAACGGACTTAACCCCTAAAACCCATCAAAAAAATGCTGATATTGAGCACAGAAATGCATATAGAAAACGCCAAAAGTGATGCAAAAACTAACCGTACATGATTTAAATGCCCGTATTTCGTTAGATGACTTAACGTTTAAAAACACGGCAGAATTATTAGATAATAGTGTGGGTTATCAGCCGAATATTCATGGCTGGGTAGCGCAAAGTGAGGCAAAAAAATCGGCCTTATTTGGATTAAAAATGCAGCAATCCGGTTTTAATTTGCTGGTTTTAGGCGCGCTTGGCAGTGGGCGCACCTCTTTAATCCACAGCGCCATGCTCGATATTGCGCAATCAACAGATGCGCAATTGACCGATTTGGTTGCCATTTATAATTTTGAACAAGTTAACTTGCCCACTTTAATTAAGCTGCCTGTTGGTTTGGGCAATTTATTGCGCACCGAAATGGATAGTTTTGCCCGTGCCTTGATGACAGAACTGCCTAATTTTGTGGCGCTAGAAAACCAGCAAGCCATGTTAACTTTGGTGCAGCAGTGGTTAAATAATGCAATTCAAAAGCTTGAGCAAGCTTTTGCTAATGACAATTTAAAAGCTTACTTTAAACTGGTTAATCAAGAAACCTTGGCTTATTTAAAAGCCTGGCAACCCACAATAAGTGCAGATTCAGACAGCAATTTAGAAGGCTTGATTAGTGAACCATTTTTTGCGCGATTTAGGGTCAATGTATTGGTGGATAATCGCGCCATGCAAACGCAACTGATCAAGCCACCTATTATTTATGATAATGACCCCAGCTTAGCTTCTTTGTTTGGCGGCGTTGAAAGTGCAACCGATAGCGCGGTTGCGCCAGATTTTACGCGACTGCGCGCAGGCAATTTGCACAAGGCAGATGGCGGTATGTTACTGCTGCATTTGCGTGATTTGCTCAATGACGAACAAAATGGCACGCAAATTATTGAAAAACTGCATCGATTTCTGCGTAATGGCACTTTGCAAATTGAAGATGCAAGCAGTAGCGCGCAAAACACGAGCTACGTGGCCAATAGCACGCTGTTACCATTAAAAGTGAAGTTGGTCTTAATTGCCACGCGCGATGATTTTTTCGATTGCTTAGATGAACAGCCTGATTTTTTCAATTATTTTCCAATTAAGGTCGAGTTTGCCGAGCGCATTTCGGCCACGCCCGAAAACTACGCGGCAATTGCAGGGTTTATTGCACAAAAATGTGTGCAGCACAAGGTGGCGCATTTTAGCAAAGACGCCGTCGCGGCATTAATTGGTGCGCTGCAACGGTTGGAAGAAGACCAAACGCGTATTAGCACTAATTTTGCGTTTTTAGAACGTTTAATGCTGGAAAGTGCGGCGTTTTCAAATGGCGCAAACTTAGTCACGGCGCAGCATGTACAAGTTGCGATTCAAGCCAAATCAACGCGTAATCAGTATTTTGAATCGCAAATTCGCGATTCGATTATCGATAATGAGTTGCTGATTCAAGTGCAAGGCGATGTGATTGGGCAAGTGAATGGCTTAACGCATATTGAGCTAGGCGATGCGAGTTTTGGCTCGCCGATTCGCATTACCGCGCGTTGCTATCCGGGCGGCAAAGGCCTGATTAACATTGACCGCGAAGTGAATATGAGCGGACCCAATCATGACAAAGGCATTTTTATCCTACAAAACTGGTTAAGTGCTAGTTTCAGTCATTTAGCACCGTTAAGTTTAAATGCCTCACTGGTGTTTGAGCAAGAATATAATGGCGTAGAGGGCGATTCTGCCTCTTGCGCAGAGCTATTCGCTTTGCTATCTGCATTGGCTGGATTGCCCATCAATCAAGGCATTGCGGTCACTGGCGCGCTCAATCAATTTGGCGAAGTGATGCCCATTGGCGGCGTAAACGAGAAGATTGAAGGTTATTTTAGAGTGTGCCTTGCGCTGGGGCTTAACGGTAAACAAGGCGTGATTATTCCTAAACGTAACCAACGCCATTTGCTGCTCGATACCGCTGTGGTTGAGGCAGTAAAATTGGGCCAATTTCATATTATTACCATCGACCATGTGTTAGAGGGGATTGAATTTTTAACCGGTGTTGCGGCTGGCGTACAAGATGCAGCTGGTGTTTATGCCGTAAACACAGTCATGGGGCATGCGCAAAATGTGCTGGCAAACTACCGTAAAACTCTAGAAAGTAATCAGCCTTACCAGCAACAAAAACAGCTTAATTTAATGAATTAAGGCTTAACCGTAAAGCCATCAATAGCACACTGAGAAAATTTGTTGAAAGAAACATTAGCAATAACTGAGCAAATTGCAGATAAATGCCGTTTAGATAAATGGTTGTGGGCGGCGCGCTTTTTTAAAACACGCAGTACTGCTGCCGATGCCGTTGATAGCGGCAAAGTGCGCGTAGATGGTGACCGTGCCAAACCTGCCAAAGAAATCAAAATAGGCATGTTGATTGCTATCCGTCATAAAGAATTTGAAATAGAAGTGGATGTAACGGGTTTATCAAGTATTCGGCGCGGCGCACCAGAAGCTGCGCTGCTATATGCCGAAACTGAGCCAAGTAAAACCAAGCGCGAAAATGCAAAAATCACACTTGAAGCAGACCATGGCATCAGAGAAAGAGGCGCAGGGCGACCAACTAAACGACAGCAACGTGAGATTAAGAAATTTACGGGGATTTTTTAGGCAAATATAAGTGTTAAGTATTATATAAAAATCAATTATTTAAACACTTTATTAAAAGTTTTACTTGCATTATTGAACCACAAGTTGTTACACTGCTGTTCAATTGATGAACGGTAAATTGAATATCGTGTTAACAGACGAGTACCGCTACAAAATTTTAAAAATATTAGAAGCTAACCCAGCAATTAGCCAACGCGATTTGGCGCGTGCGTTAGACATTAGCTTGGGACGTGTCAATTTCTGCGTTAAAGCTTTAATAGCGATTGGCTTTTTGAAGGCCACCAATTTTCGCAATAGCCACAATAAATTGGCTTATATGTATTTGTTAACACCAAAAGGATTGGAAGAAAAATCTTTGATTACAGCGCGTTTTTTAAAGGTAAAATTACAGGAACACGCAGCTTTGCAAGCACAAATTGAAGAGTTGCGTAACGATGTAAACCAATCATTAGCTATTAAATTGCACCCAGTGGAGATTTAACAAACATGAGCGCGCAACCAAACCGATATGCCATTATTTTATGTGGCGGCTCTGGCACCAGATTATGGCCACTTTCGCGCACATTACGCCCTAAACAATTGTTAGCGCTGAATGGCGATTTAACCTTGCTGCAACAAACCACACAACGTTTGTTAACGCATGTTAGCGCTAGCCATTTATTCACGGTAACGCATGAAGACCATAAATTTGAAGTAAAAGGGCAATTGGCAGAAATCGCGCCAGACGCTGTGGCAAATGTGTTAGCAGAACCTTGTGCCAGAAATACCTTACCTGCAGTTGCTTGGGCTGTGCATCAGATTAGCCAGCAAGATGCTAATGCGCTGATTGGGGTGTTTGCATCCGACCATGCCATTGATAAAACCGATGCATTTATGCGGGCTTGGCAAACCGCTGAATTAGCGGCGAATGATGATTATTTGGTGTTATTAGGCATTAAGCCACATGAGCCTGCAACAGGCTATGGTTACATTAAACCAGCTCAGCAATTGCCCTACAGCGGCGCTTTGCCATTACTTAAGGTAGACCAGTTTGTAGAAAAACCAGACGCCGAAAAAGCCGAACAATTTGTGCGGGACGGTTATTTGTGGAATAGCGGCATGTTTGTGTTTAAAGCGCAAACTTTTATGCATATGCTGCAACAATATCAGCCAGAAATGGCGCAGCAAGTGGTCAGCATGAACGCAGAAAACTTTGCCGATACCTATGCCAATTTTGATAACGTATCAATGGATTATGGTTTGGCAGAGCTGGCAGAAAAAGTAGCGGTTGTGCCGGTGGATATGGCTTGGAGCGATTTAGGTAGTTGGGATTCGATTTACCAACGCCTTGATAAAGATGCACACAAAAATGTGACGCACGGCCAAGTATTATTGCAAGAGACGACCAATAGCTTGCTTTGGACTGAAACGGGTTTGTTGGCAATTTTGGGCGTAGATAATATTGCGGTGATTCAAACGGCTGATGCGACACTGATTTGTGATAAAAATCGCAGTGAGGATATTAAAGCCTTAGTGGCACAAGTTAAAATCCATAACCCAGTATTAACGGAAATTCATCAAACAGTGTATCGTCCATGGGGCAGCTACACGGTACTAGAAGAAAGTAGCAATTTTAAAATCAAACGTATTGTGGTCAACCCAGGTGCGAAATTATCCATGCAAATGCATAAACACCGCGCCGAACATTGGGTCGTGGTTTCTGGTGTCGCCACCATTACCAATAACGAAATTGAATTCACTTTGAACGAAAATCAATCGACTTATATCTCTAAAACGCATAAGCATCGCTTGGAAAACAAAGGCAACGAAGCATTAAGTATTATTGAAGTGCAATGTGGTGATTATGTGGGTGAAGATGACATTATTCGCTTTGATGATGCATACGGGCGCACGCCTTAATGATCGTTGTTTGTAAATATTATTTAGCAATATTATAGATTTTTTGAATGAATGACTTAAATGCAATTAGAACACTCTACTTTTAATTTAATCCACAGATTGTGGCTAAACATAACACCAAGGCGACGCAAGCAGCTTGGCTTATTACTGATTTTAATGATTGTTGCATCATTTGCAGAGGTGTTTAGTATTGGCGCAATTTTACCTTTTTTGGGTGTATTAACTGCGCCACAACGTGTTTTTGAGCATCCCTTCGCCCAGCCAGTGGTTGAGTTTTTAAATCTTACCTCGGCTGATCAAATGTTATTACCCTTAACCATAATGTTTTGCACGGCTGTGTTAGTAGCGGGCGCAATGCGATTATTGCTGGTTTGGGCAACCATGCGATTATCGTTTGGAACTGGCGCAGATATTAGCCTTGATATTTATCGCCGCACGCTTTATCAGCCTTACTCAGTGCACGTTTCGCGTAACAGCAGTGAAGTAATTGCCGGCATTACCAATAAAGCAAATAGTGTTATTTTTACTACCTTAGTACCGTTGCTAACGATTATCAGCGCTTTCTTTATGTTAAGTGCCATATTAATGGCCATAATTTATGTGAACCCACTGATCGCTTTTGGTGCTTTTGGTGGTTTTGGGCTCTTTTATTACATTGTTATTAAGTTTACTCGTCGACGTTTAATACTTGGTGGCGAATGCATTGCGCGAGAAGCTGTTAATGTGCATAAATCACTACAAGAGGGCTTATCTGGAATTCGCGACGTGTTAATTGATGGCAGTCAAGCAACTTATTGTCAAATTTACCGTGATTCTGATTTGCCCATGCGCCGTGCGCAGGGTGATAGTTTTTTTGTTGGTGGTGCACCGCGTTATTTTATGGAAGCATTGGGTATGCTGTTGATTGCAGTATCAGCCTATGTTCTTGCTTTGCAGCCAGATGGCGTTGCTAAAGCCATCCCTATTTTAGGCGCATTAGCACTCGGCGCGCAGCGTTTACTGCCAGTATTGCAACAAACATATGCTGGTATATCCAGCATCAACACTGGTCAGGCAGCGCTACGCGATACATTAGATTTACTAGAACAGCCACTGCCTAGTTATATCAATCTGCCGATATCAAAGCCACTGCCATTTGAGCAAACAATCCAGTTAAACCAAGTCTCGTTTCGTTATAACAGTGCAGCACCTTTAGTGCTGAATCAATTAAATGTCACGATCAATAAAGGCAGTAGAGTGGGTGTTATTGGCTCTACTGGCGGCGGTAAAAGTACCTTGTTAGATATAGTGATGGGCTTACTGATGCCAACCGAAGGTGCGCTTGAAATAGATGGAGTGGCGATCGATGAAAATAACAGGCGTGGATGGCAATCGCACATTGCACATGTGCCACAAGCCATTTTTTTGGCGGATACTAGCATTGCAGAAAATATTGCGTTTGGTGTTCCAAAAGCTAAAATTGACTATGAGCGCGTAAAGCACGCAGCCCAACAAGCGCAAATAGCCGAGGTAATTGAAACTTGGCCATTACAATATAAAACCTTTGTCGGTGAGCGCGGTGTGCGTTTATCTGGTGGGCAGCGCCAAAGAATTGGCATAGCGCGCGCATTGTATAAACAGGCAGATGTGATTATTTTTGATGAAGCAACTAGCGCGCTAGATACCGAAACCGAACAAGCGGTGATGCAAGCGATTGACAGCTTAAGTGATAGTTTAACCATCATTATCATCGCGCATCGGTTAACTACGCTAAAAAACTGTTCGCAAATTATTGAGTTGGCAGGTGGGCGTGTGAAACAAACAGGTACATACCAACAAATCGTAGTACAAGTCACATAATTTGGGATATTAAAAAACCCATCGTCTTATAAGAGTTAATGACTCTTGAAGTAAGGTAAGTTAGGTTGCGCAAAAAAAATGAGAATTTTTCTTAGAGATTATTTTCTGGTCATCTTTATTTAAATATAAATACATGCGCTCAATGCACTATTTTTTTTACCAAAAATTAAAACTTGCTTGAAGATTAAGGATATAAAAATTAAGTCATGAAAATTTTACAGACCATAAATGCAATCAAGTGTCCTTTAATAGAGCTAAATAAGTTTCACTACGTGCTTGTGCAACTTGTTAGGCAGCAATTAATATTAAGATACAGGCGTACTGCTTTAGGATTTTTATGGACACTCATAAATCCTCTATTAATGATGACAGTTACCGCTGTAGTTTTTGCTACGCTTTTTAAAGTTGAGCTAAAAGCTTTTGCAATATTTTTGTTTGCTGGAATGATCCCATGGAATTTTTTCAATTCAGCTGTTATACAGTCAAGTGCTTCATTTATTAATAATGAAGGTTTAATAAAGAAAATATATCTGCCAAAGTTATTATTTCCATTAAGCGTTTCGTTGGGTGTTTTAATTGATAGTTTTTTATCCTTTATAGCATTATTCGTGATAATAATGATATTGGGTGGTACATTATCTTGGGTAGTGTTGTTTATACCCATTGCTTTTATTTTGCTATTTTTTTTCACCTTTGGAATAGTTCTTATTATTTCTGTCGCAACAGTTTTTTTTCGTGATCTGCAGTACATCATGACCGTTGCGATGCAAGCACTATTTTTTTTGACGCCGGTTTTGTATAACAAAGATATGCTGGGTGGAAAAATTGCTGCATTAGTGAGTTTGAATCCTGTTGTACCATACATAGAATTATTTCGTTCTCCAATCAACTCAGCGACTTTGCCAACATTATCGATAATTATTAGTGCGATACTCTACGCATTAATATCGATGGGTATCGGCTTTGCTTTATTCACCCTACATGAAAAGAAAATTGTCTTTAGACTTTAAAAACTATGTCAAGTATTGTTGTTAATAACCTATCTATAAAGTTTCGTATCTATCACGACCGCTCACCTTCACTCAAGGATTACATCTCCAGCTTTTTTAAATACAATCAAAAATCAGGATTTTCAGATTTTTTTGCTGTTAAGAATGTCACTTTCAAAGTCAATCAAGGAGTAAGGCTTGGTATTATTGGACATAAC
>JBKJRD010000021.1:0-2813 GCA_046594885.1 Methylotenera sp. | reverse complement strand
GGCGATGATTTTATTGAGGTGAACAAAAAACGCTATCAACAAAATCTAATCGTGCTGGCAAATCAGTTGATTTTAGATTGGAATATGACGAATTTTGCAGCGTTAACTGCAGTGCATTTTGATCAATTTATCCAACTTAATCCCGAAGTCTTATTGCTGGGCACCGGTTTAAAACATCAGTTTCTGCACCCTAAAATAGCGCAAAATTTAATAGAAAAAAATATTCCCATTGAGTGTATGACGACTGCTGCAGCTTGCAGAACTTATAATATTTTAATGAGTGAAGGCCGTCATGTGGCTGCGGCACTCATTTTGTAAACCGCGATTTATTGTGTCGGCGTTAGGGTTAACTGCAGGCCTTTATTGGTAATTTGAATATCTTTCGGACTGTAAGTTATTCCGCCAAACTGCAAATCCTCTGGCTTCACCGTATAGAGTGTAATGCCACTAAACAATTGCGCGCCCAATATTTTGGTCAGTGCGTTAATCACTTCGTTATATTTACTGTCATCGCCGTCTAAGTCAAACCGATCAATTTGCGGCTCATCTAGTACGATAGAGTGGCTTACCGCATCAAAGCGCAATTTGCCTGAAATGCCTAATTTACCATTGACGCTTTTATTTAGTACGGGGCTATTTAACACAGTATCTAATGTCGTTTGCATACGACCAGTCGTCTGGTCAAACTTCACAATGGAGTGGCTTAAATTGACATCAAAAATTTTCAATAACTGAATGGGTATTGCCAATTTTTCGTCGATTTTTTGTTGAATTTGCGCTTCTGACACGTTAAGCGTGCGGTCACCTAGCGATGCGCAGCTTGATATAAGAGCAATTAAAAACACGAGGCTAATCTGATATTTTATGGTCATTATTAACCCGAGTTAACGGTTTTTAAAACTCCAAATCGAATCAACCAAATATTACTATAAATATTTGGTCGATAAAGTCAATGTGGCATTTGTGCCGCCAAAACCAAAACTATTCGATAACGCTGTTTGTATGTTCACGTTATCGATGCGCTTGGTGGTAATCGGCAAGCCAACTGCGGCTGGATCTAATGTTTCAATATTAGCCGATGCTGCGATAAAGTTATTTTCCATCATAATCAAGGTGTAAATCGCCTCGTTTACGCCAGCCGCACCCAGCGCATGCCCAGAAAGTGATTTGGTTGATGCAATTGCAGGCAGCTCACCATATTCGCCACTGCTAAATACGGCGTGAATCGCTTCCAATTCTTTCGTATCGCCCACAGGCGTGCTGGTGCCATGCGTATTGATGTAGTCCACATGGTCGATTTTTTTGCCTTCATGGTCTATTAATGCCAGCTTCATACAGCGCTCTGCGCCCTCACCGCTTGGTGCCACCATGTCATAACCGTCCGATGTGGCACCGTAACCAATCACTTCTGCATAGATTTTTGCACCGCGCGCTTTTGCATGCTCATACTCCTCAAGCACCACAATACCGCCACCGCCAGAAATCACAAAGCCATCACGGTTGGCGTCATATGTGCGACTGGCTTTTTCTGGCGTGTCATTGTATTTGCTGCTTAATGCGCCCATGGCATCAAACATAAAAGAAAGCGTCCAATGCTCTTCTTCACCACCACCTGCAAAGATGACGTCTTGTTTCCCCAGCTGAATCTGCTCAACTCCCGCGCCAATGCAGTGCGCGCTGGTAGAACATGCTGAGCTGATGCCGTAGTTAATACCCTTGATTTTTGCACCTGTCGCCAAACAAGCGGCAATACCGCTGCTCATACTTTTAGTGACCATATATGGCCCTACACGGCGCACGCCTTTTTCACGCAACGTATCAATACCTTCTGAAATACTCTCGTGTGAGGCGCCGCCAGCACCAACAATCAAACCAGTGCGCACATTAGAAACCTGATCTTCAGGTAATTTTGCGTCAGCAATCGCTTCTTGCATTGCAATCCAGGCATAAGCATGGCCTTTTGCCATAAAGCGCAATAATTTACGATCAATTAACGCTTCAATATCCAAGTTTTTTATACTGCCAGCCACGTGCGAGCGTAAGCCACGTTCTGCATACTCGGGTTGAAAGCTAATGCCAGATTTGCCAGCATATAAGCTTTCTTTCACTTGCGCTTTATTATTACCAAGGCTAGATACGATGCCTAGCCCAGTGATTACGACACGACGCATTGCGTGCTCTCCCAAAAGTTTTCTTTATAATGCATACAAAATATGAAGAATTTATTTTAAAAATTATCGGTTCGCGTAAACAGCCCAACGCGTAAATCGTTGGCCGCATAAATTTCGCGGCCATCCAATGTTAAAGTAGCATCTGCAATACCCATCACCAATTTACGCATAATCACACGTTTTAAATCAATGGTATAAGTCGCCAATTTAGCAGTTGGTAGCACTTGCCCACTAAACTTCACCTCACCCGCGCCCAATGCGCGACCACGACCAGGGCCGCCCATCCAACCTAAGTAAAAACCAACCAATTGCCACATGGCATCTAAACCCAAACAACCTGGCATTACTGGATCGCCCGTAAAATGACACTCAAAAAACCATAAATCAGGGCGAATATCCAGTTCGGCGATAATTTGTCCTTGCCCATATTTGCCATCACCTTCCGTAATTTTGACAATGCGATCAAACATCAACATCGGTGGCAGTGGTAACTGCGCGTTGCCTGGGCCAAACATTTCGCCTCTGCCACATTTTAATAATTCTTCTTTGGTAAAGCTATTGTGTTTAATTGTCATGGATTTTGGGTCTTTAAATTCTTGTTGTATTTGATATTTGTATGATGCGTATTTACTGAGTTTCTTC
>JBKJRD010000010.1:0-3241 GCA_046594885.1 Methylotenera sp. | reverse complement strand
TGCCCTAAAATATCGCCGTCTGATAATGTTGGAATTTTTTGCCTCTGTATAGATACAAATCTGAGCCGCAAATTGCAGTGGCGGTAACACGCAGGATTACATCGACATTGTTGACTAATTCGGGATCGGGAACAGTTTCAACTCTTACATCTTCGCTACCGTGGTAAGTAAGTGCACGCATGATTGTCTCCAATAAAATAAAATAGGTTGCATAAAGCTATTGCTTATAATTTATTAACTCACTTTATTATTCACGAGGAAAATGGTCGGTGTGATGACGAACATATAAATTCCTATCAAAATTAAACAATCTTGATTAAAGTGCGTTAACGCACTTACAAATGCATGAATTAATGCGATTTTGTAAGCGCTTAATTATGGCTACATACTATTAAGCTTAAAAAAACTATTTGATCAGGAGATCGCCATGCAAACGCAATCCGATATTAAACACAACAACGCCATTTCTTTGTTAGAAGCGGATCATCAAGTGGTGAGTATTTTGTTTAAAAAATATGAAAAATCGACTGATAATTCAGACAAAAAAGAATTGATGAGTAAGATTTGTAAGGAGTTAACCATTCATGTGCAAGTGGAAGAAGATGTTTTTTACCCTCAATTCAAAAAGGCTTTAAATGACACTGAACTTGTGTCAGAAGCCACTGTGGAACATAGCCCTTTAAAAGATTTAATCGCGCAAGTTGAGGGTAAAGAGCCTGTCGGTGAAATGTTTGACGCCTAAATTAAAGTGATGTCAGAATATGTGACAAATCATGTTAAAGAAGAAGAAGGTGAAATGTTTCCTAAAGCCAAAAAATCTAAAATGGATTTAGAAAAAATTGGTATGCAAATTTTTGCCCCTAAAGCCGAACTACAAAAAGCTAAATAGGTTGTATTAAATATTATGATAAAACGCTCAATTAAGTGTCAAGTGCTTGTATTATGTTAATAATTTAGCCAACAGAATCATTAATGAAAAAAATCACCCTAGGTAATTTGCTTACAAAAAATTTTCCAATTGTTTGTGTAGGAGGTTCAGCGGGCGGGTTAGATGCTTATATCCGATTATTGAAAAATTTACCTTGTGATATGAAAGTTGCCATCGTGATTGTTAATCATGTCAGAACAATGCCCACTTTATTGCATGAAATTTTACCTAAATATACAAAAATGCCAGTTAATCTAATTACTGAAGATTTGGTTATTGAACAAAATCAAGTGTATATCATTCCTCCGGATAGAGATTTACATGTTCTTAACGGAAAGTTTCAGCTAAAGCCGATATCAAAACCCAGGGGTTGGCCTGACGTTATTACTGTTTTTTTGCGCTCATTAACTGATTTTTGGGAGGGTAAATTAATCGCTGTTATTGTTTCTGGCTACGATGGTGACGGTGCTGCAGCATTATGTGAAATAAAAGAAATTGGTGGCGTTACAATAGCGCAAAAATTGAGTACAGCAATTCAACCCGACATGCCCGAAAGTGCGATTGATAGTGGCTGTGTTGATTGGGTTTTGACGCCCGAAGATATTGCTAAAAAAATCATTGAAATTACGGGTTAAGTCTATTTATTTTATGCAGGTATCTATCTTTAAACTGCTTGTGTCAGCTTGAATTCAACCCAAAACATACTGCCTTTTCCCACGGTACTTTCCACGCCAATAGCGCCGCCCATTAATTCGACAATCCGTTTAGAAACCACCAGCCCAATTCCTGTGCCTTCTTCTGATTTGGCTTCTTGACCTAAGCGATTAAAAGGTTGAAAAAGCTGTGCAATATTTTCAGGCGTTAATCCTTCGCCAGTATCTTCTACACAAATTCGAATTTTTTGCTGGTTGATTTCAACATAACTCACCGTAACCCTGCCGTTGGATTGATTGTATTTAATTGCATTGGATAACAAGTTAACAAAAATTTGCTTCGCTCTCACGCGGTCGGCTTTTATCAAATAAGGCGCATCCGAGCGTGGAAATTTCATCGTAACTCCACGTTGCTGCGCCTGACTTCCAAGCATGGCTTCTGCGTCATTCAAGATTTCTGCTAATGATAAAGTCTCAATATTCAGCACCAGCTTGCCAGACTCGATCACTGCTAAATCCAGTATTTCGTTGATTAACTCAAGCAAATACCATCCCGCTTTGATAATTTGATCGACATTGCGCTTTTGAGTTATTGTCGGTGGCGGTACGCCAGCATCTATCAGTTGAGCAAAACCCAAAATGGCATTAAGCGGTGTGCGCAATTCATGGCTCATGCTGGATAAAAATTCCGATTTTGCCAAGTTAGCTTTATTTGCAACCAGCTTAGCTGATTCTAGTTCTATTTCTTCATGCTTGCGCTGGCTGGTATCTGTGAAAATAACAGCCACTTTATGATCAGCTTGGTCACCTATGCGAAAGGCATAAACGTCAAACCATCTTTGTTCTAGCTGCATGGCTTGTTTTATGAATCGAATTGGCCTGCCGGTCGTCACCACGTTTCCATAAATTTCAAACCATTCTGGGTCAAAATCTGGTGCAAACTCGCTTATGCATTTGCCTTGTGCATTTATTAATCCACTTTGTTTAATAAAACTAGGGTTTATTTCTAAAAAGCAATAATCGATTGGCTTTTTAGCGTGGTCAAAAATCACTTCAATGATACAAAAACCTTCATCAATTGAATTAAATAAAGTGTGGTAATGCTCTTCACTTTCTGCTAATGCCTGCTCATTTTTTTTTCGCTGGCTAATATCGGTTAATACAATGCGTAATTCTGGCGCACTTTCAGCATCTTGCGCCTGCGTAATCACACAATTAACCCACAAATAGCTGTTTATATTTTTGACTATTCGCAAATCAAACGATTGCGGATTACCGCTTTCAATCAGTTTTTTATGGGTTAAATAATACACATCCTGATCTGCTTTTAGAATCAGTTTAGATAGCGGTTGTTTAATCAATGCGCTACGTGTCATGTCAAACAAATTCGCAATAGTTAAGTTGGCTTGCTGAATTATTCCTTTCTCATTAAGCGTTAAGTAGCCAACTGGCGCCAAATCATACAAATCAAAATAACGCGTGCGAACAATATCCAGCGCAATGTGAGATTCACGCAATTCTTCATTCTGCATTTCCAATTCAATTTGATGCACTTGTAATTCGTGCAACAAACGATTAACGGCTTCTGGCGCATCTTTATTGGGTATTGATGCGTCTAGTTTTCTATAACTAGCTTCGGCTCTAGCGCGAAGCTTTTGCC
>JBKJRD010000050.1:0-36333 GCA_046594885.1 Methylotenera sp. | reverse complement strand
ACGTCAATCACATGATCAAAATGATTGCGAATTCTAACAAGCTTGCTTTGCACATACTCACGCATGGCAGGTGTAATTTCTAAGTGATGCCCAGTTAATTGTAAATTCATGACTTGCACCTTATTGAAATTGTTCTTTAAATAAAGCTTGCCAATAAGTAGCGAACCTTACTCATCGAACAATTTAAGTGTACACCTTTGGTTATTTTTTGCGAGATGGTAAGGGCTAATTATGTAGAATTATTTGTAACGTTTTTGTAAAATTTATCAGAGCGATTTGCGTAAATTAGCCGGCGGAATATTTAATGATTCGCGATACTTAGCAATGGTGCGACGCGCTACGATAATGCCTTGCTTACCCAAAATATCCGTAATTTGATTATCTGACATAGGCTTTTTAGGCGTTTCTTCAGCTACCAGTTGTTTGATTAACGCACGAATGGCAGTGGCAGAAGCTGAACCACCAGCGTCGGTTGCAACGTGGCTACCAAAAAAATATTTCAACTCAAAAACACCGCGCGGACTGAGCATATACTTATGTGTAGTGACTCGTGAAATGGTCGATTCATGCAATTCTAGTTCTTCTGCAATCTCGCGCAAAACCAACGGGCGCATGGCAATTTCACCATGTTCAAAAAAGTTACGTTGCCTATCTACAATTGCCTGAGAGACGCGCAAGATAGTAGAAAAACGCTGCTGAATGTTTTTAATCATCCATTTGGCTTCTTGCATTTGCGTTTGCAAATACTGGTTCGAATTTTCGCGATTGCGCTTTAAAATATCGGCATACAGTTGGTTAATGCGTAATTTGGGGATCACGCCATCGTTTAAAGTGGCGATCCAAATACCTTTTACTTTTTTTACCAATACTTCATGTTGAATATAATGATCGCGACTGAGTTGCGCAAAATCACTCCCTGGGCGCGGATTTTGCTGTCTGATTAAAGTTTGCGCACCTTTTAAAGCCATATCATCGCAATTGAGCAATTTACGTAATTTAGCAAAATCTTTATTTGCTAATACTGCCAAATGTTGTTCTACCATAAGTTTCGCGCAGTTTAAATGCGGCGTTTTTTTCGGCAGCGCATTCAACTGCAACAATAAACATTCCTGCAGATTGGTCGCACCCAAACCAGGCGGGTCTAGGTGTTGTATCAGTTTTAATGCGGTTTCTAATTCCAGCAATTCAATTTCGAGCTCAGGCGGTAGCAATTCCGCCATATCGGCTAATGATTCTTCAAGATAACCGTCTTCATTGATACTATCAATAAGCAACAAGATTAGCGTTTGGTCACGGTCTGACAGCGGCATTAACCTTAGCTGACTTAACAAATGCTCACGCAAACTGGCAGAGACAATTTCTTGGCGCGTGTAATCGCTATCATCATCGTCACTATTATTGTGGCGACCGCCTTCATCCCAATTGCTGGCACTGCCATATTCCTCATAGTTTTCATCAAAATCGGTGGCCGAAAAATCATCTCCAGCACTAGCGATTTCTTGCGGTGCGTCGGCAGATTCTGGGGTTTCTTGTGTGCTAGTAGCGCTAATTTCTTGATAATCTAAACTGTTAAAAGCATCCGGTTCATCCGCATCGGACGCCTGCTTGCCGTCCGCGTCTAGTGGGTCACTATCATTATTTTTGGTTACGGCTCCATCAAAATCCGCGTCACCCTCTTCGCCATCCACCAGCTCTAATAATGGATTTTCTTGCAGAATGGTATCCAGCTCTTGATTCAGTTCTAGACTGGATAATTGCAGCAAACGAATGGATTGCTGTAACTGTGGTGTTAAAGCTAAGTTTTGTGAAATTCTAAGTTGTAAATTTTGTTTCATTCTCTTGATTACAATCTAAAATCTTTGCCTAAATACACTTCACGCACCGCTTCGTTATCAACTATTTCTGCCGGATGTCCTGATGCAAAAACAGTGCCGTCATTCACAATATAAGCGCGGTCACAAATACCCAAAGTTTCGCGCACATTGTGGTCGGTAATTAAAATACCAATATTTTTACTGCTTAAAAAACGGATGATTTTTTGAATATCCAATACGGCAATTGGGTCGATACCTGCAAACGGTTCGTCTAATAAAATAAAACTGGGGTTGGTCGCCAAACAACGGGCAATTTCTACACGGCGCCGCTCACCGCCTGACAGGCTAATGGCGGTGCTATTACGAATGTGCACAATGTGCAATTCTTGCAATAATGATTCTAATTGCGCGTGCTGCTCGGCCTCGGTTAAATTTTGCAACTCTAAAATAGCGAGTATATTTTCGGTCACGGTTAATTTACGAAAAATAGACGGTTCTTGCGGCAAATAGGCCAAACCCATGCGCGCGCGGCTATGAATCGGCATACGGCTTAGATCTTTACCATTGAGCAAAATTCGCCCAGCGTCCAACATGACTAAGCCCACAATCATATAAAAACTGGTGGTTTTGCCTGCGCCATTTGGGCCAAGCAAACCCACCACTTCGCCGCTATTGATTTGTAGCGAAATATCTTGCACCACCATGCGTGATTGGTAGGATTTTCGTAAGTGTTCTACAACGAGTTCGCTCATTTTTTTGATGTTTTTTAAGTGTTAACTAATTAGATTGAGATTCGGTTTTGTCAATCGACTTCAATGTTTTATCTACTCCGGGTAAAATATTGACATTGTTTTTAGGAGGCGTTGCTGTTGCGGGCACTCCATCAACATTAGTTGCTGCCTTGTTTTTTGGCTGAATAATCGCTTTCACACGGCCGCTGGATGTGGTGCCAGTTGACGATTTTTCGCCGCCAATCACCTCAGCATATTCAGCGTTAGCGTCATAGCTAATGTAATCACCATAGACAATATCTTCGCCACGCTTTACCCAAGCTTTGGTGTAAAGCTGTACTTTATCCATGCGGCCATCGTATTCAATGCGTTGTCCGCTGCCTTGCATATATTCATTCTTGCCTTCTAATTTTTGCTTGAAAGTGGTTGGATTGCCCGTTGACGTGCTGTGCTGAAAGCCTTCTTTATCTTCTCGCACCACCAATTTATCGGCACGTATAATAAGCGTGCCTTGCGTTAAAATCACATTGCCTTTATAGGTGCTGGTTTTCTTGGCGTCGTTAACCGTCACGGTGTCAGCCTCTAGCTCAATTGGCTTACTGCGATCTGCAGACTCTGCCCATGCGGGCAAGCCAACACATAAACACAGACCGATGATTAACTTCAACATACTTTTTTGAACAGGATGATGCATATTTCTCCGCTAATTCTTTGTTAATTACTTTGTCTGGCGTTGCTTGCTTGCCGCTGATTTGGTCTTGCTCGACTGATTCACTGTAGCTCTTTTAGCTTGTATTTTACTGGCTTTTGACTGGTTAACTACCGATTTCGGCGCAATGGCTGCTGGACGCTCGTAATGCACTTTGACACGATCAAGCAAAGTCACTGTTTGCGCTTTTTTATCATAAACCATGCCCACTGCCGTAATCACGGTTTTTGGCGCTTGCTTAATGGTAACAGGCGCATCGGTTTTGACTAAATCCTGTTTGGGTAATATCAACAATTTTTCGGTTAACACCTGCATTTCGCCTTTTCCTTCAAAAGCTTGACGCACCACTTTTACATTATCTAGCAACTCAACCTCGTTGCCATCGCTAGAAATATAGCCACGTAAACCCTCAATTTGCGTATAAGGCTTATCGAGTGAAAACTGCGTAAAACGAGGCCGCTGCAACACCGTGCTGTCGTCATCGGGATAATGCAGCATTTCAGTCGCTGCCAGCACATAGCGCAATCGCCCTGCTGCATCGGTTTGCGTAGTCACAAAGTTACGCATGGTGTAATCGGGGTCGTGCCGATTACTGCCGTCAATTTTAGGACCTTGCAACTCAACCGTTTCGCTAATCCAAAACGTTAGCAATGCCAGCAATATAGCCAGTATGATAGGGAAGATTAAAGCAGAACGGCTTAGCATGCTGTGTTAATTATCAACCTTTATTCCGCAAAAAATGGTGCCATTTGCAGGGTTAAGTTATCTTGCGCGTGCATAATCAGCTCACATAACTCGCGTACTGCACCATGCCCACCCTGCTTTTGCGTAATGTAATGCGCTCGTTTTTTTACCGATAAAGGTGCTGCAGGCACTGTAACTGCTAAACCGCAGCGCAGCATGGGCGGCATATCGACAACGTCGTCGCCCATAAAAGCCACATAGTCAGGCGCAATATTCAATTTGGCAATTAGATCGTTAAACGCCAGTAATTTATCGTCTACGCCTTGATAAAAATGCGCAACACCCGTGCTTTCTGAGCGCTGCTTAACCACATTAGATGTACGTCCAGTAATAATGGCCATTTGCACGCCGCTATTTTTAAGTAGCTTCATGCCTAAGCCATCTTGGGTATTAAACGTTTTATATTCTTGACCATCGTCGCCAATCGTCAAGCCACCATCGGTCATCACACCATCTACATCAAAAATCACCAACTGAATTTTTTTTGCGCGATTCAATACTTCAACTGACACTTCAACATCGTAATCGCTCATTACACTACTTTCGCTTTTAATAAATCGTGCATGTTAAATGCACCGACTAACTTGCCCGCGTCATTCGTCACTAGCAGGCCATTAATTTTTTTATTTTCCATTAGCTCAACCGCTTCTACTGCTAATTGATTGGCATGAATCGTATTTGGGCTTTGGTGCATCACATCGCTAATTTTGGCAGTATTTGCATGAATGCCGTTAGCAAACGCGCGGCGTAAATCACCATCGGTAAATACACCAATTGGTTCAAAATTGGCGTTCACAATGGCCGTTAAGCCTAAGCCTTTATCGGTCATCTCAATCAACGCTGCCGATAGCAAAGCATCGGCAAACACACTGGGAATGGCTTTATCTACACGCATCACATCTTTAACGCGCGTGAGCAATTTGCGGCCAATGCTGCCCCCTGGATGTGAACGTGCGAAATCTTCTGCGGTAAAATCGCGTAAATTAAGCACACAAACCGCAAGCGCATCGCCCAAAGCCAGTGCAGCTGTGGTGCTTGCAGTAGGCGACAAACCAAGTGGGCACGCCTCTTGCGCAACTTCTGCACTTAGGTGCACATCGGATTCTTTAGCGAGTGTTGAATTAGGCGCGCCTGTAATGCTGATGACTTTTGCGCCCAAGCGTTTAATAGTGGGCAAAATGTTCAGCAGCTCGTCGCTCTCACCCGAGTTTGAAAGCGCAATTACCACATCACCATCGGTAATCATGCCCAAATCGCCATGGCTCGCTTCAGCTGGGTGCATAAAAAAAGCAGGGGTGCCAGTGCTGGCAAAGGTCGCTGCAATTTTGCCGCCTATATGCCCAGATTTACCCATACCACTCACCACAACACGGCCTTGGCAATGTAGAATAAGCGTGACAGCAGCTTCAAAATTGGCATCTAAACGATTAGCTAGCGCGGTAATTTCACGCGCTTCAATCGATAGTACATTGCGCGCTAATTGCAGCGTAGATAAGGCATTTGCGGATTGAGGTGCATGTGCGCGGTCTGACTGCAAAAGTGTAGGTGCCATAGATGTTAGTATAAGAGGGAAACCATGACTAATAAAGTAAAATACAGCTGTTTTTGCGTAAAAATATTAAAAGTAGGCACAATTTTTGCCCTATTTAACCAAAGCTGACTAAAATAATCACTAACCTATAAAAAAGCTTTTTAAATAATCGTTAAATCTAATATTCATGTTTGATTCTTTAACCAGTGTTTTACTCTTACTCACTAGCTCTGTGTTGGCTGTTGCGTTTTTTCGTGCCTTGCGCTTACCCGCCATGTTGGCCTATTTTTTTGTTGGCGTGTTGTTTGGGCCGTATGCCTTAAATTTGCTACCGAGCACCGAAAGCGGCCGTCATGTAGCTGAGTTTGGCATTGTGTTTCTTATGTTTAGCATCGGCTTGGAATTTAGCTTAACTAAGCTATACGCTATGCGCAAAACTCTATTTGGCCTAGGCGGCGCGCAGGTGTTAATCACGCTGGGTGTGACGATGCTAATTGGCTGGTTATCTGGCTTAAGCTTGGTGACAGCGTTTGTGATTGGCGGCGCATTAACAATGTCGTCTACGGCAATCGTATCTAAAATGCTCATGGAGCGCGTCGATTTAAATTCGCGCCACGGCCGCCTAAGTATTGGTATTTTATTGTTTCAAGATCTAGCCGTCATCCCCATTTTGGTGCTGATTCCAGCCCTGGGTGCGCAGTCTGGCAACTTAACGACCATTTTAGGTATGTCTTTGCTTAAAACCGTTATCTTATTGTTTATATTATTCAAATTCGGCAAAGGTGTCGTCAACTTTTGGTTTAGTTTAGTAGCCAAACAACGTTCGCGCGAATTGTTTGTGATGAACGTGTTAATGGTGACTTTATTGCTGGCAACTGTGACCAAAATTGCAGGTTTATCTTATGCTTTGGGTGCGTTTATCGCGGGTATGCTGATTTCAGAAACGCGCTATCGCTATCAAGTGGAATCGGATATTGCCTCGTTCCGCGATATTTTGCTTGGCCTGTTTTTTATCAGCGTAGGTATGCTACTGGATTTAACGCAGCTGGCCAATCATATCGGGTTGGTGCTACTACTTTTAGTCGGTTTTGTTTTATTCAAAGCAGCTGTTATCGCTGCTTTAAGTCGTTTATTTGGCTACGAAACTGGCGTCGGTATTCGTACTGGCATGGTTTTAGCGCAAGCGGGTGAATTTAGCTTCGTCATTCTGGCACTGGGTTTAGAGCAAAAGCTAATTGGCGGCGATGCACTACAAGTGGTGCTGGCTGCATCATTATTATCCATGGTTATTGCACCGTTTATTATTCAATACAACGGTAAAATTGCCCGTAAACTGGTCAAAAGCTATACCCGTAACAGCAGCCAAGTAGTCGATGAAATTGATAGTGTTGCCAAAAATTTAAAAGATCATGTGATTATTTGTGGTTATGGTCGCAGCGGCCAATATTTAGGCCGATTTTTAAAAGAAGAAAATATCCCATTTATTGCGCTAGATATTGACCCCACACGTGTACACGATGCAGCAGCAGCAGGTCAACACGTGATGTATGGCGATGCAGGCAGACGCATTGTTTTAGAAGCTGCAGGCGGCGCGCGTGCTAAAGCCTTAATTGTCAGTTATTCCGATATGCGCGCATCCATGAAGGTTTTGCATGTGGCGCAAGAGAGTTATCCCAATTTACCAGTTATCGTGCGTACTTATGATGATGCAGATATCGATACTTTTAGAGAGGCAGGCGCCACCGAAGTGGTGCCTGAAGTTTTAGAAGGCAGCTTAATGCTAGCATCGCACGCCTTAGTATTACTGGGCATTCCTTTAAATCGTGTAGTGAAACGCATCAGACTATTTCGCGAAGAGCGCTATAAAATGTTTCAAGGTTATTTTCATGGCTTAACCGATGCAGCGAGTGAAATTACAGAAGCGCATCAAGTACGTTTACACTCCACAGAAATTACGCCTGAATTTTTTATTGTGGGCAAGCGTTTAAGTGAAATTAACTTTAGTCAGTTAAATGTTAACCTGCAACACATTCGTCGCCCGAATATGCTGGAAGACATTTTGCCACGCCCTGATATTGTGCTTGATGAAGGTGACATATTGGTATTATTCGGTAGCCCAGCCGATTTAAGCAGTGCTGAAAAGTTCTTGCTGACAGGGCGCTAACTTAATACTCAAAATGATGCAAAAAAAAGTAATTGTTGTCGGCGGTGGCATTGTTGGCTGTTTAACCGCACTTGAGTTGGTTAAGCGCGGCTGTAAAGTCACATTAGTTGAACGCAACGAAGTGGCCAGCCAAACGTCTGGCGAATCTTCTTGGGCAGGCGCTGGTATATTGTTCCCACTTTTACCTTGGATGTATAAAGATGAAGTGAACCAGCTCGCCCTAGCCGGCGCCAATGTATATCCAAACCTGTGTAAGTACTTACTCACAACGACAGGAATTGATCCGGAATTAATTGCTTGTGGTATGCAGATTTTGCGACCTTTAGATAAAGCAATTGCAACAGATTGGTGCCTTAAAAATAACATTGCTGTACAGACCAACTCGCAAGGGATATTTTTACCGAACATTATGCAAGTGCGCCCACCACAGCTATTAAAGGCTTTGCGTGTCGCATTAATACAAAATAATGTTGAATTACTAGAGCGAACCGAATTAATGCCGCTCACGCAATGCGAGCAGTTAAGTTCATGGAAAACCACAACTGGCGTGGTTTTAGCGGCCGATCAATTTGTGGTCACCTCTGGCGCTTGGAGCTTTGAGTTACTCAAAAATACTACACAACAGCTTGATATTAAGCCCATGCGTGGGCAAATTTTGCTTTACGCACAAACTAGTGAAGAATTAGCGCATATTATTTATAAAGATGGCTTTTATTTAGTGCCGCGCCAAGATGGTTTATTGTTAGCAGGCAGCACTTTAGAAGATGTGGGCTTTGATCAAAATACCACTGAAGACGTTAAACAGGCCTTGCAAACAAAAGCTGAGAAGATTTTACCCAGTTTGAAAAATGCCCCTATTCTTAAGCACTGGAGCGGATTGCGCCCTGGCACACCAGAAAATCTACCCACAATTGCCGCGCACCCCAGCATGCAGAATTTATACTTAAATACTGGACATTTTCGCTACGGCCTTACCATGGCACCCGCCAGCGCACAGCGTATTGCGGCTTTAATGTGCGATTATGATTGAAACGACGATTGAATACTGCACACCGCGCAAGCTGCATCGCGCTTTAATTTAATCGTACGCCATTGCATACTTAACGCATCCAACAGCAGTAATCTGCCTTGCAAATTCTCACCAATTTGCATGATTAACTTGAGCGTCTCAGCTGCTTGCGTTGTACCTATCATGCCCACCAGCGGTGCAAACACACCATTTTCACTACAGCGCATTTCAGTGTCATTGCCAATATCAGGGTACAAACAATGATAGCAAGGGCTGCTTTCATTTCTAAAATCAAACACCGTGATTTGCCCCTCAAAGCCAATGGCAGCACCAGAAACTAATGGCTTTTTAAGTTTTATACAGACACGATTAAGCGAGTAACGCGTGGCAAAATTATCACTACAATCGATGATGACATCCGCCTCTTTTGCCAATTGCTCAAACTCAGTTTCGGTGGATTTTTGCTGGACGGTTTTGACCGTAATTTGAGGGTTAAGTAGTTGAATCGATTGCTGCGCAGAAACAGCTTTATTCAAGCCAACACTTTGCGTGGTGTGAATAATTTGCCGTTGCAAATTGGTTAAGTCTACCGTATCAAAATCACAAATGATGAGCTTGCCCACGCCAGAAGCCGCTAAATAAAGCGCCACTGGTGAGCCCAACCCACCAGCGCCTACAATCAATACATGACTATTGACGATTTTTTCTTGGCCTTCGTAACCGATTTTTGGCAATAAAATATGGCGGCTGTAACGCAGAAGCTGGTTGTCGTTCATGGAGAATTAATGTATCTGGCCTGCTTGAATCATCGCATTGTAGAGCACGTATGGGGATATCCAAGTGACTAAATCGTCAAACTCGCCAGCGCTGGAACCACTAGCTGTTTGCGTACGACTGTAAAAAACGGTGGTGGCATTTTTATTAGCTACTTCATCGGCGCCCACCTCGCTATTTGCTAAAGCACCATTAGCGCCAGTAGAGTAAATTACTACCACTGCATTGGTGATGAGAGAAGTGGCAGGCACACATTCTGTTGTGGCAAGCTGTCCACAAGATACTCTTAAATCAGGATTTAGTGCTGGTACATTGGCTGGCGGCGCTGGATTTGTTCTGGATATGCCAATATCTTGCAATTCATTAGTACTGGTAAAGTCAGGAATATTTCTAACGCCATAACCAGTTGGCAAGCCAGCAACTACGCCATTTGGATTATCGGCTATGGTGACCGCGTATCGAATCGGATTATTCCAAGCATCAATAGCAAAACCTAGCGCATTGACTGGCTGAATCCCTAATGTGGCTGCTGGTAAAAAACCCTGCTGAACTGTGCAAGGGCCGCTAGCGTTTGGCGCAGCAATTCCTTGACTGGTTGCTGTCGCAGGACACGGCAACCTTCCGTTTGCTTGCGCAAAACCCAATAAAGCCTGTTTGGCGTTATCCAATGTATTAATGGTTTGTGCTTGCGCGGCTTGCTCACGCTGCGCGCGCAGCGGCAATAATAATGCAGACAAAACCAAGCCAAAAATAACCAATACAATGGCCATTTCTACTAAAGTAAAGCCTTTTTGTTGAATCCTATTATTCTGCGTCATGGCGATATTATATAAATTTGATCGTTGAAATGATTGCTATTTTGTTTGTTGATTGCATCAAAAATCAAATCATTATTGGTGTTTTCTACACTATCCAGATAATCGCTAATATTATTAGATGGGCGAATTTGTGTAACAGATGGACGCGCTTCGGTTGTGGTTAATCTATCGCCAGCACTAATTAGCAACGCATTAATACCAGAGTTTAAGCCAGCTTGTAAATTAGCAGTTGGCGACCATTCATAGTAAAAAAAGTCTTGCCATAAATTTTCTTTAAACCAGTCAGACTCTCTTAATCCAATAGAAAAGTCACCTGATTCATTGCACTCTACAGTATCTTTTGGAAGTTCATCCATGCTAATTATGCAACCTAACGTAGCCATATTAAAGTCAGCATAAGTATTTCTCACTTTATAAATGAATTTATTTAGCGGATTTAGTGGCAGTATGTCAACCGTTACACATACGCCTAGGGCATCACAGGTAAAGCTGGTAGTAAATCTGCTACAGCTCCCTGCTCCTGTACAGGTGCAGCTTTTGTTATGTGTAGGTATATCTGAAGAGCATAACCCAGTATCTTGTGTTGAGTTCCATGTGCCCGCAGTCCGATAATAAGTTACATTCTCTATTGTCTGAAAACTGCAAGCGCAACTTGCAGCATTGCTACAGCTACAATTATCTGTTACATCAATTGGCAACATACCTTTTGTGCTCACTGCTGCAGAGTTGTGATTATTAAGCGTAGCTCCCAAGTCAGCAGCATACGGAAACTGGCCGTTTTTATCGCTATATTGATTCAGCAATTTGCCAGCCTGACCACTAGCGCGATTGGTTACCGCTTGCATCAGTTCATCAATGGTAATGAAAACCAGTTTATCGTTAAAGTGATACGGCTTTGTGACACTAACGTCTGCCTGTGTGACGTCCCGACTATCTTGCCCGATGATAAAATCTTCATTGGGTAAATCGTAATTGGCATTGCTGTAAGTGCTTGCGCCAATATTAAAGCTATCTAAATACTGATTCGCGTTTGGCGCTGCGCCTGCGCGATTTTGTCCACTTAACACATTTCCAGGCGCAATAATCACCGCAGCAACTCGATTGGATAGCACATTGCCATTTCTATCTCTCACAACGAGCCAAGGATCAGTTGGGTTGCTGATGATACTAGGATTAATAATGGGGTCTATGGGTGGTATAGCAGTGCCTTCATACTTGTGCACTAAATTGCGCGAGACAGCATACCAAAACCGATTACCTTGCGCATCTTGATAATTTTGACCCACGCCTGTTTGTGGCGCCGTGCAAGGATTACCTTGTCCATATACGGGTAGTTGACCAATTAATAAGCTATGGTTAAAAGCAGATGTGGGAGAGTTGCAATCGCTTAAACCATCATAGTTCGGTACTGGCTCTCCATTTCTATCTGGAAACGGCATTTGCCCTGGATGGTACATATGGCTCGCAGACCAAGCAATCAAAGCCTGTTTAGCTTCGTTCAAAGCAAGATAAGTCTTTTTATCTTGCTCTAACCTTAGTTGAGTTGGATTGTAAGCTTTTATCAAATAAACAGTTGCGGCCAAAGCGATAATAAACGCCATTAGAATTAATGCTGCACCACTTTGCCTGTAGGGTAGTTTTTGCATTACCTAGGGCTGCTAAAAATTATCTTCACCAATCGTGCCGCTATCACCCTGTGCGCCATGATTTTTTGCTTCGCGCACGCGATTGCTTTCCGGGTCATAAATTTGACCTGCTTTAAGGGTTAAGTATTGGCCATTGGCGGGTAATTTAAGTGGAATGCGATTGCCATTTTCAGGCAAACGCCCCACCTGCACATCTTGATTGGCAGAATTTTCTTGCATAGCTTGGTCATTAATCCATACTGTGCCTTGTTTGCCATCGTTGCGCTTTACATAGCCTTGCAAACTGATTGCATCAGGCAAGTCAACAGGCGCTGATTCTGTTGGTTGCGTAGTCGATTGTATCGGAGTTGCCACGATAACTTTTTTGGTTTGCCGCAGATAATCCAACTTGTTGCGTTCTGCGGGCGTGCTAAACAAACGGCCCACCGGCTGTGCGGAAAAGCTAGGTTGCACAAGCACTGCTTGCATCGCTATTAATATACACAGTTTTAAAAATTGCATCATAATGCTCCCGTTAACTGTGGGTCACGCAAGGTGATCCAATCAATTTCACAAGCGGCTTTTAAATTTTCACTAATGTTTGCAGTGTTAATCACCAAACCTATTGGTCGGGTAATTTCACATTCTCGCACTATAAATGGTGTCGATTGCGCTTGTAAACCGTCTAGTAGCGTCAGTAAATCGCCTTCATGCAACATGCCTAAATTCAACTTCATCACCGACCGATGCAACACAAAACTACCTAAGTTAGCTAAAAATGGCGCTTTGTAATTTTCTTGTAAGCCAATACTGTAATCAATATTGAATAGTTTGTGTTGATGATGAATTTGACGCAGGGTTTCTATCCACTCAATGCGCTTCTCTTCGCCAATAAAACCGTTGGCTATTAACGCATTATAAGCGGGCAAATATTGTGTAATGGTTTGTTTTTCTGTGCCAGAGGATTGAAATTTTTGTCGCGCTTGGTTGAGTAGATTTTGCTGGGCAAATAAAGCCGCTGCATTTTTTTTGCGATATTGGTCTGCAACACTGATTAATAATCCAGCCACTATTAATGCCAAACCCAAGCCAATAATGGGGTTACGTAATTTACGCCAATCTTGTTGTGTCACGCTCATCTTGCAGCACCTGCCAATGGATTCACCGCGCTTGTTGCATCCACATTGGTTTGTTTTAGCACCACTTTTAATTTAAACAGCGCTGGTGGAAGTTCTGCCGCAGTTTCGTCTGTGGTGCTGCCCTGCAAATTTGCCAGCGAGCTAACATTAACCGGCTCTTGCAAAATGGTCACCTCTGCTACCGCTGGGTTAGCATTTAAGATAGCAACAAACTGGCCCACCGTATTGAGTGCCGCGCGATAATCACCTGTAAAACCTTCAATTTCTGCATTCACAAAGCCTACCTGCATTAATTTTGTTGGGTCTGCGCTCGCATTATTAACACTTAAATTTGCATTATTTTGTGTGGCTAACTGATTCGCGTTGCGATCACCATCCTGAACATCTGTTGTTGGGCTTAGTAACCAACGTACTTTATTCAGTGTAATTTTTGGTAAAGCTTCGCACGCATCGCTTAAAATTTGCATTAACTGCGTCGGCGTCTGATTATTTTTTTGAATCGTTTGTGCTAATTCGACTGCCACTTTTAATTCGGCACTGGGTATGGGTGTGCTGGGGAAATTTTTAGCAACTTCATCGTACAACTGTTGCTGTTGTTGTGTTTGTGCAGCAATCAATTGTAATTTATTTTTTTGCTGTTTGCCTTGCCAAGCATAATATCCGCTCAAACCCAAGCCCAATACAAGCACTATTGCCGTAACAATATATAAAATACGGCAAGTATTATTCAGGTTATGTATCTTGCTGTAAGCAACAGGCGCTAAGTTATCGGGCACATTGCCATTGGCAAGCAGCTGCATGTGCAACAGTTCTGGGTGCGGTTGAATTAAGCTTTGTGCCAAATTAATATTTTTAGCATAAGCTAAAATATCTACCGTTTTGCACTCTAAACCTTGGTCTTGACTAATGCTTTTAGCGATTTCGTGATGTGAATTATCCAGCGCTGGCAACACCATTTGCAGTGGCGTTTCACCGCTAATTAAACGCTGGCTCATCAAGTAAAGTCGCGTTTTTTCAATCTCAACCAAATAAAAATAAGCCAGCTGATTGGGCTTAATATTAATCATTGGCACCAAACGGCTCATGCGCAAGCGGCCATTGTGCAAATAAGTTTGCCTAAAACCAGATGGCAACTGCTCGCACAATAAAATATGCGGCGCCATCAATTTCATTTGCCGCACCATCACTTGGCTTAACATGGGCAGCAAATACACGCCCACTAATGGCGATTGATTGGCCTGAATCACATCCAGCCAGCCTTGCAGCGAATCGGCATTGCTTAATGACACAAATAAAAAGTTGTCATCTTTGCGTTTATCGGTACTGCGGTTAATAAAATGCGCCGCACGAAACGTGCTATTGCGATTAAATTGATTGAGCTTGCGCTCAATAATTTCGCGACGCGCGTTGCCGCCCGTATGTGGCAAACTTTCTAATTTGTAATCTTCTTCTACCGCATCCACAATCAAGTAAATATTGGTGTCAGATTGCTGGTTTAAATACTCGCTAAAGACCGTGTAATCTTGATCAATATTATGAAATACCGCGTAGTTTTGCAGCCTATTACCATGCCAAATACCAGCCGTTAAACTGTTATTATTGGCACACAGAATAAGTTTTTTAGCGCTACTTAACATGTTTTTTTAGTCAATTTTTACCATGGTCAATGTCATCTTTAAAGCTTCATTTTACTGAATGAATCGTACACTGGGCCCAACACAGAAACCATAATAAACGCTAATATTAAGCCCAAAATAACGGTTAAGGCAGGCTCTAATAGTTTCAACATTTTTTGCATTAACTCGTTCACGTCCCTGTCGTAAAAATAGCTAATATTCAGTAGCGATTTATCCAGCGCGCCTGTTGTTTCGCCCACTTTAATCATGCGCACCACCAAAGGCGGAAACAATCCCGCATTATGAAAACTTTCAGACATGCTATCGCCCGCGTTAATCTGCGCGTGTGCACGGCTGAGTGCATCGGCAATGACCCGATTACCCACAATCTTTTCGCAGGTTTTAATCGCTTGCAAAATCGGAATGCCCGTTTGATACATCAAGGCAAAATAGCGGGCAAAGCGCGCCATGATAATTTTGTGCAAAATATCGCCCGTTAATGGCAGTTTTAATTTCAGGTAATCAAAGCGATAACGCGCCTCAGCACTTTGCTTTACATAAGCCACCACCCCTGCTGCCAACACCAGTGGCACAGTAATAATCAACCACCAATAATTGACAAAAGCATTCGAAATAAAAATCAAAATGCGGGTATTTAGTGGCAGTTCCTGACCAAGGCTATTTAAAAATTTGACCATTTCTGGCACTAAATACACCATCAAAAAAGTCACCGCGGCCAACACAACTACCAACACAAACAGCGGATAAGCCAATAGTTTTTTGGTTTGGCTCATTAATTCATCTTGCCATTTAAGTGTATTGGATAAATTATCAAATACGGCTGGCAATTGCCCGGTTTGTTCGCCAGCGCCAACCAAGTTCACAAACACTTCATCAAACACGTCTGGGTGTTCGGCTAAGGCTTGGCTTAACATTTTTCCGCCCTCTACCTCACCCGCAATTGCGCCTAATACTTTTTGAAAATACAGGTTCTGCGTACTTTCGCGCAAGTCATTTAAGCCCTCTAAAATCGGTACGCCAGCACTGGTTAACTGCTCTAGCTGAAAGCAAAACATGACTAAATCACGATTGCTCACTTTGCTTTTTGCAAACGCATTGCTGGATTTAGCGCTAGCCCTGAATGTAATTAAATCTAGACCCATGCGCTCTAGGCGCAGCTCTAAATCTACTTCGTTTGACGCATCAATCTGGCCTTGCGCATGCCGACCAGTTTGGTCAATCGCTTTGTAATTAAAGGTTGCCACAGTGCGATTACTGGCTCAGTCGCGCGGTTAAGTCAATCACGCGCATCACTTCATCAATACTGGTGTAACCTTCTAAAATGCGGCGCACGCCGTCATCAGCCAGCGTAGTAAAGCCTTTATCTAAGGCCACTTTGCGCAACTCATCCAAATGCGCACGCCGCGCAATTAACGCATCCATATCGGCATCAATACGCAGTAATTCTACAATCGCCATACGGCCGCGATAGCCAGTTTGGTTGCAACGCTTGCAACCTTTATGCCGGTATATCTGAATCGCTTCATTGCGTTTAACACCTAAAATTTTACGCTGCTCATCTGTTGGCTTAACGGGTTCTTTGCATTGCGGACACAACACGCGCACTAACCTTTGTGCCACCACGCCAATAATATTGCCGGCCATAATATCGGGTGAAATACCGATATCGGTTAAGCGCGGAAATGCGCCTAATGCAGAATTAGTATGTAGCGTGCTAAATACTTGATGACCAGTCATGGCCGCGCGGAAAGCCATGGTGGCGGTATCTTGATCGCGAATCTCGCCAACCAAAATAATATCGGGATCTTGCCGCATAATCGAGCGAATACCATTGGCAAAATCGACCTTGTTCACTTCGGCCACAGAGGTTTGGCGCATCATGGTGACTGGATATTCCACTGGGTCTTCCAGCGTCATAATATTCACCGTTTCATCATTTAAATGTGAAAGCAACGAATACAGCGTAGTGGTTTTGCCGCTACCGGTTGGGCCTGTGACGACCAAAATACCCTCAGGCCGCGTCATCATCAATTTTAACTGCGCCAATGTGCTGGTGCGTAAACCCATGCGTTCCAACGGAATAATGGATTTTTCGCGATCTAACACCCGCAATACAATATTTTCGCCGTGTATTGTCGGGTGCGTAGAAACCCTGAAATCAATCGGGCGGCCGCACAAGTTCATGTTTAAACGGCCATCTTGTGGCGAACGTGTTTCAGCGATATCCATACCAGAAATCACTTTTAAGCGCACCGCAATGCCAGGCCAATAGCTTTTGTGAATGCTGCGCACTTGCTGCAATACGCCGTCAATACGATAGCGAATGCGTAAAAAAGCGTATTCTGGCTCAAAGTGAATATCTGATGCGGTACGTTTGACTGCGTCCATCAATAACGCGCCAACCAAACGTACCACAGGTTGCGTGTATTCGTTGCCATCGGCGGTTAAGCTTTGGTAATCAATTTCGCCCGTTTCAATCTCGCGCAGAATGCCATCTACTGAAAGCTCATATCCGTAAAATTGGTCAATATGTTCTTCAAGTTGCGCTTCAGCCGCCATCACAGGTTTTAGCTGAATCTGCCCACCCAGCATGGCGCGTAACTGGTCTAACGCCACCACGTTAAACATATCCGCCATTGCCACAATCATGGTTTTGGTCAGGTCTTCATACGCCACTGGCAATAAGTGATAGCGCCGTGAAAAATCCTCTGGCACCATGCTTAAGGCATCATTATCGGCAACCACGGTGCTTAAATCGATACTTTCTTGGCCAATGGTGTGCGCCACCAAATCGCGCACCATGCTCTCAGACACAAAGCCCAAGCGCACTAGCTGACGACCTAGCGGAATATTATTTTGCTCTTGCTCAATCAACGCGATACGCAGCTGATCCTGACTAATCAAGCCCTGCTGCATCATCAGCTCGCCCAAGCGCAGTTTTCGCCGCTGTTCGGTCATGATTGAAACCTGTTTTTGTTGTTTGACTGCATCTTTAATAATATCAATTTTTTGTGACTGTCCTGTTCATTACTTAACCCGTTTTTTAGGGCAATATTTATTGAATCGCTTCAATGCGTGCTTGCAATGCATTTTTGTCAATGTTAGTGCTGCCCGATTGTGCAAGTTGCAACGCGCGCTGATAATACGGCAAAGCCAACGCTGATTTGCCTAATTGGTCTAAACTCACTGCCAAATTAAACGCATTATCGGCACTCAAATTTAAACGGTACGCCTCAAAATAAGCTTGTTGCGCATCCCCCCATTGATTTAAATCTGCATAAAAATTACCTAAAGTCGCGTGTAAATTCGGGTCATCTGGATGCTTAGCCAGCATATTTTTAATGCGACTTTCACTACTAGCCACATTGTTTTGTGGTTGACTTTGCAAAACCGCTGCCACAGCCAAAGCATTTCTGGGTTCTAGTTCCAACACTTTGCCATACCAACCATTAGCATCTGCTATTCGGCCCTGCCTTTGCGCGATTGCACCTAAACCCAACAGCGCATCCACGTTACGTAAATCTTGTTGTAACACTTGCCTGTAAAGCTTGCTGGCAACTGCATCATCGCCAGCGTTATAGGCGTTATAAGCATCCATTAAAACGGGGTTAACAGCTAATTGTGGCTTAGTTTTAGAAACTTCTATAGAAGCACTTTTTGAGGCAATCTCTACAACGTCGAGCATTTTTGTTGTCGTTTGTTTTGGCTTACTTTTGGGCGTTAACGCCATCGGTGCTTCTGCCAATTGCATAGTATTTTCCGCTAAGCTTTCAAGCTTAGGCGTATTGGCTGTTTTTATTGCCGAATTTTCAGGCTGCGTTACTGCTTGTTCGATTGCCGATGGTGCAGGTGGCCGTTCTATTGCAACACCAGAAACTGGCTGATTTGACAATTTTTCTGAACTCAATGTTGAAACAGGTGCCACAGATGCAGTACTTGCTGGCATGGTCGCGGGTCGCTTGGCAATCACAAAATCTGGTTCATTATCCATAAACAGATAAAAATAGGCGGCAGCCGCCAACAAAACGCTTAAGCCAAGCGCTGCAATTAATGCCAGCATGCTATTTCGATTGTTAGACTCGATACGTTTAGCAGAAAATACATTTGCGGCACTTTTAGCAGAAGCTTTGCTGCTGGCATTCGCCTTGCTAGAGCTGACAGGCGCTTGTGATATAGACACATCACTCATCGAGGAAATAGGTTTATCTGCGGATTTAATGCTATATAAAGATGGATTATTAGTGTTTTTGGAGACGGGCGATAACTCCATTTCTAGGGCATTTAAGGCTGCTAATTTTTCTGCTGTTACTTGATTAGCCGATTTTGCTGCAACATCCTGTTGATGCATCGCAGATGGCTTGCGTTTTGCATTCACATCGGCTTGACTAGTTTGCGTATTTTGTTCAATCTCAGTCGCTGGTTTTAATTGCGCTGCTAGTGCTTTAGCCTGTTGCGCTTTATCTAATGCTTTAATCAGTAAACTCATCGATTAATCTACCCGCAAGCATCTACAAATTAATTCGCTTGTTCCAGCACATTTTGTAATTGCTGTGCTGGTAAGTATTGTTTGTAGCTTTTTAGCTCATCGCTTTCTAGGCTAGCGCTTGTAATCACTGTTGGGCGCAGAAAAATAACTAATTCAGTTTTGCGTGTGGCATCGTTTTTACCTGTAAAAACTAGCCCTACTCCAGGAATATCAGCTAATCCAGGGACTTTATCTGTATTTCTAAAAATTTCATCTTGCATTAAACCTCCAAGTATTGCCGTATTACCACTTTTTAATTGAAGCATTGATTCCATTTCGCGCACTTGAATCTCGGGTATTAAACTAAGGATAGCGTCGGGCAGCAACTGCCCACCACTTGTAACGGTTGCTCTTAGCGCTGGATTAGGGTCTGGAACCCTTCTTACAACCCGCGAAATTGTCGGTCTCACATTTACGCTAACATCACCAGTATCATTGATTTGCGGTGTAACGCTCATAATTACCCCCACTGGCACAGTGTTCGGTGTTGTCGTAAATGATTGCAAGTTATTACCCGTAAGGCTATTCCCCTGCGAAATCTGTGCTTGAATCGTGAAGTAAACTAAGTTATCAACCACTTTTAAAACTGCTGTTTGATTATTGAGCACCATTAATTTAGGACTGGATAAAACTTTTGTATCCCCAAATTGCTTTAGTAATGAAATTGATGCTGCAATATTGCCTATGTAACCTGCAACAAATCCTGCTGTAGTTGCCTCCCCTAATGCATTTGTGCCTGCGCCAGTAAACGCACCGCCAGCAAATGTCGCGTCTGGGCCAAGTGTCTGCTGAAACTGAAAGCCATCAACTCCTTGATTTTTTATACGGCTCCAATCAATACCTGCTTGAAAACTATCACTTAAGCGCACTTCTACAATCGTCGCTTCAATAAGCACTTGTTTTCTAGCACTTCCCATTACCCTGTCAATAAACTCTTGTACTTTTTCATGCTGTTTACTAGTTGCCCTCACACTGATTACACCTGTTTCTGCATTGGCAATTACATTAGCTGCTTGTAAGGTTTTATATTCTAAGCGTTGTTGGTTACGTTCCTCAGCTGCAGCACCTGCCGCTTGCGATGACAGTGCTGCTTCTGCTGCTGTAGAAGTAATTGCACTTCCATTCGCAGTTCCACCCGTGTTGGCATTTTGTGCTCTGGTTTCCGAAGTGCCAAAACGCGACACAATCACCTCCTTGTCGGTTTCGGCCAGCAACTCTTTAATATTGATAATGAGCGATTCCCACAAATGGTTTTTAGATTCGCTGGTCACCGCGGTTCGAGAGCTATTATTGCTTGTTCCACCAGCACCACCTAAGCCACCGCCAGTTGCGCCCTGTCCGCCAGCGCCTCCGCTAATGTTGGCGCCTTGTCCTGTGCTAGAAATTTCAGCTGCCGCGCCAATAAAACCTTTGGTATCACGATTCATATTCACATAATCGACTTTGTAAATGCGTAACACAGGCTGATCAGGGACTATATAAAGTACATTACCTTCCATTCTATAAGTCAAATCTACCTGACGCGCCAAGCGCTCTAGAATGGCCGGCAAGGTTTGATCGACTGCATTTAAGGTGACACGACCTTGAATAGAAGGATGAATATCAATATTTAATTTACTCTCGCGCGCGAGCGCAAACAAAATTTCTTTCACTGGCACTTCATTCACAACCACGCTGTAAGTGAGCGATTTAGTCGTTTGTTTGGGCACAGGTAATTGTGGATTAACGCGAATAGGTTTGGGTATTGGTGCAGTATTCACTGCATTATTAACCGTATTTTGAAGCGTATTTTGAGCAGGTAAACCACCATCAATATGGCCTTTAGATGGCGCCACTTTTGACTCATGCGCGCAACCAACTGCAACAAAACAAATGGCCAATAATAAGCTTAATTTCAATGGTTTAACTTTACTGTTTTGATTAAGCACGACGTGCCTGCTCCCTAATAATTGCGTACGCTATATGTTATCGCACAAGCAGGGTTAAATTGCAATACTAAGCCATTGAATTTCTTATAATTTTTAATTATAAAAAATGATTTCTATGGCGTTTTTTGTATTTCTTGCAACACGCCTGCAATTGTGCGTAATTGTGGGTGATTTTTTTGAATTTCATCGGGCAATTTTTTTAGCGCTTGCGTGGCTTCAAATCGGTTAGTAAAACCGCCATATAATACCGTTAAAAATGGCTGATTATTCACTAGCGTGCGATACACGTAAATATTATCTAGCTCAATTTTTTGGCTTAAAATCGTTAAATCAGCAGTTAACTGTTCATCGCTACTAGCGCCCATTAACTGAATGCTAACCGTTGCGGGTGGCTGATTCGCCAACCAGCTTGAAGTGATCGCTAAGCGTCTACTTAAGATATCGCCTTGCGGCAAAACTGGGTTGATTTCAACAATATCAGCGGGTGCTGCATCAGCATCTACTGTAACTATATCTTGTGGTATCAGTTTTATTGCGGGTGTGATTGGTTGTGGCGTATTTTGCACTGGCTGAGCAACTGATTTAGTGGGCTGCGTCACCAAAACCTTATTTGCTACTTTACCATATGATTTTTGCAATAAATAACTGGTTAAGTAGCCTAAAGTTACGCCTATTACCAGCAAACCTAGCCACATTAAAATTTGTGACTTTCTAACCGTTAACTTTGCTTGCTCTAAACCAAACTCACTGTCTTTAATGGCCGCACGCACTTGCTTTGGCGTCACCTGATAAAGATTTTCTGCAAAAGCGGCCAATAAGGCTTTGTCTGCCAAAATATTCACGCGTCGCACCAAGCCTTGCGCAGATGACGCAATCGCGTTTACCGCCGATTTTGTAAATAAATGTGGCCCATAATACCCTGCGGCGCGTAACCTGAATATGAGATATTCGCCAATTTCTTTAGGCGCTAGCGGCGCCAAATTAAAGCTATGGGTTATACGCTCTCGCAATTGCCGGATGTGCGTTTGATTCAGGTTATCGTCTAATTCAGGTTGACCAAACAGCACGATTTGCAGCAATTTGTCGTGCTTGGTTTCTAAATTAGATAGCAGTCGGATTTCTTCCAAAGTCGCTAGTGGCATGCCCTGCGCTTCTTCTACAAAAATCACTACTTGTTTACCAGCCGCATGACGCGCCAACAAATGGCTTTGCAACACTTGCATCACCTTTAAACGATCGGCGTTTTTGGGTAGTTTCAATTGCATTTCAAACGCAATGGCATGCAAAATGTCTTCTGGCGCTACACTCGGGTTGGCCAGATAAATACTCTCAATTTTGTCTGGCAGCATGGTTTGCAACATGCGACACAGCATGGTTTTGCCGCTACCCACTTCACCCACCACTTTTACAATGCCTTCACCATTTAAAATGGCATAAATCAGCGCATCTAAAACTGCGCCACGCTTACCACCCGTGTAGAAAACTTCGGTATTGGGGGTGATTTTAAAAGGCGGCTCTTTTATACCAAAATGGGCGTAATACATAGCTTCTTTATAAAATGAACAAAATGTATGTTTTGAGATGAAGCGGACACACTAAAAATGATGCGGATGGCGCGCAAAAAGTAAAATTGTACAAATTCGTACAGCGAACTTTCCAGCACTTTTTTTTCAATCATTGCCAACAACACAATTCGTTCAAAACAAACATTTTGGGTTATTTTTCCTCTTGTAATTGAATGCGGCTGTATAGCGTGGTGCGATTAATGCCCAGCATTTTAGCGGCCTGGCTTAAATTGCCATGGGTGATTTTCATGGCCGCTTCAACATAAGCTTTTTCCCAAGATTTTAAAACTTGGTCCAGGTTAACATTGGCTTCATTTTGCAAATGCTGCAGTGCATAGCCTGATAAATCGCCACTATTGCTGATGGTTGGCACGCCATCAATCTCATTTTGGCGCGACAAATCTAATTCGGCCGAAAGCTGCACCTCGTTTACTGTTTGACCGGCGTATTTAGCAATTAAGCGAATAATGATATTGCGCAACTCGCGCACATTGCCTGGAAAATGATAACTTAACCAACGTGATTGCGCTTTATTATCCAACTTAAAAGATTGTTGACCAGTTTCGCGCGCATAAAAGTCATTAAAATGCTGCAGCAAAATCAAACTATCTTCGGCTAAATCGCGCAATGGCGGCACTTTGACGGCAAACACACTTAAGCGATGATATAAATCTGATCTGAAATTGCCCGCCCGCACCTCTGCACGCAAATCTCGGTTGGTAGCTGCTACCACACGCGCTTTGCTTTTACGCACTTGCGTTTCGCCCACCCGGGTGTAATCGCCATTTTCTAGCACGCGTAATAATTTAGCTTGCATTTCAAGCGGCAATTCGCCAATTTCATCTAAGAAAAGCGTGCCTTCAACTGCGTCTTCAAAATAGCCTGTGTTAGCGTTATTGGCGCCTGTAAATGCACCTTTCGCATGACCAAATAAAATAGACTCTGCCAGCATGGGTGAAATTGCTGCGCAATTAATGGATAAATAGGGCGCTTTTGCGCGCTTGCTAAAACGATGAAAGTTACTCGCAACGCGCTCTTTTCCAGCGCCCGATTCGCCTTCAATCAATACAGGAAAAGGTGAGTCAGCAAACTGGCGGATCTGCGTGATTAAGGTTTGCATGGGCAAACTTTCGCCCATCATGCCGCCATTTTTGTCTTCAGCTTTCTCGGTTTGCGCTTGCGCAGTTAATTCAACACTTTGAACCTTTAATGAATTTAAAAGCAGCTCTTTTAATTTATCCACATCGCAAGGCTTAGGAATAAAATCCAACGCGCCCAAAGCAAGCGCGTGTTTAACATTGACATCATCACTTTGCCCAGAAAGCACATGAATTTTCATGCTAGGCGAATGCGCTAATAATTCGCCTATCATTTTAAAACCTTCATCTGGCTTATGTTGCGATGGCGGCAAACCCAAATCAACTAATGCAAGCGCAGGCGGATCATCTAGCTGTCTTAATAGGCTTTTTGCTTGCGCGCGTGAATCGGCCACACACACCTCAAAGTGCTTGCTGAGCACATAGTGCAGGGTATCGGTAATGAGCGGGTCATCGTCAATAATGATGAGTACAGGACGCACCTCAGCCATTGATTTATCCTTATAAATTAACTACGTTATTGTTTGTTTTTATAAAGATACTATAACCGTTAAAAAGCAGGCTATCAATGCTAAAGGCTTAAAGTACGGTAATTACGATTAATTAGTTGATGGGTGCTCAAGACGATGGCTCTGGGCACTGGACGGAGTCTGTGCCATTAATTTAAATAGCAGATTTGATCCTAGTATTAATTTTAGCAGCCTATATCTCGTCAATATATCCTCTAAATTGGATTAATTGATATATTTTAATTCATTTAATCCACTAAAATGGATATTTTGTAAATAATTTGCAAATTTCAATTTAATTACTATAATGGGCAAGTTTACATAAATAAACTCATTATGACCACTATAGCGGATTTTTTAACAAATAATGAGATTGCTCAGATAGTTGGGGAGCGTTTGCGCGCTAAGCGACTTGAACAAAACCTAACTGCAGCGTCGGTATCTGAGCGTAGTGGACTAAATGTAAAAACAATACTAGACATGGAGTCTGGAAAAGATGTGAAGCTATCTTCATTCATTAAAGTCTTACGAGTAATGAATCTTCTTGGCCTGCTAGAAGGTTTACTGCCAGACACTCTGCCATCAGGAGAGGCAATTTCAAGCCGTGGTACGATTCGTAAAAATGCTTATCGTAAAATAAAGAGTTAATAATGGCTGTTAAAAAACAAAAAAAATCAGAGAAAGATATTTCCTCAAAAGCCAAAGTTTCACTATGGGGAAGTGATGTAGGTGATGTCATCCAGTATAGGAACGGACGCATTGGGTTTGCATATAGTAAAGAATACATTCAGACGGGCTATTCACTGTCACCTAAGCAATTGCCTTTAGAGCTGCGCACATTTGAATTTCCTGAACTTCGCTCACTAGACGCCTTTGTAGGATTGCCAGGCGTAATTGCCGATTCACTACCAGACTCTTTTGGCAATCTCATCATTAGAAGTTATTTTGAATCAAGAGGTGAGCCAGAAAAAGCTTTAAGCCCTGTGCAACGTCTTCTATATGTTGGTAACAGAGCAGTAGGTGCCCTAGAGTATTCGCCACATCTGCAACGAAAAACTGCAGCAGATGAGCAGGCTTTAGAAATAAAAGAATTGGTTGAGTCTGCCAGAAAGTTGATTGAAGGTGACACCTCTGATGCAATCCAAGAGATTATGAAAGTTGGAGGTTCTGCAGGGGGTGCGCGAGCAAAGGCGTTGATACTATGGGACAAGAAAAATAATAAAGTGAGGTCAGGTTATGCTAGGCCACATAAAGAAGATGAGGCATGGTTAATTAAATTTGATGGAGTAGGTTCAGCTAATGCTTTGGATATGAAGGCTAAACCTTACAATCGTATCGAATACACTTATGCAAAAATTGCAAAATCGCTAGGTATTCATATGGCAGAGGTTGATTACCAGCAGGACGAGTCGGGGCTATTTCATTTTATGACCAAACGATTTGATAGAGCTGGTGTAGAGAAGCTCCACATGCATAGCCTCGGAGGGATGACACATGTCGATTTTAATCGACCTCAATCATATAGCTATGAGGCTTGGTTCAGGCTGATTCTTGAACTTAAGCTGGGTTATCCAGCCCTAGAGCAGGCATATAAAAGGATGGTTTTCAATATCGTTGGCAGGAACCAGGATGATCATGTGAAAAACATCTCTTTTTTAATGAAAAGTGAGTCTAAAGAATGGGAGTTAGCACCAGCTTATGACTTAACTTTTGCTGCAGGATCTGGATACACTCTACGCCATCAAATGACCCTTGGCGGTTTATCAGATGGTTTTAATCGTAAGCTTATTGTGGATACTGGTGTCAATTTTGATATTAATAATCCGTCGCTCATTTTAGATGAAGCCATTGAAGCATTTTCTAAATGGACAGCACTTGCAAAAAACATAGGCGTTGAGCAAGAAAATATTAACATAGTAAATAGATCTTTGAGGTTGGCTCTATAAAAGCAAACTAATAGCCTAATTAAACATGACCGATAACCAGAATTCAGAGCAAAAAGCACGCGACAATATTGATGCACTCTTGCTTCAAGCTGGCTGGGTAGTCCAACATTCCAAGCAAATGGATTTTAACGCTGGTATTGGCATTGCCGCACGGGAGTACCAAACAGATATTGGCTCCGCTGATTACGTTTTATTCGTTGACAAGAAAGCTGTCGGAGTCATTGAAGCCAAACGCGAAGATTTAGCAATCCATACAACGATAACTAAACAGCTAAGATAGCGCTAATCTGGCATCAATGGAGTTGTAATCATGAAATATTTACTAGACGCGAGCGGTGGAGAATGATTGATGGACTTTGCTTTGAACTGGACTGCGTGCGAAAAAGCGACAAGCGTTCTGACTGAGCTTGGGCGAACTGAGGACGTGATGTTTTCACCGAGCGGGCGGCGGTTGGCCGTGGCTGGATTCCGTGCCAACCGAATAGCTATTTTCGAGATTGTGATCGATGCTGGCCCTAACGGCAACATGGTGCTCCTAACAGACGTTGTTGAGATCGAGGCGCCGACCTTGGACGAGCCGCACGGTCTATGCTTCCTCGATGAACACACACTGGTCATCGCCAATCGCCACGGCGACGTAGAGACCTTCGAGGCGCCCGCGCCGTGCGCGACGATTACGCGGCACTGCCTGTCGGCGCAGCAGAAGTTCGGCGGCGGATCAGGCCGTCTGATCCGCACGCCCGGTTCGGTGGCAGCCTATCCACTTGACGCGCACACGGTCGAGTTGCTCGTCTGTAACAACTACTCCGACACCGTGACGAGGCACATACTTGATCGCAGGCGCGGCTACGAGGCAACGAGCGACGCGGTTCTGCTGGCGCACAGGCTCGACTGCCCTGACGGTATCAGCGTCAGCCCTGACGGCGCCTGGATCGCCGTCAGCAACCACAACACACACAGCGTTTTGCTCTACGAGCGTTCACGGACGTTGCACTCAGGCGCCGAGCCAGACGGCATCCTTCGTAACGTACTCTGCCCGCACGGAGTGCGCTTCACCCCCGATCTTGAGCACATCCTGGTCGCCGACGCTGGAGCGCCGTATGTCAATGTTTACTCGAGGAACGGCACGAGTTGGAAAGGCAGGCGCGACCCGTGCAACCTGTTTCGGGTCATGGACAAAACCGTGTTCGGGCGTGGTCGCAACAACCCACAAGAAGGCGGCCCGAAAGGGATCGACATCGATCCGCACGGAGAAGTGCTGGCGGTCACTTGTGAGTCGCAGCCGCTGGCCTTCTTCGACCTAAGCAACGTGGTGAGCGGTCACTGTGCACCGGCGCATCGCCATCTGCGCCACCTGCTGTGGCGCATCGAGACGGTGGTGTTCAACAAGCTCGGCTATATCGCGCGCAAGACGGCTTAAGCGAGCTATCCTATCAAACGCTAACATTATAAATCCTAGCTGAAACGAATTTATCTTTGCGGACTTAATTAATAAGTTTAGATGTTCTTGGGCCTGAAAATCTGCAATGTTGATTATAGGTGCTGCTTAATAGATTTAATGCTTCATTTACAGTTTAAAAACTATATAAGCTTGGTTAAGGAATATTTATGACGCCATAGTAGGATAGCCCTGCACAGCCCCTAAACGAACTAAATAATATCAAATTCAGCACAAATGAAAAAGCCTCACTAGGCTGTAAGGCTTATAGAATATGGGGTGCTCAAGACGATGTGGATGGGCACTGGAAATTAGATATTGAATTAACTTGAATCAAGCACAACTTTGATCTCACACTTAGCTGGCATTTAAAACTTATCTAGGATATCTGCTTTTGCAAATTAGCTAATTTCTTTTACTGTTAATTATGCTTTCTAAGCCTTGGGTACAATTTTAAAACATGAGTTCTAGAGTCATATAAACAACTTTAAAGAAGTAATTAGTGCACGGAAACTATTATAAAAGATTAAAGATTTAATAATCACGCATATTGTGAAATAAAAAGCTCTATTTCGTCATTTAATGCATCATGCGATGTTAATCCATTAATCCAGCGTTTTGGTATAGCGCATATTCCTAATGTAGCTCCGAGTATTGCACCAAGCACGGCACCTCGATGGCAATTATCTCCACCAACATTGGTATTAGCAATCAACGCACTTTCAAAATCACTATGGTAGCGTGCAGCTAGATAAAGTACTGAAGGAAACGATTGATCAATATAGCAGGCAGGGCTAAGCAGGCCGCCAATAACTTCAAGATCTGAGCTTTGGTTGGCGCGAACATACCGAACAATTTTTTCAACTGAGAAACCAAGTCTAGTAGATGCTGCGCAGGCAAGCTGCTCTTTGTCTGGATTGATATCGTGAAAAATATGAAACAGTAATTTACTTAGTTCAAGCGTGTGGCGTTCAAGTAAGGATGAGCGATGTGTGAGGCGTTGTAATGTTAAAGCAGCCGCATTCACAGTCTCTAAATCACCATCACGCAATGTGGCCATAATTACTAAAGGTAAACTAACCAAGCCACCAATAGAGGCTGTGTCATGACCCTCATTTCCTGCACAATTTTCGGGAGCGATGCCTTTATCATAATTTGAAAAAAAGTCGCGATGGTAAGATTCTGCATAGGTATCGTTATGACGATCTGGCTCTGTCATAAAACGAATATATTCATGCAAAAAATCAGTTGCCTCGTAATAGCCTTTTTTAGCAAGGGAGCGCAATAAAACTCGAGCACACAACAGATTTAAGGTGTTATCCCCTGCTTGCATGCCTTGATGGTAATGGCGGTTGGTTTGCCCCCAATGCTGTTTTTTACCTTTTAAAATCACACCTCCCACTATGTCGCCATCTTGCGAACCACGCCCAGCTTTGGCTGTGTTTGCTAATGCCATGATGGAGTTTGGATGATGCGCCTTGGGAGATTGATAATCGCGTATTTGACCGAAATCTTGCCACAGCGCAGCTATGTTGTAGTACCAGTGCACTGGCATTGCTAATGCATCACCAATAAACATACCCCACAAAGCGCCACGCATGCGATCAGTTCTGTTAAGCTGCTTAGCACTCATTTTGTCAGCCTGTTATTGTGTATTTTTTTAATTTAATCAATCCCTGAGGCCATCTTTTAATAATTAAGTTCGAACGATTGCATAATGCGCCAATAGATTTGATTTATATTTATTTAACAACGTACTCACTTGAACACATTACATTTTATGGATGCAGTAAATACACAGAACTTGTTTTTAAATCCCGTATCACATAATTTAAAATTATCGATAACTCTTTGGATACTGAAATGCTAACTTGGCAAGATATTGAAAAATTCGTGACGCAAGGCAACCCGCCTGCTAAAAAACGCATTGTTAAAACCAGCACACAATGGCGTAGTTTATTGCCTAACGATGTGTATGAAGTAACGCGTAATGCAGGAACAGAGCGTCCATTTAGTTCACCAATGTGTACCCATTTTGAAGCAGGTGTATATGCTTGCGCTTGTTGCGATACCTTGTTATTTGATTCAACTGAAAAGTTTGATTCAGGCACAGGTTGGCCATCATTTACGCAACCCATTCAGCAAAATACAGTGGCCTACTTTGGTGATGAAAGCTTGAGTCGATTACGGGTAGAAATAACCTGCAATACTTGTGATGCGCATTTAGGTCATGTGTTTCCAGATGGACCAGCGCCAAGTAGATTGCGCTATTGTGTGAATGCACTTTCATTAAAGCGCATATCTTAATAGAAGTATTTCAAGCTATTGTTATTGTAATTGGCCTTGAGATTGTTGCACACGCCACATTTCACAATAGCGTTGTCCAAGCGATAATAGAGACTCATGCGTACCCCGCTCAATAATTTCTCCTGCGCTCATAACTAAAATTTGATGAGCATGTGTAATTGTAGAGAGACGGTGTGCGATGATTAAAGTAGTGTGGTTTTTAGCAAGGTCATTCAACTCATTTTGTATGTAACGTTCAGTTTCAGAATCAAGTGCAGAAGTGGCTTCATCAAACACCAGTAATGCTGGGTTTTTTAGCAGCGTTCGCGCAATCGCCACGCGCTGTTTTTCACCACCAGATAGCTTTAGGCCTCGCTCTCCCACATCTGTGTTGTATCCTTTTGGTAGGCTCATAATAAAATCGTGTATTTGGGCAGACTTTGCTGCTGCTTCGATTTCAGATTGGCTAGCACCTGGTTTACCGTAGGCAATATTAAACCCAATACTATCGTTAAACAGCACGGTATCTTGCGGCACAATGCCAACGGCCTGCCTTAGGCTTGCTTGTTTAACTGCTTTAATATTTTGACCATCTAGATAAATGGCACCCGATTGCACATCGTAAAAGCGAAATAATAACCGCGATAAGGTACTTTTACCTGCACCACTGTGACCCACAACTGCTGTCGTTTGACCTGGCAAAATATCAAAAGACACATGATTTAATATGCCACGGTTTTGTTCATAATTAAAACAAACGTCTTTAAAACTAACATGTGGGCCTAATTCGGGTGACTGAATTGCTAGCGCAAGCGCATTTGGCTCATCTGCAATTTCTTGATCGGTTTCAAGCAAATGAAACATTTTGTCTATATCTGTCAGCGATTGCTTCATCTCACGATAAAGCACACCTAAAAAATTGAGTGGAATATACAATTGAATCATCAGCACATTCACCAACACCAAATCACCAATGGTCATTTTGCCGCTTGCAACGCCTTGACTCGCCAAGGCTAGAATGAAAACCAAGCCAATTACGATAATGGTTTGCTGTCCAAAGTTTAAAAACGCTAATGACTTTTGCGATTTAATGGCCGCTTGCGCATATTTTTTTAAATTGACATCATAGCGAGCAGATTCATATTGTTCATTACCAAAATACTTCACTGTTTCAAAATTAATCAATGAATCAACCGCGCTCTGATTCGCCTTAGAATCCAGACTATTCATTTCCCGTCTAAAATGGGTGCGCCACTCTGTCACCACCACGGTAAACACCACATAACAAAAAAGCGCTGTAAAAGTCACCACCACAAACCAAATATCATAGGCATAAAAGAAATAGCCCAAAACCATAGCAAGCTCTATTAGTGTGGGGATAATGCTGTAAAGAGAAAATGAAATCAGCGATTGAATACCACGTGTACCGCGCTCAATATCGCGTGTTAAACCACCAGTTTGACGTGTGAGATGAAAGCGTAATGACAAAGCATGCAAATGATTAAATACTTGCAAACCCACTTGCCTCACCGCATTTTCAGTCACTTTAGAAAAAATTAACTCACGCATCTCTGCAAATAGCGAGGCCGAAAGCCGCAACAAGCCATAAGCCACAATCAAGCTAACTGGCACTACCAGCAACGCTTGGGCAGTAGTGTTAATAGTCATTGCGTCTACTATTTTTTTTAGCGTAATGGGAACGCTTAAATTGGCTGCCTTAGCCGCTATTAAGCACAATAAAGTGAAAATAATGCGGGCCTTAAAAGCGATTATATAAGGCAGTAAATTTTTAATGATTTGCCAATCTTTAAGTTGGCGGCGATAAGTTATTGGGCTGGGTTTTGTTTTGAATTGTTGCATAGCGTATATTTCTGAATGACTAAAATAACTGCGCTAAGCCAAAGCGCATTTCAAGCGAATGAGTGCTGCTATCACATTGGCTTTAGTTGTGCCAATATTCATGCGCATAAATCCTTCACCTCCACGGCCAAACATACCACCAGGAGATAAGCCTAATTTGGCTTCTTGAATAAAAAATTGGTTTAATGCCGCGTCATCAAGGCTTAGTTTTCGGCAATCTAGCCACAGCAAATAAGTGCCTTGTGGACTTATGACATTTATTTTTGGCAAATTCTCTTTTATAAATGCAATCGCCCACTCAACCGTGCTTTGTAAATAAGGTATTAAGGCATTTAACCAATCGCCACCTTCGCGATAAGCCGCTTCAAACGCCACAAGATTAAATGGGTTAGTAACTGAAACCCCCATTTTATTGAGATGCGATTGAATGGCTTGACGGTGCGCCGCATTGGGTACAATCAATGCTGAAAGCCCTAAACCTGGAATATTAAAAGTTTTGCTGGGCGAAACGGCTGTTATAATTCTGTGCGACTGGTTTGATACAGATGCTTGTTCTGATATAAATAGGCGCTCAGATTGATGTGCTAAGCAACTTAAGCTGTAATGTTGGGAATTTTCATAAACCAAGTCAGCGTGAATTTCATCTGCCAAAATAATCAAATCATGCTTGTTGGCAATCGCTAATAAAGAGACCAACTCATCCTTTCGCCAAACCCGCCCTACTGGATTATGCGGCGAGCAAAGCAGCAACATATTTGCATCCTTGGCACAGGCATCAAGCTGTGCCAAATCCATTTTATACTGCAAATCACCTGATTCGTCAGCTATTAAAGCTAATGGGTTTTCAATTAATCGACGATTTTGATTAATGACGGCAGAAAAAAATGGAAAATACACAGGTGGTTGCACGATTACACCTGCGTTTTCTGCCGTTAGAGCCGCAACTACAATATTTAACGATGGCACAACACCAGGGGTAAGCACAATCCACTCACGTTTTACTTGCCAATGATGTTTTGCTAGTAACCAATCCATCAGTGCTTCATAAAGACTTTCTGGCGCGATGGAATAACCAAAAATAGGATGTTTTGACCTTGCTTGTAGCGACTTGGTAACAGCCCCTGGAACTGCAAAATCCATATCAGCAACCCACATTGGCATCACATCATTTGTGCCAAAGGTCTGAAGTTTGGCATCATATTTCAGTGATTGAGAACCTTCACGTAAAATTACTTGGTCGAAAGAAGGTGTCACGAATTTATGCGTCAAGCAACGCGTTCCCACAGCGTCACTTCGGACAGCGTATGCTGAAATTTATGACGCGTTTCGCGAATCACAAATGGAATTTCAACGGGGGCCTGCATTAACTTAAAGTGTTGACCTAACACTTCTTTCAGACCATCTAAAGTGGTCACATTTTCACCATCTTTTTTATATCCACCAATCCACTCATCACGCGGGGTATGCTCTTCTAACCAAGTGTAGGGCGATGTAATCATTAACACACCACCAACATTTAATCGATGGTGAATAGTATTTAAAAATTGGCGCGGGCTATAAAGTCGGTCAATCAAATTTGCCGCTAAAATGAAATCGTAACCAGTAAATTTCGGCTTAAGGTTACATGCGTCGCCTTGCCAAAACTCTACTTTGTGCGCTGCGTCGACTAAATTAAGCTCTGCTAAACTACGCTCTTGGTAGCTGACTAAATCACCTTCATTTACCATGGTGTAACGCAACACACCTTGTTGCCCCAACTTTAAGGCCAAGCCAACAAACCGCGCAGAAAAATCAATACCCGTCACGTGATCAAAATATTTGGCTAGCTCAAAAGTGGCACGCCCAGTTGCACAACCTAAGTCTAGCGCTGTTTTGTGTGGTTTTGATTGCAGGCTTTGCACAGCAAAATCACTCAATGCTTTGGGGAAATTAGGCACGTCATAATAGGTGTCGCCATAATGAAACTCCGCATATTCAGAAAGCTGTTTGTCAGATTCGTAATGCGATGCGTTATCTTCGATTGGAGTATCAGTCACAATATATCGGAATCCTGCATGTTGAAAAAAATGTCGCCTGAATGCGTAACGCGCACTTTGCAAAGCCTCGTTACCTGTTGAAACCCAAGATCCACCTTTAATTATATTATGGCGGCCATCAAAAGTGGGCGTTGTAAAATCATCATATAAAGGATGCACCTTAAATCCATCAAACGGAAATATAGGCGTTTCTGTCCATTGCCAAACATTACCAACGACATCATGCAATTCATTATGCGCAAACTGATCAACAGGACAAGAAGAAGCATAATGATCTAAAAAAAGATTCGCATTTGTGCTGTTCGATACTTTTTCATCTGATAAACCTGCATACGCGTAAATACTTGACCACTCATGCTCAGTTGGCATTCTTACTTGCTTGCCGGTTTTGGCAGATTGCCAATTGCAAAAAGCTTTTGCCTCATGATAATTTACTTCCACAGGCCAGTTCCAAGGCATATTCACCTCTTCTGTCATTAATCTTAAACACCAAGTGTCGCCTTGCTTTAGCCAGAATGTAGGATGTTTGGCTTGTGTGTATTGCTTCCAAGCTAGGCCTTCTTCTTGCCAGTACTTATCATCATCATAGCCCCCAGCTACTACAAAAGCTAAAAATTCCGCATTAGAAGTAAGGTATTTTGCCGCTTGAAAAGCGGGACAGTGCGCTTTAAATTGACCGTACTCATTATCCCAACCGTAATAATCGACTGATTTATTGAATTGAATATCCATTGCGGGAATATCTACTAAGCTGTTTACTGGCGGAACACCATTAAAAACTTGGCAAGACGCCCAATTCGCCACAGGCTGCACAAACTGTAAAGCCTGTTGCCGAATTAATACCGAACTGGTTTCTAAATGAATGCGCTCATGCTCAATACCCATCAAAATGGGCCACCATAAACTCTCCCAATTAATTGGAAAATCTAACGGCAACGTGCTAATTAACTTATCAATCACCAAGCGCACGCTAGCTCGATACGCCTTTACCTCTGCAGGAGTAGGCCATTGGTAATTATGCTCGTTTACATCGTCCCAACCCATTTCATCGACGCCAACAGCAAACATAGACTCAAATTGCGGATTGATACGCTTATTTATCAAGCCAGCCAATATCAATTTATTTACAAAAAAAGTATTGGTATGGCCATAATAAAAAATGAGCGGATGTCTTAAATGGTTGGGTTTGACGGTATAAGCCTCATCACTTTTTAACGTTTCAAATAAGCTTTCATACAAATCTGCTGTTTGATGAAAATAAGCACGGATTTGTTCACGCGTGATTTCAGTATTGTTACCGTTAATGACGATGCTACGATTTAAAGGGTTGTTCATACTTTATTCTGATAGTTTTAATAGATAATTTACTACGACAGCCAATGGTTTATATAAATAGGTTTTAAGCATATTCACTATTAAAAAACGCCCACAATAGGGCGCTGGAAATTGCAATATAATTGATAAGATTGCGCTTTAAACAATATAAAAGTCCTCTATTTGTTTTGTTTTTAATCTATTAGTTCATTAAATACAGATCAAAATATTACCAACTACTTATCCCTTCTTTTTTTCCATTATTACAGCTCTAGGTTGTTGAGTTAATTAGTGGCGATTCAGTGTTTGAAAAATCACAAAGTGGAAGTTAATAAACGTCTATTAAAATGGGTGATTACCACAGAGATTTTAAAAGGGTTGTTCCTTTGCGCTAGCTAAAATCTTAATAATTAAATCATTCAAGCATATCGCTAAGATATTTTTTTGTTGTGAGTGCATTATCAATCCAGTTAACGGTTAATTTAATCAACATTCTTAAATCATTTATATTTTTATCATTCCATTTTTTAACATAATGTGTTTCATCATTTCCTAGCCAAGTTGCTCTTTTTGCACAGGCTTTAATATTTTCATCTAAAACAAACTCATTAATGCAATGCCCGAGCAAAGTCTTTTTTATTTTTTCCTCTCTATCGGGATGCTCAAGGGAAGAATAGTCTTTAAAACATCAGGATTAGAATTATTAGGTCTTAAACCTGGAGTTCTATAGTTTGCAATAAACACTTCCTGACAAGATAAATGCGTACATCTATAAGTTATCTGACATTTAAATTTTTCAGGAATTGCGTAAGAGCCTATAAACTTCGGATGTATAGAGCCGATGACATCTGGGACAAGTATCGGGTTCTATATCACCTACAAATGGAAAGTTAGTATTGCCCTGAAAACTAGAACAGTTAAATAACATGACAGCCCTTTAAGAGTGGTAAGTTTGATGATAACCGAGATTATAGAATATTAGACAAATGTCTAATAAACCTTCTATTTGAATGGATTGGGTTGGGTTTAATCTATTGAATTTAATGGGGTGCACAAGACGATGTGGATGGGCACTGGGAAACAGAAATGCTATTAACATGATTTAAGTAAAACCTTGGCTTTGTCAAAATTGAG